>DATARD010000413.1:0-17961 GCA_036264355.1 Thermoanaerobaculia bacterium
ATCTCGGCGCCGACTCCCTCGACATCGTGGAGCTCGTGATGGCGTTCGAAGAAGAGTTCGGCATCGAGATCCCCGATGAAGAGGCGGAGAAGATCAGCAACGTCAAAGAAGCGGTGGAGTACATCCAGAACAACGCCGGAGACCAGAACTGAGCTCCCCGGTCCGTCTCCGACCGAGTCGCCAACCGCTGTCTTTTTTCCAGCCAAGACCTTGAATTCCACCGTGCGCCGCCGTGTCGTCGTCACCGGGGTGGGCTTGGTGTCCCCCCTCGGCGTGGGCACCGCCCAGACCTGGCAGGCCCTCCTGGAGGGCCGCAGCGGGATCGGTCCGATCACCCGTTTCGACGCGTCGGAGTACCCGGCGCGGATCGCGGGCGAGGTCAAAGGGTTCGATCCCCTGGACTATCTGGACAAGAAAGAGCTCAAGAAGACCGACACGTTCATCCAGTACGCGCTGGCGGCGGCGCAGTTCGCGGTCGAAGATGCCGGCCTCGTGGTCCCGGAGAGCGAAGCCGGGCGCACCGGCGTGGTCATCGGCTCGGGGATCGGCGGCCTGCCGCTCATCGAGTCGATGCATCGCATCCTGCTCGAGAAGGGGCCGCACCGCGTCTCCCCGTTCTTCATCCCCGGCCTGATCGTCAACATGGCGGCCGGCCAGGTGTCGATCCGCCACGGCGCGCGGGGTCCCAACTCCTCGCCCGCCACCGCCTGCACCACCGGTCTTCACGCGGTGGGTGACGCCTTCCGGCTGATCCAGTGGGGCGAAGCCGACGCCATGATCGCCGGCGGCACCGAAGCGGTGATCACGCCGCTCGCGGTGGCCGGTTTCTGCTCCATGCGCGCCCTCTCGCACCGCAACGACGAGCCGGAGAAGGCATCCCGCCCCTGGGACGAAGGGCGCGACGGCTTCGTGATGAGCGAAGGAGCCGGGATCGTCATCCTCGAAGAGCTGGAGCGGGCCGAGCGGCGCGGCGCGCCGATCTACGCCGAGGTGGTGGGCTACGGTATGAGCGCCGACGCCTATCACATCTCCGCCCCGCATCCGGAAGGCGCCGGGGCCGTCCTGGTGATGAAGGCGGCGTTGAAAGACGCCGGTCTGGCCCCCGAGTCGATCGGCTACATCAACGCCCACGGCACCTCGACGTCGTTGGGAGACCTCTCCGAGGTGAAGGCGATCAAGGCGGTCTTCGGCGAGCACGCCGCCAAGCTGGCCGTCTCGTCCACCAAGTCCGCCACCGGCCACCTGCTCGGCGCGGCGGGAGGCCTCGAATCGGGCATCCTCGCCCTCGCGGTCAAGCACCAGATCCTGCCGCCGACCCTCAACCTGGACCATCCCAGCGAAGGGTGCGATCTCGACTTCGTCCCCCACCAGCCCCGCAAGGCCGACCTCGAATACGCCCTCACCAACTCCTTCGGCTTCGGCGGCACCAACGGCGCGGTGATTTTGAAGCGGTATCAGGCCGGGTAGGCGAAAACCTTGACTAGCTGACTAGCCCAGCAGTTTGACCGGGGTTCCCAGCTTGGGCTACTATTTTCGTATGAGTCGGCGACTGGAGTTGATCTTGGACGACGCGGAGCTGGAGGACATTCAGCGCATGGCCCGAGAGCGCCGGATCTCGGCGTCCGAGTGGGTCCGCCAGACGCTTTTTGAGATCCGTCCGGGCAAGCCCGCAAAAAGCCCCGAGGAGAAGTTGACGGCGATCCGCCAGGCGGCGAGCCACAGCTTCCCGACCGCGGACATCGAGCAGATGCTCGCTGAGATCGAGCAGGGTTACCGCGCTTGACCCCTGCATGATCTTTATCGACTCGAACATCCCCATGTACCTCGTGGGGGCAGATCATCCCAACAAGACAGAGGCTCTGCGGCTGCTGACGGCGGCCGTTACCTCTGGTGAGCGCTTGGTGACCGATGCGGAAGTGCTGCAGGAGCTTCTGCACCGGTACCACTCCACGGCTCGCAGGAATGCGATCAAGCCGGCCTTCGCGGCCATCCTGGGAGTCGTGGACGAGGTGTTTCCTGTGGATTTCGCAGTTGTGGACCGAGCCCGGGAGATCCTTCTGGAGCAGGATCAGTTATCCGCTCGGGATGCGCTGCATGTTGCGGCCATGGAGCGTCACGGTGTTCGGCGTGTGTTGAGCTTTGACTCCGGTTTCGACGATGTCTCGGGCTTGACGCGCATCCCCGCTCCTCGGGCAGTTCCAGCCCAACCCGAATAGCTCGATCATCGCGGGAGCGCCTCCCACTACTTTAGGTTGTCGCCTAGCGTCCGCGTCCAGTACTCTTCCATCCGCTCGAAGAAGTGGCGGATCGAAGGCGGGCGCATGCCGTGCTTCTCGCCGGGGTAGAAGGCCTCTTCGACCGGGCGGCCGGCGTGGACGAGGCGGTCGATCATCTGCACCGAATTCTGGGTGTGGACGTTGTCGTCGGCGAGGCCGTGCACGATCAGCAGGTGGTCTTTGAGCCGGTCGGCGTAGGTGATCGGAGACGATTCGCGGTAGCCGGCCTCGTTGTCCTTCGGCAGGCGGAGGAACCGTTCGGTGTAGACCGAATCGTAGAGGCGCCAATCGGTGACCGGCGCTCCGGCCACGCCGGCCTTCCAGACGCCCGGCCGGTGGAGCAGGCAATAGAGGGTGGTGAAGCCGCCGCCGGACCATCCCCAGAGGCCGATGTTCTTGGTGTCCGCCCAGGGCTGTTGTTTCAGGTAGTCCACCGCCGCTAGCTGGGCCGCGAGGTTCGCCTCGCCCATGTGAAGGAAATCGAGGTTCTCGCCGTCTTGTCCAAAGAAGACCGTGTTCTGGCCGTCGACCGTCAGCACCGCGAAGCCGAGCTGGGCCATCCGCTTATGGAACAGGGTGCGCCGGCCGCGGTCCCAGCGGTTGGTCACGGTCTGCGAGGCGGGGCCGCCGTACTGGAACATGATCACCGGATACCGCCGGCCCGGATCGAACGGCACCGGCTTGATCAGGCGCGCCGGCAGGAGGGCGCCGCCGGGTCCGGGGATGGTGATGAACTCGGACCGCGGCAGCGCCGCCGGATCGTACTTCGCCGGAGCAATGTAGGGGAGCGGAACCACGGGGAGCGGAACCACCTTGGACGCTCCTCCACCAGCGGCCAATCGCACCTCGGCGTGATCCGGCACGTCCGCCGTGCTCCAGAGATGCGCCCAGTGGCCGGTGTGCGGCGCGACCAGCGCGGAGTGGCTGCCCGGCTCCGGCGTCAGCACCTCGGCCGTTCCGCCGAGCAGAGGCACGCGCACGACCTGGCGATCGATCGCGGAGAGCACCGAGCCGTCTCGCCGGTAGCCGGTGAACAGCACCCAGGGCTCCTTCTCGCCGGCCTCGGGCACCCGCTCCAGCGACGCCACCACCCAGCCGTCGGGCGAGACCAGGCGGATCAGCTTGCCGTCCGGACCGTAGAGAAAGAGCTGCCGCCAGCCACTGTGATCCGATGTCCAGAGGAAGCGGCCGTCGGGCAGGAAGCGCGCGTCGTCGACGACGTCGACCCAGGTCGGAGAGCTCTCGGTGACCAGGGTGCCGCAGCGGCCGTCCACCACCGCGCAGCGCAGCAGGTCGAGGCGCGACTGGCTGCGGTTCA
Source organism: Thermoanaerobaculia bacterium (assembly GCA_036264355.1). Taxonomy (GTDB): domain Bacteria; phylum Acidobacteriota; class Thermoanaerobaculia; order Multivoradales; family UBA5704; genus UBA5704. The sequence continues at coordinate 3,595 of DATARD010000413.1, forward strand.
TGGACTGGATCGCCAGCGCGCCGCCGTCCGGCGTCCACGCCACCCGGGCGAGGTACCCGTCGGAATCCCCGGTCGCCATCCAGGTCGTCCGGCCGCTGCCGAGATCGAGGACGCCGACGCGGACTTGCGGATTCGTATCCCCCGGCTTCGGATATTTCTGCCAGCCGACCCGGGGGATCCGCACCCCGTCGTCCACGATCGCATGCGCCGGCACGTCATGCTCGTCGAAGCGGCAGTAAGCGATGCTCCGGCCGTCCGGGCTCCACCAGTAGCCGGTCGGGTTGCGGTGCCAGATCTCCTCCCAGTACAGCCAGTCGGGAACGCCGTTGACGATCTCGTTCTCCTTGCCGTCCTCGGTGAGCGCCCGCTCGCTGCCGGACGCGAGATCGAGGAGATAGAGATTGAAACCGCGCACGAACGCGATCCGCGTGCCGTCGGGAGAAAACTTGGGATCCTTCTCCACGGCGGCGGTCTCGGTCAGCCGGCGCAGAGCCTGGCCGGGGAGCGCGAGCAGGTAAAGGTCGCCGCCGGATTCGAGCAGCAGGGAGTCGCCGCGCGGCGACCACTGGTAGGCCGCGATCTCGGACTCGAGGTCGGCCCGGCGCAGGATCTGCTGCGGCTTGCCCGCTGTCCCCGATGCCCCCGCCATGGGGTCCAAGGACCACAGGCCGTCGTCGTCGACCCAGGTCAGCGTCCTGCCGTCCGGCGACCAGGCGAGCTGGCTGGGAGAGCGGCCGTTGACGTCGTCGGCGAAGATCGCGTCGTACGAAAGGGCCGGCGGAGGGGAGGCCGCGGCGACTGCCTGAGCACCCAGGGTGAGCATGATGATGGCGACAGGGACGTGGACGGAGCGCATACTTCCTCCCGTGGCGAAAGTGGCCGCAGCATACCGCGTTGCAACCTATCCGCGCCGGTCCGCGTAGTGGAGGGCGGAATCGAGAAGGAGGATTGTCATGCACCGATCGACCCCATGGACCCGGCGCGCCGCGCTGACGGCCTTGATGCTCACCGCCGCGCTCGGCGCGGCGCTGACCGCGCAGGCCGAAGACACCGCCAAGAGCCGCGCTTTCCGCCAGGCCTTCCCGCCGCAAGCTCCAGCAATCCGGCTCGCCAATCTGGCCGGTCACGTCGAGCTGGTGCGGGGAGACGGCAAGGACGTCGTCGTCGAGGCTACCGTCCATGCCCAAGCGTCGAGCGCCGCCGAGACCCAGAAGCTCCTCGACGGCATGAAGTGGGTGCGCGCCCAGGACGCCAAGGGGCGGGACGAATGGGCGCTGGCCTATCCGGTGGAGAAGTACAAATCCTACTGCTACCCGCAGGATCACAGCAGCGGCACCACCGGGTTTGTGCTGAGCCTCTTCGACGACAGCCACACCGCGACCACCTACCGCGGCGAGAAAGTGCGCATCTACAGCGAGACGCGCTCGGGTGTCCCCACCCTCTACGCCGACCTGCGGATCGCCCTGCCGGCGGGCAGCCATGTCGCCGTGCGCAACGCGGTCGGCCGGATGAACGGCAGCGGCGCCCTGGAAGGGACGCTCAGCCTCGACACCGGCAGCGGCAAGGTGACCCTGGCCTCCTACTCCGGGCGGCTGACCGTGGACACCGGCTCGGGCAACGTGGTGATCGGCGCCGTCAAGGGCGAGACCAGGATCGACACCGGCTCCGGCGACGTCGTGGTGCACAACCTGATCGGCAGCGGCTCGCTCGACACCGGCTCCGGCAACGTGACCGTGGAGAGCCTCGCCGCCAGCAAGCTCACCCTCGACACCGGCTCCGGCAACGTCACGATCAAAGGCGGCGACGCCGGCCAGGTGATCGCCGACACCGGCTCAGGGAACGTGAAGCTGCTGGGCGTTGAGGTCGAGGAACTGTCGGCCGACACCGGCTCGGGCGACGTGCTGCTGCGCAGCACCCTGGCGCAGGCCCGCAAGCTCATCGCCAAAACCGGCAGCGGCAACGTCCGCATCGAAGCCAGCCCGGCCGCCTCGTTCAACGTCGACTCCGACCAGGGGAGCGGCGAGCTGCGGGTGCGCTACAAGGACGCCGTCCTGCGCCGTTCCGGCCGCAAAGTGATCGGCGCCAAACGCGGAGACGGCCGCACCGCCATCCACATCGAAACCGGTAGCGGAGACTGCACCATCGGGCCGCAGGGGGAGTCGTAGAAAACCATCACGGACGAGCACGGACGAACACCGACCTTCACGGACGAGGCGCGCCCCGTCCCACGGGTCCGTGGAGGTCTGTGCCTGTCTGTGCTCGTCCGTGTGCTCGCCGCGGATGAAGTACGATGGGCGCCCGTATGCCTCCTTCCATCGCCCTTACGATCTTGCTCGTGGCCCTCGGAGCCGTGCCGGCGCATGCTCAGGCCCCGGAGCCCCCCGGCGAGGTCAATCCGTTCATCGGCACGACCAACGGCGGCAACACCTATCCCGGGGCGACCCTTCCTTTCGGCATGGTGGCCTTCAGTCCCGAAGAGACGCCGCTTCCGGGACGCAGGGTTCCGATCGCCGCGCCCGGGGGGTATGAATGGCGCTCGAACGGGATCCGGGGGTTCAGTCTCACCCATCTGTCCGGCACCGGCTGCCTGGGCGCCAGCGGCGACGTCCCGATCATGCCGGTGACGGGGCCGGTGGAGATGTCGCCTTCCGCCGCTCCGTTCACCATGTATTCGACCCTCTTCAAGCACGAGGAGGAGACGGCCTCTCCAGGCTGGTATCAGGTCAAGCTCGCCAACGGCGTCACGGTCGGTCTGAGCGCCACGCCGCGGACCGGCTACGCGCGTTTCGCCTATCCGCAAGACAAGCCGGCCCATCTGCTCTTTCTCGCCTCGGATTCCGAGGTCGGCAGCAGCGACGCCGCCGTGCACGTCGATCCGGAGAAGCGCGAGGTCTCGGGCTCGGTGACTAGCGGGAACTTCTGCGGCTATCTCGCGCCGGACCGGAGGGAAAGCTATTACACGCTCTATTTCGTGGCGCAGCTCGACCAGCCGTTCACGGCCGGCGGCACCTGGCACGATGCGGAGATCCACGAGGGGGCGCGCGAGGCCCATGGCGGCACCGGCTATGGCGACCGCGGCTTTCCTCCCGGCGGCACCGGCTCGGGAGCCTGGATCGCCTTCGCGCCGGGCACCGAGGTCAACCTGCGGGTCGGCATCTCCTATGTGAGCCTCGCCAATGCGCGCGCCAACCTCGCGGCCGAAAGCCCGGACGGAACGACGCTTCAAAGCGTGCGCCAGGCGGCGCAAACGGCCTGGAACGCCAGACTCCGGCAGATCGCCGTCACCGGCGGCACGAAGGACGAGCGCACCGTGTTCTACACCGCGCTCTACCACGTTCTGCTCGAGCCCAATCTCTACAGCGACGTCAACGGCCAATATCTGGGATTCGACGGCAAGGTGCACGAGGTCGCCGCGCCGCAGCGGGCGCAATACGCGAATTTTTCCGGATGGGACGTCTACCGCTCGCAGCTCCAGCTCGTGACCTGGCTCGACCCCGGGCTCGGCTCGGACATCGCCCAGTCGCTGCTCAACCAGGCCGAGCAGAACGGCGGAGTCTGGGACCGCTGGACGCATCTCACCGGCGCCACGAGCGTCATGAACGGCGATCCGTCCGCGCCCTCGATCGCCGCGATCTACGCCTTCGGCGGCCATGACTTCGACGTCAAGCGTGCCTATGCCTCGCTGCTCAAGGCGGCCACGGTGCCGGCGGAGAAGGACCTGAGCCGCAAGGGGTGTCCCGTGCTGTGCGTCGGCCAACGCCCCGGCCTGGATGGGTGGCTCAAGCTGCACTACATGCCGGTCGGGGCTCCGGGCTGGGGCAGCGTCGCCGATACCTTGGAGCTGGCGGCCGCCGATTTCGGGCTCTCCCAGCTTGCCCGCGAAGTGGGCGATTCCGCGGCCGAGCGGCAATTCCTCGCGCGCGCCGGCTGGTGGCGCAACCTGTTCAACCCCCAGGCGGCCCCCGAAGGCGGCTACATCCAGCCGCGGAATGCCGACGGCAGTTGGAAGGCGGTCGATTTCAACGTCGAGGACGACGACAACTATGTCGAAGGCTCCGGCGCGCAATATCTCTGGATGGTGCCCTTCGATCCGGCCGGCCTGTTCGCCGCGCTGGGCGGCACGAAGAGCGCCGTCGCGCGGCTCGACCGCTTCTTCTACCGGCCCGACGGCAGTCTCGCCGTGACCAAGGCCGGCGGCGCCCACGCCGAGCTCGACAACGAGCCGTCGATCGCCTCGCCCTGGCTCTATGACTTCGCCGGCCAGCCCTGGAAGACCCAGGAGCTGGTCCGCGCCGCCCTGAAGCAGATCTGGACGAACGCGCCGGACGGCATCTCCGGCAACGACGACTTGGGCGAGATGTCGTCCTGGTACGTCTGGGCAGCGCTCGGCCTGTATCCGCTCTATCCCGGCCGTGCCGAGCTGGTCCTCGGCAGCCCGTTGTTCGAGAAGGCAGTCGTCGAGCGACCAGGTGGGCGCGTGACCCTCGAAGCCCAGGGGGCCGCCATGGACGCGCCCTATGTGACGGCGTTGACCCTGGACGGAAAGCCGGCGGCGAAACCATGGCTGCCGGCGAGCTTTGCGCGGAACGGCGGAGCCCTCGCCTTCACGCTCTCCAAGACGGCCGGCTCCAACTGGGGCAGCGCACTGCAGGACGCACCGCCGTCCTTCGGGCCGCCCGGCAGACCTTGACCCAAATCACAGTTTCTCTGAACGGGGAGAAGCACGTGGACTCGATCACCTACACGACAGCGCGCGCCAACCTTGCCAAGACCATGGACCGCGTTTGCCAGGATCACGAGCCCGTGATCATCACCCGTAGCGGCGAGACCTCGGTGGTCATGCTCTCCCTCGATGACTTCCACTCCCTGGAGGAGACCGCCTACCTGTTCCGCAGCCCGAAGAACGCTCAGCGGCTTCTGGAGGCGATCCTCGAGCTCGAGCGGGAGGGAGAGCGGAACGAGAACTCTCCGACGCCACATCAACGCCGAGCACCGAATCGTCTATAGGGTCAAGGACGACGACCTGCTGATCGCGCAGATCCGCTACCACTATTAGTCGTCTGTCAACGCAGAATCGTAGGGTGCGCTGTGCGCACAAGGGACGGTTGTGGTGCGCACAGCGCACCCTACGCAGACTGTCATTTCGACATTGAGGGGGCACTAGTCCCCCCACATCAGGGAAGCGCGGTGAGCACGACGATGAGCGACTTGCCGCCGGCGAGCCCGGAGGAGCCCACGACGACGGTTTCGCCCGGGCGGATGCGGAAGGAGGATACCTGCGGCGGCTCCGGAGCCCGTGGCGCGACGCCTCGGGCCAGAGGCTGCGGGGAGGAGGATGGGGGCGCCGGCATCTTTTCGAGCGAGAACGGATCGACCAGATAGCCGCCGCGCGCGGCTCCTCCCTCGTTTCCCTCATCGCGGAAGAGGAACGACGCCATATACGCGCCGTCCGGCCCCTTCAGGTTCGCGTGCACCTCGCCGGTGGAGCGCACGAGCGCCGAGTCGTACAGCCGGTAGCTCTTGAACGGCAGGAAGTCCTGGATGTCGGTGACCGCCTTCTGGAGACCCTTGGGCAACGACTGCGGCGGCTCCTTGGAGGGCTCGTTGTCGGCCAGCACCAGGGCGATCTGAAACATGGCGCTCTTGCCCGACCCCGGGGGGCGCGGAGTCGGTCTCTCGGCGGCCGGCCACGGAGCCGGTGCCGGTCTCCCGGCTGGTGCCGGCTCTGGTGACGATCTCCCGGGAGCCGGCGGCGCCTCCTGCGCGGCGACCGGGGCCATGGTACCGGCGAGCAACAGACTGATGAACAGGATGGAACAGCTCCGTCCGCACCTCATCGTCCTCTCCTTCCTCCGGGTTCTTCCCGGATCAGCGTCCACACGATCCGGGTCCCTCCCGGCGTGGCGAAATCGATCTGCACCCGGCGTGTTGCGGGCGCCTTGGAGACCGGAGCCGGATCGTGCGGCTCCAGGCCCACCACCAGAAGAAGCGCGCAGGCCGTCATCACCGCGGTGGCCAAGACGACGCGCAGGTTCCATCCCGGCGCTTCCGCGGGAGACATGGAGGCGGATTCGCGGGCCGCGGCGCGGATCGTCCGCCGCAGGCGTTCCGCCGCCTCGGCGTCCAGCGTGCGGGCCGGATCTCCCTGCCGCAGCAGGGCCTTGAGATCCTCCGGATCGAGAGTTTTCTGCGTCATGACAATTTCCTTCCGAGCCAGGCCGCCATCTCCCGCCTTCCCGCGATCAGATGCCAGCGCACCGTCACCTCGGTGATCCCCAGCAGCCGCGCGGCCTCCCGCACCGGCAGCTCTTCGAGCTCACAGAGCGCGATCACCGCCCGCCGCCGCGGCGCCAGGGCCGCCAACGCCGCCTTCACCAGATCGCGCGCCACCGCCGCCGCCTCCGGATCCTCGGCGGCATGCCCCACCGGCACCCGGTCCGCGGATCGCGTACGCACGGCCTGCTTGCGGAACCGGTCGCGGCAGAGGTTCACCAGCACCCGCACCAGCCACGCCTCGGCGGCGGAGTCGGCGGCCGGCACCGCATCCGGCCGTCCGGCGGCGCGCAGAAACGTCTCCTGGATCAGATCGAGCGCCGCGTCGGCGTCGCCGGTCATCCGGCAGCCGAGGCGGTAGAGCCGCTGGTGAGCCGTGTCGTAGAGGCGTTCCAATCGCTCGGCGGCAGTCATGGTCTGATCGCTGAGTCGACCGGCGGGGATGGCGAGTTCCTGAGTCACACACTACAGACGTGCGGGCCCGCCGAAAAGTTGGTGGAGCGCGCTCTTGGCGTTTCGACCGCGATCCATAACGCGCAGAGTACCGGGGCTACGGTTTTCGTACAATACTGAAACTTATTTCGTAGCGAAGGTGCTTGACAAAGGGTCAATTCGATACCTATAGTGTTCCTGCCGGCACGTTGAGGGTAGTCGACAGACCAACAGACCCACTCAAAGGAGGAATCGATGGGACGTAAAACCTCTGCACTCATTCAGGAGAAACTGCAGCTCCGCCGCAACGCACTGGTGGCCAACAGTGCGGATCTCCCCCACATGGACGTTCCTCGGCAAAACGTCGAGGCGGTGCTGGCCGAGATGAAAGATCTCACCTCGCAGCAGGCGAGTCTGACCGCGGCCAAACAGGACGTCTCGAAGCGTCTCCTCGAGCTCAACACCGACGGCAAGAGGCTGATGACCCTCGTGAACGCCGCGGTCCGCCAGAAGTACGGCAACCGGTCGGAGAAGCTGGTGGAGTTCGACCAGCAGCCTTTCCGCAGCAAGCCGCGCGTCCGGCTGGTCGGGCCCGACGGCAAGCCCGTGAAGCCGAGCCACATCCCGGTGGTGCCGCCGGCACCGTCCGCGCCGTCGCACGAGTAACCCCTCTCGCTTTCTGGTTCTCCCCGGGGCGTGGCCACCAGCCACGCCCCTTTCTTCTGGTCGGCCCTCACCGTCCCCGCGAAACGCTCCACGTCCTCCCACGAGCTCGTGCGTCTCACCTCTTCGAACGTCCCCTTCACCTGAACGACCGTCCACCTGACTTGAACGGGCGTCCGCCTGACTTGTACGACCGTCCGCCCGGCTTGAACGGGCGTCCATCTGAGTTGTGCGACCGTCCGTCCGATTTGAACGGGCGTCCACTTGACTTGTGCGACCGTCCGCCCGACTTGAACGGGCGTCCACCTGAGTTGTGCGACCGTCCGCCCGGCTTGAACGGGCGTCCATTTGAGTTGTGCGACCGTCCGTCCGATTTGAACGGGCGTCCCCTTGAGTTGTTCGACCGTCCGCCTGATTTGAAGGGGCGTCCCCTTGAGTTGGTTGACCGTCCGCCTGATTTGCAGGGGCGTCCCCTTGAGTTGTTCGACCATCCGCCTGATTTGAACGGTCGTGCACCTGGGTTGTACGACCGTCCGCCTGATTTGTACGACCATTCGCCTCACCTGTTCGGGCGTCCGGCTTTCGCTCTCCTCCTCGGATCTGTGGTGCACCGTCCGACGGTCTTGTCGATCGGGCTGGCCTTCGTTCGGCGTAGGGTTAGAAGCGGGTTCCGAACGCGGAGGCTCTAGCGGACCTGGGCCAAGGCAAGGATGTCCGACTCGGCGGTGGCGTTGCCATCATTTGCCAGTACCTCGCCGCCGGGCTGTTCGACGAGACCCACCTCCGCCAGGCGCTCCGCCGGCCCCATGCCCAGTGGGGAATGGGGGCGCGAGATTCGACCGCCTCTTCGGGGCGGAGGGCTTCGGCCATGGATGTCCTCTGACCGGCCCGGCTGCTTACACATCAAAGCGAATCGCGTTGACGAGCATTAGGAACTGGTGTAACCTTCTGTAAGTCTAAGCGTCAGAGACGATTAGCCCGATGGAGGCTGCCGACATTGATATCGATCTAGAGGTTCATGAGGCTGGCTGAGATGGAAACGGCGCGCAGAGATTCATGGAAAACCCAGCCGATGCCTCAGGAAACGGTCGTCCTAGGCTATAGTGAAGAGTTTTCTTCGGAGGAATTCGAGAAGATCTCACGTGGCTTGATCACCGAGGAGATGGAGGATAAGTGGTTCATCTATCTTGACGAAACCACCCTGCACCTGCATCGCAGCTGGACAGGGATCTGCATATACTACGTGGAATTGGAAGAGATAGCCGGGAAGTACACGGTTCGCCGCGCGCTGGTGAACCGGAATCAGACTCAGTACCAAGCGACAGACGATGCCTACGATTCACAACTGCTGCACTTTCTCATCAGCAACTTGTTGCTCGGCAGGCAGGTTGAGTTCCCGGTCCCCGAAGCATCGTCGAGTGAGGCCCCGAAGGGCATCTTCCAGCACCACATTTCAGGGACTGCCTATCCTGAGAAGCCAGTGGGTACGAAATCGCGGGAGGACGCTGCTCGTCGTAAGGTCTGGTGGAAGTTCTGGTAGCAAAGTCGTCGAACACGGCGATGCACCTGACGGCGCTGCGCGCCGCCGGTGATCGCCAAGCCGTTAGGCGGCTTATCATTCGGAGTCGAAGACAACAGATGAGATCCGATGAACAAGAAATCCGTGAGGTCCATTCGACGTGGATTAGTGCCGTCAATACCGGCAATCTGGCCCGCTTACTCACATTGATGGCGGACGATGTTGTATTCCTCAATCCGGGCCAATCGCCATTCGGTCGGGATGGATTCTCCGTCAACTTCTCAGCCGCACACCAACGGAATCAGGTCCGTTGCAACAGCGAATTGGAAGAGGTCGTACTCGTAGGCGAAGTCGCCTACACGCGGAGCCGGGACACTTTGTCGGTTACCCGGCTCGCAGGTGGAGAAACGACTCAGTTGGCCGGTTATCGAATCACTGTATACCGCAAACAGTTCGATGGCCGGTGGCTCTTGGCCCGCGATGCCCATACCTTGTCCCCGGTTGAGGGAGTGAGATCATGAGATTCCATTTATCTGGGGGTATCAAGGTACGCTGAGGGACCATGTCAAACGTTAGGCCTCCGGAGAACCTCCATTGAGACGCACATGGACGATCATTGGCGTTGCCGATGTGCCCGCCAGCTTCAAGTGGTACCAGTCGCTCTTCGGCCTGCCGGAGACGGCTCCCGCCCATGACCACTTCGGTCAAATCCTCGACTCGGATGGAACGGTCCTGCTCTGCCTTCACGAGTGGGGCGCCCACGAGCATCCGTCTTTGACGAGCCCCGAGCACGCGCAGCCTGGCAACGGTCTCCTCTTGTTCTTCCGCATCGATGATTTCAACATGGCCGTGCCGAGGGCACGCGCTCTGGTTGACCGGCTCGAAGAGGAGCCCCATGTGAACCGGAACACTGGAACGATGGAGCTCTCGCTCCGAGATCCGGACGGGTATTACGTCACGCTCAGTGCGCTCACTGCGGCCTGACTGAGCCTGCCTGCTCCCTCTTGAACTCGGAGAATGCGCGGACGCTCCCTTGGCTCGCTGAGAAATCTGTGGGCCGCACGGGCCTGTCTGGCAGGGCGAAGCAGATCCGCAGGGTATCGCCATCGAGCTCATAGATGCCCAGGTAAATGACCCCCTTGTAGTAGCCGGCCGCGATCTCAATGTCGATCGTTTTGGGGTTCTTCGTCGTGTCGATCTTTTTGACGGCCCATTCGACAAGGGTTTTGTCACCACGCCGCGCCGTCCACTTGCCGTCTGCGTCCCGGGTCCAAAGGATGCCCTTCAGGTCTCCTGCGGAAGACTTATGTCCGTTGTTCTCGGTGGAAATGGGCCTCCACGTGCCGGCCAGGGATTTCAGCTCCTTCGTGAAGGCATCCTCCTGCGGGTCGCCGGAGGCATTGGGCGAGCCGAGACCAGCCAACAGCAAGAGGGTGATCAGGAGAATCGGGGTGTTTCGCGACATGTTGAAGCTCCGCCGCGTCGACGCGCGCTATTGATCTCCGGCCCGGCTTTCGAGCGGCAGGCAGACGGTGAAGCGGGTGTCGCCGGGTTGCGAGTCGAGGCGGATCTCGCCGCCATGGCGCAGGACGATGATGCGGCGGGTGATGTCGAGGCCCAGCCCCGAGCCCTGTCCCATCGGCTTGGTGGTGAAGAAGGGCTCCCAGATCCTTCCCTGGAGATCGGCGGGGACGCCGGGACCGTCATCGCCGATCTCCACCTCCACGTGGTGGTTCTTGCGGCGTGTGCGGACGGTCACCTTGCCGCCGTCCGCCACCGCGTCGAGCGCGTTGTCGAGCAGGTTCGTCCACACCTGGTTCAGCTCGCCGGCGAACGCCTGGATGGGTGGGAGATCCGGCGCGTAGTCCTTGACCAGGGTGACGTTCTTCACCCGCGCCTTGTGGCCGAGCATGGTGAGCGTGCTGTCGATCGCGCGGTGGAGGTCGGTCGCCGCCCGTTCGGTCAGGCCGCGGTCCATGTAGGAGTACTCCTTGACCGCTCCCACCAGATCGGAGATGCGGCGGGCGGCGTTTTCGACGTCGGTGAGCAGGGCGTCGATCGCGAGGCCGGCCTCCGACCAGGCGATGGCCGCGGGCAGGGCGGCCTCCGGAATCCCGTTGGTGAAACCGGCGAGGTCGTCCGCCGTCATGCCGGCCGCCGCGAACGCCGGAGCGAGCCGCCAGGCGTCCTTCACTCCGCGCGCCTCCAGCCAGTCGGAGACCGCGCTTTCGAGGTCCGACAGGGCGAGCGGATCGAGCGCCGCCGCAGCGTGCCGGTCCGGGCCGCCGCGGAGCTTGCAGAGCGCCGTCATCTGCTGCCGGTCGACGCCTTGGGCGATCAGCTCGGCGGTGAGCGGCGGCAGACCGGTGATCCGCGTGCGGAGCTCGACGACCGCGCGGCCGACGGCGGACGCGGGGTTGTTGAGCTCGTGCGCCAGACCGGCGGACAGCTTGCCGAGCGCGAGCAGCTTCTCGTTCTGCTGCTCCGCGCGCGTGGTCTCCCGCGTGCGGTCGGTCATCACGCCGATCAAACGCCCCTCGAGGACCGGGATGCGCGCCAGCATCTCGCGGAAGAGCGTCGCCGGAATGACCGCCAGCCACACCGGACCGTTGGCGCGCGCGGTGGCCCGCCAGGTGCTCATCCGCGAAAACGGCAGCATGCCGGTGACCTCGCCGGCGCGGGCGATGAACGTCCGCCCGTCCGCCGCTCCCTTCTCCCGCCGCCCGACGAGCTCGCCGGAGAGGACCGCGACCATGCGGTCGGCGGGCTCGTCCTCCCGTATGCTCGCTTCGCCGTCGGCCAGGCGGACCTCCTCGGCATGCTCGGCGAGCCAGCCGATCTCCTCATCCGCCAGGTCGGTAAAAACCTTCACGCTCCGCAGCGCCTCCCGCAGGGAGGGCTCGCCGTTCAAGAAGGGCTCGCTTTCATGGTCCCGATTCTAGTCTACGCCTTGCCTTCATACAGAGCCTCGGTCGCCAGTGTGGCCGGGCCGTGTTCCGTGCAGACCGCGTAGTGTCCCGCGTAGAGGGAGACGCCGGCATACTCCCCTTTGCGATTGAGGATGTAGAAGGTGAGGTCGAAGGCCGGTTGGCCGCGGTCGTTGCGCAGCCGTTTTTCGACGGTGTTCGCGGCGACGCGCCGCAGCGCTTCCATGCCGGCGTCTTTCGGGCTGGCGCCGCGGCGCATGGCCTCGACGATCAGGAAGGACGAGAGGTTGTAGAGATTCGCCTCGCCGCGGCCGGTCGAGCCGGCGGCGCCGATGTCCCCGTCGACGTAGAGGCCGGCGCCGAGGATGGGGGAGTCGCCGACGCGGCCGGGGATCTTCCAGGACAGGCCGCTGGTGGTGGTGACGCCGCAGATCTCCCCTTTCGGGCTGATCCCGTCGCAGTTGATGGTGCCCCAGAGATGCTCCCGGCGGAGGAGACCCTCGTCGGCCATCTGGAGGGCGGCCCGGTATCCGGCTTCCACGCGGTGCTGCGGATCGAGGTAGTGCGACGGATCGGTGCGCCGCTTCCATTCCAGCCAGAGGTGGCGGGAGTGCTCGGTGTTGAGGTCGTCCTCGATCTTGAATCCCAGGTTGTGGGCGAATTCCTGCGCGCCTTTGCCAACCAGCAAGTGATGATCGGTCTGCTCCAGGACCGCCTTGGCGATCAGGGACGGCGTGCGCACGCCTTCGAGCGCCGCCACCGCGCCGGCCTGTTTCCGCGGGCCGTGCATGCAGGAGGAGTCCAACTGCACGATGCCCTCGGCGTTCGGCAGCCCGCCATAGCCGACGCTGTCCTCTTCCGGATCGAGCTCCAGGATGTTGACCCCGGTGACGAGAGCGTCGAGGACGTCGGAGCCGCGGGTGATCAGCGTGAACGCCTTCTCGACGCAGGTGACAGGGCCGCCGTTTTTGAAAACATTGCCGTTCGCCGAGGAGATAACAACCGGCTTCACGCTCTTCGGCGCCACCACGGCCGGCGCTTCGCCGAATGTTTTCCCGGACAGCGCTCGCGGCACCGCGGCGGCAAGTCCGGCTGTGGCGCCTGCGACGATGAGCTCACGGCGGTTCAGCTTGTCGGTCATGGTCGACTCCTTCGATGTGCTGATGAGACAACGAGTTTTGCGGAACCTAGCACCATGAGAGCGCGAATCCAACCGGTGGTTTCTTCTGGCTTTGGTGTCACGAGATTCAAGCTTTTTGAATCAGCATTGAACTTTTTGGCCACGGCGGGGTACCCACCCGATGCCGGGCTTGCCATTTCGTCCGGTAGATCCACCGGACGACCTGCCTGGCACGAGTTCTTGCACGCCTTTTGCATTAAAGGCGAGGCATTCCAAAGGAGACCCCTATGACAACAAAGCTCTCCGTCCGCACCCTCCTTCTGGCCCTCCTTCTCACCCTCCTGGCCGGCGTGCTGGCCGCCGCGACTCCCGCCGCGGCTCCCGATGGAGCCGTGCAGCAGCAGTCGCGATCCCACAACCAGATCATCGTGCCGGGGGAAGACCGTTTCACGCCGTTCGCCCAGACGATCCATGTTGGCGACTCGGTCACCTGGATCAACATGGACACCGATGACCACACCGTGGTGAGCGACGACGACCTCAATACCGTCAACCCGCGGCGGATCAACCGGCTGCTTCCGGGGACCGACAGCAACAACGGGAAACCCGGCACGGTGACCCTGCGTTTTCCGCAGCCCGGAGTCTTCGTCTACTACTGCCGCTTCCACTCCCACCTCGACGCGGACCACCAGCCGGCAGCGCCCGGCCCGAAGGGCGGCATCCAGAACCCCGATGGCGACTACGGCACGCCGATGATGGGCGTCATCACCGTTCTGCCCGCCGGTCAGTAAGCAGGACGAAGCCGCTCGGCGCCCTGCCCTCCGGGGTGGGGCGCACGCCGGCGCCCCTGCGTTAGTGTCACCTCACTTTTGTGAGGAGACTGATGCGGTGCACGGGTGCCGTGGGTTTGGTCTTGGGCGTTCTGATCGGCCTCGCCGCCGGGATCGGTGGATATACCTTCATCTACGCGCGCGGCGCTTGCGCGGTCTGCTTCCCGCGACCGGGGGACGGGCGACGGTGGCGGCGGGCGGTTGAGCCTACAAAGAGAAAAGGCCACCCGATGTCCGGGTGGCCCACTCATCACAGCCCGGGCATGGCGCCCGGCGCAATCAGGTCAGATCTTGGTGACGTTCGCGGCGGCAGGACCCTTGTTGCCGGCGACGATGTCGAACTCGACCCGGTCGCCTTCGGCAAGGCTCTTGAAGCCGGTGCCCTGAATTGCCGAGTGGTGCACGAAGCAATCCTTCTGCCCGTCCTCCGGCGTAATGAAACCGAAACCCTTGCTGTCGTTGAACCACTTCACTCGGCCAGTCGTACGCATGTTCTTTTTCTCTCTTTCTGTTTGGTGACGCCAAAAACACAAAAGACCTGATTTCAACCAGGTCCCCTTGCGTGTGTTTCTGGTGAGCCTCGGGCCAACCTTGGTCCAAGAG
>DATARD010000002.1:0-7543 GCA_036264355.1 Thermoanaerobaculia bacterium
CGCCCGGCCACGTCCAGGCGGTGGAAGAGCTCCTCCGCACCACGAAAATGGATGTCTTGCTGAACCAGACCATCGATTCGGTCGTCAAGGCCCAGGTCGCGCAGAATCCCGACCTCGCCAAGGTCGAGGACGTCATGCGGCAATTCATAGCCAAATACATGAGTTGGGAGGCGCTCAAGCCGCAGATGATGGCGATCTACATGGACACCTTCACCGAGCAGGAGCTGCGCGAGATCAACGCCTTCTACGAGACGCCCACCGGCCAGAAGACCCTCACCGCCATGCCCACCCTCTTCCAGAAGGGAATGGCCATCGGACAGAAGGCCGTGCAGGACCACCTTCCCGAGTTCAAGGAAGCGATCCAGAAGAAGCTCAAGGAGGATGAAGAGAAGCCTTGAGGGCTTGGGGGGTTGCTGTGAGCGATGAGCAGGCCCGGGAAGGCTAGTACCTCATCAACGCTGAAATGACAGTCTGCGTAGGGTGCGCTGTGCGCACCACAACCGGCCCGTGCGCACAGCGCACCCTACGGCTCTGCGTTGACAGACGACTAGGGCACGGGCGTCATCGACCAGGTGTCGGCCGACCTGTGGATTGGCCAACCACCGGTTTGCGTGGCGAACCGGCCCACGGGCGGATTGAACCGGCCCTCGGGCGGAATGAGCCAGCCCACGGGCGGAATGAATCGGCCCTGAGGTGGAATGACCCGGCCCTGGGGTGGATTGAGCTGTCAGTCCGCCCGGATGGACAACGCGTGGCGGAACACATTCCGGGGGTCCCACCGCGCCTTGATCTGCTGCAGGCGCGGGTAGCTATCCTTGTAGTACAGCGTGTGCCAGGGCACGCCGGAGGTATTCAGGACCGGGTCTGCATGGTCGGTGTCGGGATGATTGATCAATGACCCTTCGTACGCTTCGCCTGGGACCGGGACGCCTCCGCTCTTCGCAAACAGGTCGCGATAGAACGCTCTCACCCAGGCCAGATTGTTCGCCTCCTCCTGCGGATCCAGCCAGCCGGTGGTGCATGCGATGTCGAGAATCGCGGCGCGTTGAGAGGAGGCGGTCGCATCGGGCGCGACGGTATTGATCGCGCCACCATAGGTTGCGAGCCCCAGCATCCCGCCCATGACGTCGTGGTCCGTGCGGGTCAGGTAGTCGTAGGCCACGCGGATCTGCCGATCGGTGAACCGTCTCTTGAGGAGCGCGTCCTTCACCTTGGCGCTCACCCCGCCCGGTGGCGCGGCGAACAGATCGGGGAGCGGATTGAGGGCGAACTCGAGCCAGGACATCCGTGCCAGCTCCCGACCAGCCGGTGCGCCCACTCTTTCGCTCAGCGCCGCCAGATGGTCATCCATCTGCCGCTCGGCGGCGGCGCCGGCCGTGCTCACACCGCGGACGATGATCTTCCCAAACTGCTTGCGATGGATCTCGAGGAGGGTCCAGAGCGAGGCGTATGGGGAATCGGCGCCACTGTTTTGCTCACACCAGATCCCGTGGTTCTGGAGGAGGCGCAGGAAGCGCGACGGATCGATGTCGCTCCAGCTCCATTCTGCCTTGAAGGTCGTGATCGACTCCGGCGCGCGCGGCAGCAGCCCGGCCGGACCATCACCAGGATCGGCGCCGGAAGCGGCGGGCGATCGGAACCAGTAGCGGGTGACGACGCCGAAGTTGCCGGCGCCTCCGCCCGTGTGCGCCCACCAGAGGTCGCGATGCGGGTCGGACGGCTCCCGGGTCGCCACCACGCGGCGCGCCCGTCCGTCCGCATCCACGGTGACCACCTCGACGGCATGGAGATAATCCGCTGCGAGGCCGAGCTGGCGGCAGAGGAAGCCAAAGGCGCCGCCGGCCACATGCCCGCCCATGCCGATCTCCGGATACTCGCCGAGCGGAATCACGACTCCCCACCTCTCGAACAACGCCCGGAACGTCTCGCCCACGGTGGCGCCGGCCTCGACGACGACCGCGCCCATGTCCGGGTCGTAGTCCACGCGCTTCATCGGCGAGATATCGACGATCACCCGCACCTCGGGATCCGAGACGAACCCCTCGAGGCAGTGCCCGCCGCTCGTCACGACGAGCCGCCGCCCTTCCCGCACCGCTTCCTCCACCGCCGCCGCCACCTGATCGGTTGAGCTCACCAACCGCACATAGTCCGGGCTCGCGATGAATCGCTTGTTGAAGCGCTTGTCGACGACCGCGCGATACCGCGGATCTTCCGGGCCGATTCTGAGGGAGTTGATGATCTGCGGATCGTCCGTTGTTTGTCGTGTCGCCATTGTCTCCTCCGGAAACTTGCGCGAGGCCCGGACGCGTGAGCACCGCGGGGTCACGCGGAACCACGTCAACTTTGTCACGAAGTCGACGTTTTTCCGTGGCCGAGCGAGCTGGCGGCGGCGTGGTAGTCTCGCCGACAGAGCTTGAAGCTCTTAGGAACTGTTTGCTTCCTGCCTCTCAGGCCGTTCCGGTTTCAGGGGTGGGTGGCATCGAGAAGGAGGTTCTTCATGCGTAACTCGTCCCGGAGCTCCCTCGTCCTCGCCGGTCTTTCCCTGTTTGTCTTCGCCGCCACGGCTTGGGCCCAGGGTCCGACCGACCTCTTCCTCGGCACCAACGCCGGAAACCCGGGGGTCTCGACCGGCATCTTCGATACCGCGATCGGGGTCAACTGCATGGCTGCCCTGACGTCAGGCAACAGCGACACCGGCCTTGGCTACAACAGCCTGCTCTCCTGCACCATCGGCAGCGCCAACACCGCGCTCGGCGCCTTCTCCCAGAACGACACGACGACGGGCTCCGCCAACACGTCGGTCGGGGCGGGCTCTCTCCCCGGCAACACCAACGGCGCTGGCAACACCGTCGTCGGCGCCAGCGCCATGAGCTACAACACGGGCGGGTCGAACAACGTGGCCGTGGGCTTGAACGCCCTGTTCCTCTCCACCGGCGACTACAACACCGCGGTGGGCACGAACGCCCTCGCGGGCACCACCGGGACGAGAAACATCGCTCTCGGCCTTTCGGCCGGCTCGCTCATCACCTCGGGCAGCAACAACATCGACATCGGCAACGTGGCGCCCGGCAACGAGTCGGACACCATCCGGATCGGGAACACCCAGACCGCGGCCTACCTCGCCGGGGTGAGCGGGGTCACGGTGGCGAGCGGCGTCCAGGTCTTCATTGATTCGAATGGGCAACTCGGGACCCTGACCTCCTCGGCGCGCTTCAAGGAGGACGTTGCGGACATGGGAGGCGCCAGCCACCTGGTGATGCAACTGCGCCCGGTCACCTTCCGCTACAAGGCTCCCTACGACGACGGCTCGCACCGCATGCAGTATGGCCTGATCGCCGAAGAGGTCGCCAAGATCGATCCGGAGCTCGTGCAGTTCGACGGCCAGGGCCAGGCCCAGACCGTGCGTTACCACGTCGTCAACATGATGCTCTTGAATGAAGTGCAGCGGCAGGAGGGCGAGCTGGCGAAGCAGACCGCCGAAATCGGGACGCTCCGCGCTCTGGCGGATCAGCAGAAGCAGCTCCTCGCCGACCAGGGAGCACGCCTGCAGAAGCTCGAAGCGCTTCTCGCGCACCAAACCGAGACGCCCTAAAGCGCTGCCGCCAACACCGCCTTCACCCGCTCCGGCGTCAACGGCAGGCGGTCCACCCGCTTGCCGGTGGCGTCGAAGAAGGCATTCGCCACCGCCCCGCCCAGCGGCACGATCGCCGGCTCGCCGGCGCCTTGCGGGTCGACCGCGTCGTTCTTCACCAGCACGGTTTCGATCTTTGGCAGCATCGAGAAGCGCGGCAGGAGATAGGTGTCGAAACCCTGGTCGAGGACTTCGCCGCCTTTGAAGCGCACTTCTTCGCTCAGCACGTAGCCGAGCCCCATGGTGATGCACCCTTCCATCTGCATGCGGGCGCCGTCCGGATTGATGATGATGCCGCTGTCCTGCGCCGCTACCACCCGCTCGATTTTGATCGCGCCGGTGGCCGCGTCGACCGCGATGTCCGCGATCAGCGCCACGTACGATCCGGCGTCGATGCCGCAGGCGATCCCACGCCCTTTTCCGTTGCCCCCCTTCGCGCTCTTCCAGCCGTAGGCTTCGGCCGCCGCCTGGAGCACGCGCCGCATGCGTTGATCCGACGTATTGCGCAGACGGAATTCGAGCGGATCGACGCCGGCCGCGGCGGCCATGCGATCGATCTGCGATTCGACGGCGAAGACGTTCATGCGGGCGCCGGGAGCGCGCCACGGTCCGGTCGCGAACGGGTGGATGTCCGGGCCTGATTTCGGGCCGTAGTTCGTATCGCCGAAAGCCCGCACGCGCGCGTTGGGGACATCGTAGAAGAGGGCCGCGCCGCGATCGCCGGCGGCGTAGACGGCGTAGTCCCAGAGGGTGATCTTGCCGTTGCCATCGACCGCCGAGGTGACTTTCACCACCGCCGCCGGATCGAAGGTGTCGTAGAAGAACACCTCCGCGCGGGTCCAGGCGACCTGCACCGGCTGGCCGGTCGCCGCCGCGAGGCGCGCCGCCTCGATCGCCTGCCGGCCGACGCTCTTGCCGCCGAAGCCGCCGCCGAGATAGGGCGTGATGACGCGCACTTTCTGCTTGTCGACCTTCAACGTCTCCGCGATCTGGTCGCGCAGCGGGAACGGCGTCTGGGTGGAGGCCCACACGATCACCCGGCCGTCCTTCGGTTGCGCGAGCGCGGTGTGCGGCTCCATCGCCGCGTGCGCCACGTAGCCCTTGCGATAGGTCGATTCGAACAGGTGCGAGGCCGCGGTCCGCGCGGTGGCGAGGTCGCCGCGGTGATCTTTCTCGTCGGCGTGGGTCGCGGTCTTTTCGATATGGTCGAAGATGCTCTCCGGATCTAGGTCCAGGGGCTCCGTCTTCCACTCCGGCTTCATTGCCGCGAGCGCCGCCGCGGCACCCTCGGGATCGGCGTGCAGCACCGCGACGAGATCCCAGGGATCACCGAGCCGCACCACTTTCGCTCCCGGGTACCGCTCGGCCGCGGCGGTGTCGACCTTCACCAGGGTGGCGCCATGCGCCGGCGGGCGGAGGACCCGCCCGTAAAGCATGCCCGGCACCCGCACGTCGCCGGCATAGTGAGCGGCACCGGTCACTTTCTCCCGACCGTCGAAACGGCGCGCCGACTTGCCCATCACCTGGAACTGCGCCACCGAGCGGAGCACCGCCTTCTCGTTGACCAGGCGCGCGATCTTCTTCCCCTTCGCCAGCTCGGCGTAGGTCACCTTGCGTCCCGAGTTTCCCTTCACCGACACGACGCCGTTCTCGACCGTGAGATCGCTCTTCGCGGCGCCCAGCTTGTCCGCCGCCTGATTCAGCAGCACCTCGCGCGCCTCCGCCGCCGCGGCGCGGAGCACCGGTCCGAACATGCGGGTGGTGAGCGAGCCGAACGTTCCCATGTCCCACGGGCAGAGGTCGGTGTCGCCGAGCACCATGTCGATCGATTCGAGCGCCACGCCAAGCTCTTCGGCCGCCATCTGCGCCTGCGAGGTGAGCACGCCCTGGCCCATCTCGATCTTGCCGGAGAAGACGGTCACCCGGCCGTTCTCGCCGATCAGCAGATAGGCGTTCAGATCCTCCGGATACATCCGCCGGCGGTCCTGCGCGAACAGCTCGAACGGTCCCGCGGTCACCAGCACCGCGATGCCGCCGCCCACCATCTTGAAGAACTGCCGCCGGTTGAACCCGCTCTCGACGAGGCTCACGGCTTGCCTCCGTGCGCTTGCGCCACCGCTTCGACGGCGTCGAGAATCCGGGTGTGCGCGCCGCAGCGGCAGAGGTTGTCCTCCAGCCCGGCGGCGATCGCCGCGCGGCTGGGCGCCGGGTTTTCTCGCAAGAACGCGGAAGCCGCGAGGATCATCCCCGACGTGCAGTAGCCGCACTGGTATCCGCCGTGCTCCAGGAAAGCCTGCTGCAACGGATGCAGCGTCTCGCCGTGCGCCAGCCCTTCGATGGTCGTCAGCTCCTGATCGCGCACCGCGGAGAGCGGCGTGATGCACGAGCGGGCGGCCTTGCCGTCGATGAGCACCGTACACGCGCCGCAGATCCCGGCGCCGCAGCCGAGCTTGGTGCCGGTGAGGCCCAGGTCGGTGCGCAGCACCCAGAGGAGCGTGCGGCTGTCGTCGGTCTCGAGAGAGGTTGGACTGCCATTCAGGCGGAAGCGGATCGGCGAGCTCATCGGTCACCTCGTTCAATCTCCCGAGCTTACGCCCCAGAATGGAGGGCGTGCAAACCGGAGGAACGAGCGTCTCCTCTATAATGCCGTCACACTGTCGCAGCGGTCAGGGCTGACGGATCATCCGTCAGGGCTAACGGATAAGCGGTCAGGTCTGACGGGTCATCCGTCAAGGCTAACGGATAAGCGGTCAGGGCTGACGGGTCATCCGTCAGAGCTAACGGATAAGCGGTCAGGGCTGACGGGTCATCCGTCAAGGCTAACGGGTAAGCGGTTGGGGCTGACGGATCATCCGTCAGGGCTGACGGGTAAGCGGTCAGGGCTGGCGGGTCATCCGTCAAGGCTAACGGATAAGCGGTTGGGGCTGACGGATCATCCGTCAGGGCTAAAAACAAAGAAGATCATGTCTGACCAGACTCCTCTGCCGGATGCCCTCCGCGACGTCCTCGGCGACATCGACATCTATCTCTTGGACCAGGTGCTGCGGAACCGCATCCGGCCCGGGATGGAGATCCTGGACGCCGGCTGCGGCGGCGGCCGGAACCTGGTCTACTTCCTGCGCTGCGGATTCACGGTCCACGGCGTCGACAGCTCACCCGAGGCGATCGCGGCGGTGCGCTCTCTCGCGGCGCACTGGGCTCCGGAGCTGCCGGTGGAGAATTTCCGCACCGAGCCGGTCGAGGCGATGTCGTTCGCCGGTACGAGCTTCGACGTCGTGGTGAGCAGCGCGGTGCTCCACTTCGCGCGTGATGAGGAGCACTTCGGCGCCATGGTCCGCGAGATGTGGCGGGTGCTCAAGCCCGGCGGCCTCCTCTTCGCGCGTCTCGCCTCGACGATTGGGCTGGAGCAGAAAGTCCGGCCGCTCGGTGGCCGGCGCTACCACCTGCCTGACGGGTCGGACCGTTTCCTGGTCGACGAGGCGATGCTCCTCGCGCTCGGCAAAGAGCTGGGCGGCCGGCTGGCCGATCCGATCAAGACGACCAACGTGCAGAACCTGCGCTGCATGACGACGTGGTGTCTGATCAAGGGTGCTTGAGCGCCGCAGGGGGAGTACCATCGCTGCATGCGCTCCTTCCTCCTGATCTCCCTCCTGCTCGTCGTCTCCGTCTCCCCCGGCTTTGCCGCGCGGGAGTGCTCGATGGTCCACAAGGCGATGGGTTGGCAGCTTGGGAAGCTGGTCAACGCCAAGGTCGAAGAGCGGGCGGAGAGGCCGGCCGGGCTGGCGGCGGACGGCTCGGCTCCGTATGGCCAGATCCTCCGCTTGACCGTGAAGAGCAGCAAGGGGGTCTACACCGCACAGTGCGCCGTGGGCACCGTGGGGTGTGATCCCGCGGCGCTGGCGGGCGCGGACG
>DATARD010000012.1:0-2286 GCA_036264355.1 Thermoanaerobaculia bacterium
TTCCACGACAGCGTGAATACGCTCCGCCGCGACGGCCTGGTGCGGATCGTGGACGGAATCGTGTCGTCGGACGAGTTCCGCTCGGTCAACAAGCTGAACGAGCTGGACCGGATGCCGCGCTGGGAAGGGAACGGGCGGGACCACGATCGCCATCCAGGAGCCTGACGCTCTCTGCACAGATCGCCGGGCGCGCCGCGAGGCCGCCCGGCGGGCTCACCAGCTTCCGGAAGCGCCGCCGCCGCCGAAGCTGCCCCCCCCGCCGGAGAAACCTCCGCCACCACCTCCACCCGAAAAACCGCCTCCCCCGAAGCCGCCGCCCCCGAACCCTCCCCAGCCGCCGCCCCAGGGCCGGCGCGAGGAGCGTCCGCGGTTGACCAGCAGGTTGAGGAGAATGAAGACGACGGCCACGATGATGAAGGTCAGGAGATCGCCCGGCACTCCCTTGCCTTGCCGCTGGCCCGCGGGCGGCGCCGGCACTTCGCCACCGTCGAGAGCGGTCAGCATGGCGTCGACGCCATGCTCGATGCCGATGCCGAAGTCTCCCTTCTGGAAGTCGGGACGCATCAGGTCGATGATGCGGCTGGTCTCGAGATCGGTCAGCGTGGGCTCCAGGCTGTACCCGACGTCGATGCGGATCTTGCGGTCCTGTTTGGCGACGACGAGCAGGACGCCGTTGTCTTTCCCCTTCTGCCCCAGCTTCCAGGTCTGCGCCACCCGCACGGAGTAGTCTTCGATCGGCTCGCCGTCCAGGCTGTCGACGGTGAGCACGGCGACCTGGTTGCCGGTGCGCTGCTCGGTGGCGGCGAGCTTGTCTTCGATCCGCCGCTTGGTGTCGGCCGGGATCATCGCCGCCTCGTCCACCACCCGGCCGCTCAGGAATGGCACCGGTTTATCCGCCAGAGCCGGCAGCGCCGGCAGACCGCTGAGGAGAAGGAGCGCCAACGCGCCGAGCCCTGGCCGCAGGCGCATCAGACGTCCCCCCGGCGCAGCTCGTCGGACAGCTCGTTGCTGTCGTCCGGCCGGATCGCGACACCGAAGCGGGTGAGCAGCTCGCCGCATTTCCTGATGCCGGCCACCAGGGCGGCGCCGGTCCGGCCGGCGGCGATGCCGTTCACCACCACGTCCACGACCTCATTCCAATGCGCGGTTTCGACCTGCCGGTTGATGCCGGTGTCGCCCAGGACGACGACCCGGCGCTCGAAGAGCGAGACGAAGAGGAGGATGCCGGTGCGCTCGCGGGTGCGGAAGACCTCTTCTGCGAGGAAGGCGAGCGTCGCCCGCTGATGCACGCGCGCCGTGAGCATCTCCCGTCCGGCCAGCCAGCGCTTGACCGGCGGCACGAGAACGGCCAGAAAGTGGCCCACCACGGCGCCGGCCGCGGCCGGCAGGGCGATCCAGAAGCTCAGGTGGCTCCCCCAGAAGCCGCCGAAACGGAACACCGCGAGCGCGGCGAGCGGTCCGAGCAGGGCGCCGAGAGCCGTGCCTTTCCACACCGCGCTCAGGTAGAGATCGCTCGCCGGCACCACGAACGGCACGATCTCGCCCGAGGTCGCGGCCTCCGCCTCCCGCACCGCCGCGCGCACGGCCGCGAGATCCGCCTCACTGAAGAGCTTGTCGATCTCCATCGCCATTCCGTTGCCTGCCTTCAATCGACGCAGATCTCGCCGAAGTAGATTCCTCGTCGAGGATCGACGAAGAACATCGCTCCGTTCTCGATTTGATAGAGCGGCCGGGGGTTCGCCGACTCGGCGAGATCCGGAGCGTGCGGGCTGGGCACATAGCGCAGCTTCGGAAACCGCGCCCTGAGAGCTCGGGCGATCTCCAGCGTGCTCAGCGGCTCACCCTCAGGGCTCGCGAGCGGCAGCCAGATCGCCTTGAAATGGCCCTCGCTGGCGCGGGAATCGAATTCCAGCCGCAACGGCTGGCCCAGCGCTTCGCTCTCGACGCTGGAGTAGCCGCAGAGCAGGTCCCGCGGCGCATCTCCCAGCGGCGGCAGCTTGCGGCCGGTCACCAACTCGGCGTCGTGGAAGCTCATCCCCATCGTGAGCCCGCCCCAACCCAACCGGCCGCCGCGCAGACTGATCTGCTTGATCGCTTCGGTGTAGCGGACGACGCGCTGCGGTCCACCGAGGCTGAGCCGTGGCCGACCGGAAGAAGGCCCATTCCGCGGTCCGGGCTCCGGTCCCGACGGCGGAGCGGGTCCTGGCGACACGCAGGCACCGAGGACGCAGAGGGCGGTCAGGGCCAGCCCCCCCGCCGCGAACGCCGCGCCGCGCCTAGTGGTGC
>DATARD010000023.1:0-68596 GCA_036264355.1 Thermoanaerobaculia bacterium
CCTTTTCGTCCACGACGCCGAGGACATGCGCTCTCTCGTCGGGCTCCTCCCCGGCGCCGCCGCGGCGGCCGGCGTCGGCGTCACCCTGCTGCGCGACGTGGGACACCTCGTCCGCGCGAAGCTGGAAGCGCAGGACGGCGCCAGTGTCGAGGTCGACATCGTCCACGAGCCGGTCGCCGACATCGCGGCACCACCGCCGCCGGTCGAGGGGATTATCGTCGAGTCGCTCACCGACCTGCGCGCGAGCAAGCTGACCTGTATCCTCTCGCGCTCCGAGCCCCGCGACCTCGTCGACCTCTATTTCCTGGACCAGGCCGGTTTCCCTCCCGAGCGAGATCTCGACATCGCGTTGCGCAAAGACGCCGGTGTGGATCCGGTCGTGCTCGCCTGGCTCCTCGTTCAGTTTCCAACGCATCCTCTGCCCGTGATGCTCGAGCCTCTCAGCTCAGACCAGTTGGAGGCGTTTCGGAACGAGCTCGCGGAGAGATTGAAGAGTGGCGCCAAGCCGGTCGCCGGTTGACCGGGCAGGCACCTCTTCCGGGGGAACAGGGTGCGCTCACCCCTATCGATAGGCGACTCTCCACCACCCGCCGCCGAGATCCTCTTCGAGGTTCCATTCCCGGCCGGGTCCTTCAATGGTGTCTTCGCGATTCTTGAGCGCAACCGCACCGGGATCGGCACGTAGCCCAGGGATTTATCCCTGGGATTGGGGCGGCGCAGCCCTTTCCCACCCCAGGCTGAAGCCTGGGGCTACGTGCCTGCGCCCACAAGGGGCGAGATGAGGAGCATCAGGTCGGCGCCTTGCTCCGGCTCCTCCACCCACACAGGAGGGGGCAAGCCCCTCCACGACTTTAGGCTCGCGCCTCTGGGCGCCGCGGGAGAGCGCCCACCCTTTTCCTCGCTCGCGACACCCACTTTGTCACTCGCGGCGCCCCGCACATTACCCGCGACACCCGCCGCGGGCGCCGACTCACCCAGTCCGAAACCGGCGGGTTCAGCGCGAACCCCGGCACGCCCGCGGCGGGACCGGCGGGTGCCGGCGCGACACCCGGGATTCCCGGGACGAAACCCGGCGGTTCAGTGGCCTGACCCGCGGGTTGCAACACAAACTCGCGGGTCACAACACGAAACCCGGCCGGTTCGTGTTGCAGCCTCGCGGGTTCCGAGCTGGGCGCCGCGGGTGGTGCGATGGGGAAAGCTGTGCTCCCGCCGGGTGGCAAGACAATGGGAGGTCACCGCTCGCGGTCCAAGCATCCCCGATACGCCCTCCACGCTGTGATGTAGGTCTGCGCATCCCCGCGCGCGACACCCTTGAGCCGAGCGAAGAATTTCGGCACGTCTTCGGGGAGGTTGCGCAGGTAGAGATCTGGATCTTCCCGGTCGTTGGCAAACGCGAACAGGACGATCGGCCGTGGTGAGGTGTGCATGGCGATTGAGTCTAGTCGTCTGAGGAGAGAGACCCTTTTGGAGGGAGATTGTGTAGGGCGGCCACACAGGGTGCCTGACGGCATCCTGTGGACCGCCCCTACGACAGCCTCGGGCGACCGCGATGGCGTCACAGTCGCACGTAGTGCAGTCACGGTCGTGCGTAGTGCGGTCGCAGTCGCACGCAGTGCAGTCACGGTCGTGCGCAGTGCAGTGACAGTCGTACGTTGTGCAGTCGCAGTCGTGCGTAGTGCGGTCACAGTCGCACGCAGTGCGGTCACAGTCGCACGTAATGCAGTCACAGTCGTACGCAGTGCAGTCAAGGTCGTACGTAGTGCGGTCACAGTCGTACGCAGTGGCGTCATGGTCGTGCGTAATGGCGTGACCGTCGTACGCAGTGGCGCCACGGTCGTGCCCGATGGCGTGACGGTCGCGCGCCGTGGCGTGACGCACGGAGCGGTCAGCGCGGGGGTTCGGCCACCAGCCCTTCGAGGCGCAGGATCTCCATCTCCAGCTCTTCTTCGGACAGGCCCTGGATGCTGGTGAGCAGCTCCTGGGTCTCCCGGGATTCGTCGGCGCGGCGCATGTCTTCGACCGCGGCGGCCAGCTCGGCGATGGTGGAGCGTTCGAAGAAGAGGCGGACGGGCAGGTCGAGGTGGAGGGCGTCGCGCAGGCGCGCCACGAGGCGGGTGGCGAGGAGGGAGTCGCCGCCGAGGTCGAGGAAGTTGTCGTGGATGCCTATCTGCGCGACGCCGAGGAGGTCTTGCCAGATGCGGCTGATCGCGGTCTCCAGCTCGGTGCGCGGGGCGGTGTATTCGACCCGCAGAGCAGGCCGTGGATAGAAGCCGGCTCCGGCGGGCCGGGTGGCCGGCGCGGTGGCGACGGCTTGCGGCTCCGGCAGGTCGTCGAGCCGGCTCCAGCCTTCCGGCAGGGGCTGCGGCACGGCGAGGATCTGCGCTCCCGGGCCGGCGGCGAGGAGGTGGCTCACGATGGAGCCCGGAGTCTCGGTATCACCAGAGGGGGGGAAGCCCCAGCCGATGCTCGTCCAGGCGGCGGTGCTCTCTGATAGTGCGTCCGCGGCGAGGCGCAGGGATGCGGCGCGGGGCGGTGTCACCAGCCAGGCTAGGGACATATTGTGTTGACGGCGCAGGGCGTCGAGCGTGTCCAGCTCCCGGAGGCCGGCGTTAAGGCCGTCCGCGTCGGTTGTCTCGGCGGCGATGTGGATCATGCCGGTGAGCGGTTGGCCGTCCGCGCTGTCCGACAGGATGGTCCGGGCGCCGAGCTGTTCGAGCTCGCGGGCGAGGGCGGCGGCGATCGGCGCTCCCACCGGTCCCCGATCGCCGGTCAGGAGGATCGCGGCTCCTTCGGGCAGGGGAGACGCGGCCGGCGTGCCCTCGATCTTCTCAAGCGTGGAGACCCAGCGATGGGCGCCGCGCCAGGCGACGAGCGGCTCGTTGGCTCCGGAGGTGATCTCGGCCGCGAGGTGGGACAGCAGGCGTTCGTCGCCGGCGGTTCCCTCGGCGATGTCGATGACGCGGCAGGTGCCGCCGGAGAGCTTGCGGGCGAGCGCGCTGTGGGCGGCGGCGAGGGGGGACGGGGTTTCGCCGTGGATCGAGCACGCCTGGCGGGAGACGAGGAGGCGCGGCGCTGCACTCCCTGTCCCCATAGGCGCGTCTGCTTTGTCAGCAGATTCTGCCCCGGAGGGGCATGGGCACGTAGCCCAGGGATTTATCCCTGGGTTCGGAGGCGCCTCCGCTCCCTTCCCAGGGTTGAAACCCTGGGCTAGGTGCTGCGGCCCCTCCGGGGCCAAAAGAGTCTGACCAAGTAGAGCTAAGTCCGCATCGAAATCGACGACTCGTTCCGGCGTCTCGGCTAGGCCGGCGAGGAGGCTGCGCAGGCGGTCGGTGAAGTCGTGGCGGAGGGCCGGCGCTTCGGTCCGGGGTGCGGCGCTCAGCGGCACGCGCTTCCAGGACGGGAGATAGAAGTGTGCACCAGCCGCCCGTGTGGCAGGGTGCGCGCCCGGAGGGGCGGTTTCTATCCAGTACCGTTGGCGCTCGAAGGGGTAGGTGGGCAGGAGCACGCGGCGCCGGGTTTCGTGGGCGTGGAAGCCGGACCAGTCGGGCTCGACGCCGAGCAGCCAGAGCTTGGCGAGCGCGGTGAGCGCGTAGGCCGGATCGGGCTGCGTTTCGTAGGAATGGCGCAGCGCGGCGACGATGGCGACTTCCTGGCCGCGGCTGGCCGGATGTTGCAGGATGAGGCTGCCGAGCGTCTGCCCGGGGCCGATCTCGACGATCACGCGGGCGGGATCGCGCCGCAGCTCGGCGATCGCTTCCGAGAAGCGCACCGGCTGGCACATGTGGCGCGCCCAGTAGGCCGGATCGGTCGCTTCCTGGTCGGTCAGCCAGGTGCCGGTGGCGTTGCTCAGGCAAGGGATCGAGGGCGGACGCAGCTCGACGGCGCGCGCCAGCTCGACCATGCGGTCGAAGAGCTGGCTCATCTGCTTGGAGTGGAAGGCGTGCGTGGTGCGCAGCCGGCGGCAGGCTATGTCCTGAGACGCGAGGCGCTCTTCGAGCGTGGCGATCGCTTCGGGCGCGCCCGAAGCGACGGACTGCTCGGGACCATTCACCGCGGCGAGCGACAGATCGTCGCCGAGCAGCGGTTGCAGCTCCTCGGCGGCGAGGGCGACGGCGAGCATCGCTCCCGCCGGCAGCTCGGCGATCAGGCGGGCGCGGCCGGCCACCAGCGCCAGCGCGCCGTCGAGCGGCAGGACGCCCGCGATCGTCGCCGCCACATATTCGCCCAGGCTGTAGCCGAGCACGGCGTGCGGACGGATTCCCCATTCGAGGAGCAGGCTCGCGAGGGCGTATTCGACGACGAAGAGGGCCGGCTGGGCGAGCCGCGTGTCGTCGAGCGCGCTGGGCGCTGCGTCTTCGTCGCGGCGCAGCATGCGGCGGAGGTCGACGCCGGGCGTGCTCGCGGTCGCTGGCTCGCTGCCGGCCGGATAGAGCACCTGCCGGAGATCGACGCCGAGCAGAGGCTCCAGCACCGTGGCGCAGTGATCGACCGCGTCGCGGAAGGCAGGCTCGCTCTCATAGAGGCCGCGGCCCATGCCGATGTGCTGCCCGCCGAGACCGGCGCACGCGAAGACCACCGGCCGTGAGCCTTCGCCGCGGTCGGCGGTGAGGAGGCGCGCCGGCTCGTTGCCGGCGAGGATCGCTGCGGCCTCGGAAGAATCGCGGCAGACCAGGGCGCGGCGGTAGGGGAGGGGGCGGCGGCCGACTTTGAGGGTGTAGGCCGCGTCGGCGAGATCCACGGCAGCCATCTCCGGCCGTTCCGCGAGCCATCGGCCGAGATTGGCGGTGGCGGTCTCCAGCGCGCTCGGCGTCTTCGCCGAGAGCACCAGGAGCTGCCAGGGGCGCGACGGCGAGCCGGGCGGGCGGAGCGGCGCCTCTTCGAGCACGACGTGCACGTTGGTGCCACCCATGCCGAGCGAGTTGACCGCGGCGCGGCGCGGCGCGTCCTCACTGCGGACCCAGGGGCGCAGCGCGGTGTTGACCACGAACGGGCTCGCGGCGAAGT
This sequence comes from Thermoanaerobaculia bacterium, assembly GCA_036264355.1. GTDB lineage: Bacteria > Acidobacteriota > Thermoanaerobaculia > Multivoradales > UBA5704 > UBA5704. The sequence continues at coordinate 5,005 of DATARD010000023.1, forward strand.
CGATCTTCGGGTTCGGCGTGTCGAAGTTGATGCTCGGCGGGATCTCGCCGTGCTCCAGGGAGAGCACGGTCTTGATCAGGCCGGTCACCCCGGCGGCGCGGTCGAGATGGCCGAAGTTGGATTTGACCGAGCCGATCGGGCAGTCGGTCCGCCGGTCGGTGAAGCGGCGGAACGCCTTGGTGAGCGCGGTCACCTCGATCGGATCGCCCAGCTCGGTGGCGCTGCCGTGGGCTTCGACGTAGCCGATGCTGTCCGGCGAGACGCCGGCGTCCTCGAACGCCGCGGCGATCGCCGCCGCCTGGCCGTTGACGCTCGGCGCCGTATAACCCGCCTTGACCGAGCCGTCGTTGTTGATCGCCGAGCCCTTGATCACCGCGAGCACCGGATCGCCGTCGGCGAGCGCGTCGGCGAGCCGCTTCAGGCAGACGATGCCGGCGCCGTGCCCGAGCACGCTGCCGTTCGCCCTGGCGTCGAACGAGCGCGAGTGGCCGTCGGAAGGGGCGAGGCCGCCCTGCTCGTAGAGATAGCCCTGCTGGTCGGGCACCACGATGCGCACGCCGCCGGCGAGCGCCATGTCGCACTCGCCGCCGCGCAGGCTGCGGCAGGCCATGTGCACGGCCACCAGCGAGGTCGAGCAGAAGGTCTGCACCGCGACGCTCGGACCGCGCAGATTCAGCTTGTAGGAAATGGTGGTGGTGAGCGAGTCCTTATCGTTGCCGAGGATCGCCTGCAACATGTTGACCGACGCCCGCGCCGCGGGATCGGCATACAGGCGGAGCAGATAGGTGCTCAGGTTCGAGCCGGCGAAGACGCCGATCCGGCCGGGATAGGTCGACGAATCGCAGCCGGCGCGCTCCAGCACCTCCCAGGCGCATTCGAGGAACACCCGCTGCTGCGGATCGGTGACTTCCGCCTCGCGCGGCGAATAACCGAACAGTCCGGCGTCGAACTGATCGACGCCGTCGAGGATCGCGCCGGCCCGCACGTAACGCGGATCGGCGGCGACCGCCGGCTCGACCCCACCGGCGGCCAGCTCGGCATCGGTGAAGAAGCGGACCGATTCGACGCCGTCGCGCAGGTTCTCCCAGAGCTGCTCGACGTTCGGCGCGCCGGGAAAGCGGCCGGTCATGGCGAGGATCGCGATGTCGTGCGAGCCGCTGGTCTGCTCCGTCGGCGCGGCCGTCCGGATCTCCGTCGTGTCGCCTGCATCCAGACCGGCCTCGGCGGCGAGCTGGCGCGCCAGGGCGGCGACCGTCGGCGCTTCGAACAGGGTGACCGGCGCCACCTCGATGCCGGTCTCGCGGCCGATCTCCGCGACCACCTGCAAGCCGATCAGCGAATTGCCGCCGAGATCGAAGAAGTTGTCGTTCACTCCCACCTGCTCGACGCCGAGCAGGCGTTGCCAGACGGCGGCGATCTGCCGTTCCAGGTTGTTGCCGGCGCCCGCGAAGCCGGTCCCCAAGACTCGCCGTGACACCTTTCCGGCGGGCTTGCGGCTCTTTTCGAGCTCGGCCAGGAAGCTCTCGCCGGTGAACGAGCGGCCCAGCTCGATGCGTCCCGGGAGCGGCTGCGCCGAGATGATCACTTGCGGCACGCCACAGCCGACGGCGCGCAGGAACGCCTCCGCGCCTTCCTCCGGCGCCAGCGCCTGCTCCAGCATCTCCAGGCGCCACGGCCGCAGATGCTCCGGCACCTCGGTGTGCACCGCGAGCCCGACCTCGCGCCAGATGTCGGAATCGACGGTCACCGTGCGCGGCCAGCCGCGGGCGGCGTTACGCTGCGCGACGGCGTCCAGGTAGGCGTTGGCGCCGCAATAGTCGGCCTGGCCGAATTCGCCGAGGATCGAGGCGATGGAGGAGAAGAGGATCAGGATCTCGAGATCGCCGCGCTGCGGGAACAGGGCTTCGATCACCTGCGCGCCGCGCACCTTGGGAGCCATGATGCGCGCCGCCGCCTCGCGCGTCTTGAGCTGCAGGATGCCGCCCCCGGGCGTGCCGGCGAGGTGGATGACGCCATGCACCGCGCCGAAGCGTTGCCGCGCCGCCGCCACGACCTCGCGCGTGCGGTCGAGATCGGTGACATCGGCGGCGGCCGTCATCACCTCGCCGCCGAGCGCTTCGATATGGCGCACCGCGCGCAGGCGGACGCTGGTCGGATCGTCGGCAGGGTGGCTGGACAGCCAGGCGTCCCACTCCGCGGTGGGAGGCAGCGGCGAGCGGCCGGTGAGGATGAGCTTCGCGCGCAGGGTCTGCGCGAGGTGCGCGGCGAGAGCGAGGCCGATGCCGCCGAGGCCGCCGGTGAGGAGGTAGACGCCGGACGGGCGGAGGCCCTCACCCCCTAACCCCCTCTCCCATCCCGCTCCCGCCTCCCGGGAGAGGGGGGATTTGATCGAAGAGGGTGCGGTGCGCTCGAAGTCCTGGGTCCAGCGGGCGCCCCCGCGGTAGGCAACGACCGTCTCGGGATCGCCGGTGCCGGGATCGGCGACTTCGGCCACCAGTTGGCCGGCGAGGTCGTCCAGGCTCTCTACGTCCGTCGCAATATCGATGCTACGGCAACCGATACGTGCCAGCTCCTGGGGGATCACCCGGCAGAGGCCGAGGAGCGTCGCCTTGTCCGGCACGACCTCGTCGCCGTTGGTCACCCGCTGCATCCGCGACGAGACCACCGCGATCCGCGCCCGGCCGCCACGCCGCCGGCCGAGTGCCTGGGCCAGGAAGAGGAGGCTGAAGAAGCCGAGGTCCTGTAGATGATCGCCGCCACCCGACCCAGGGTTAAAACCCTGGGCTACGTGCCGATGCCCCTCCGGGGCATTTCCACCACCCTCCGCCGGGGGAGAGGAGGAGGCGCCCCTTGTGGGCGCAGGCACGTAGCCCCGGGTTTCAACCCGGGGAGCGGAGGACGGCGCCGTGTGCGCGTTCCACAGATGCATCACATTGATCGCCGCGCCGGCCCCTCCGTCCACCGCCCCGATCACCTTTTCGTAGTGCGCCGGCTCCGCCGGATCGATCACCCAGGTCCCATCGTCCAGAGCGGCGGCTTCGGCTCCGCGCGGCGCCGCCGTGGCGGTCACCACCGTGCGGCCGGCCTGGCGGAGACGAACGGCGATGACTTCGCTCAACGCGTCGCGATCGGCGAGCAGCAGCCAGGGGCCTTCGGCGATTTGAGACGCATCCGGAAACGGCGTCTGCCGCCAGACCGGCTGATAGAGCCAGTCGGCCGGATCGGTCTGCTTGTCGAGCGTCACCCGCCGGCCGGTTGTCTCCGGTTTGGCTGTCTCGGTCTCCCTCTCTTCAGCCGCGGCCGGAGGATCGATCCAGTAGCGTTGGCGCTCGAAGGGGTAGGTCGGCAGCGGCACGCGGCGGCGGGTCTGGCCGGACCAGAAAGCTTTCCAATCCACTGGCTGGCCGGTCAGCCAGAGCTTGCCCAGGGTGGTGAGCAGGAATTCGAGATCCGGCTGCCGGCTGTAGGCGTTGCGCAGCGAGGCGAAGGTCTCGCGCGCGGTGGTGTCGTCGCAGCCCGGGTGCTGGCGCACGAAGGAGCCGAGCCCCTGGCCGGGACCGACCTCCAGCAGCACGCGTCCGCCGTCCGTGAGCAGGCGCTCCACCGCGTCGCCGAAGCGCACCGGCTCGCACAGGTGCCGCGCCCACCAGGCCGGATCGGTCGCCTGCGCGGCGGTGATCCAGGTGCCGGTGACGTTCGAGAGGTAGGGGATCTGTGGCGGTGAGAGGGTAACCGAGCGGGCGAGATCGGTCAGGCGGGCGGCGAGCGGCTTCATCTCTGCGGAGTGGAAGGCGTGGGTGACCGGCAGCCGGCGGCAGGCGGTTCCCCGCTCTCCCAACTCGCGCTCCAGGGCGGCGATTGTTTCCTCGCGGCCCGCCGCCACGCAGCCGGCGGGACCGTTCTCGGCGGCGAGCGACAGGCCGTGCCGGGCGAGCAGTGGGGCGAGCTCCGCCTCGATGAGCGTCACCGCGAGCATGCCGCCGGCCGGCAACTCCTCGATCAGGTGCGCCCGCTCGGCCACCAGGCGCAGCGCGTCCGGCAGGGTGAGCACGCCGGCCAGGCAGGCCGCCACGTATTCGCCCAGGCTGTAGCCGAGCATCGCCTGCGGCCGGATGCCCCAGGAGATCCACAGCTTCGCCAACGCGTATTCGACCGCGAAGAGCGCCGGCTGGGCGATCGCGGTGCGGTTCAGGGCGGCCGGCGGCGCCTCCGCGCTACGGCCGAGCATGCGGCGGAGGTCGAGCGGGGCCGGGGTGGGGGCATCGGACGGATCGGTCCGATCGGTCCGATCGGTCGGATACAGCAGCTCGCGCAGATCGTGCCCGAGGAGCGGGCGGAGCAGCTCGGCGCAGCGGTCCAGCTCGGCTCGGAAGACCGGCTCGCCAGGCTCTTCGTAGAGGCCGCGCGCCATGCCGGCGGCGTGCTCTCCGAGGCCGGGAAAGAGAAAGGCGACCGGCCGCCCGGGGGTGCTTTGATAGGAGAGCTCGGCCTGATCGAGCGCCGCCGCTGCATCGTCGCCGCTGCGGCAGACCACCACCCGCCGGTGGATGAATTCCTTGCGGCCGGTGGTCAGCGTGAAGGCAATGTCAGAGACATTGGCGAGCGCTGCATCTTCGGTCTTCAAGTGCAGCGCCAGGGCCTCCGTCGCGCGATCGAGCGCGGTGGGCGTACGCGCCGACAGGGTGAGGAGCTGCCACGGACGGCTGGGGGCCGGAGCCGATGCCGCCGACATTGCGGGCGGCTCTTCGAGGATGACGTGCGCGTTGGTGCTCCCGATGCCGAACGAGCTGAGGCCGGCGCGGCGCGGTCCGTTCTCCGCCGGCCAGTCCATCAGGCGGGTGTTGACGTAGAACGGGCTGTTCGCAAAATCGATGTTCGGGTTCGGTTGCTCGAAATGCAGCGAAGGCGGAATCTGCCGGTGGCGCAGGGCGAGCGCGGTCTTGATCAGGCCGGCGACTCCCGCGGCGGTCTCCAGGTGGCCCAGATTGGTCTTCACCGAGCCGATGGCACAGAAACCTTTCTTTGCCGTCGAGGCGCGGAACGCTTCGGTCAGCGCCAGCATCTCGATCGAATCGCCGAGCGGTGTCGCCGTGCCGTGCGCTTCGAGATAAGAGATCGATTCGGCGTCGACGCCGGCGCAGGCCATCGCCTCCAGCAGCACGTCGAGCTGGCCGGCGACCCCGGGAGCCGCGTAGCTCGCTTTTTCGGCGCCGTCGTTGTTGGTGGCCGAGCCGAGGATGATCGCGTGGATGGTGTCGCCGTCCGCCTCGGCGTCGGCCAAGCGCTTGAGCAGCACGGCGCCGGCGCCGTTGCCGAAGTTGCTACCGTCGGCCCGCGCGTCGAAGGTACGGCAACTGCCGTCCGCCGACAGGATGCCGCCTTTCTGGTAGAGATAACCCTTGCGATGCGGCACGTTGATCGCGGCGCCTCCCGCGAGCGCCATGGCGCACTCGCCGAGCAGCAGGCTCTGACAGGCGAGGTGCACCGCCACCAGCGACGTCGAGCAGGCGGTGTGCAGCGCGTAGCTCGGGCCGCGCAGGTCGAGCTTGTAGGAGACGCGGGTCGCCATCATCGCGAGATCGTTGCCGAGCGCGAGCTGGAAGACGTCGGCGGAACGCAGGAAATCGGGATTGGCGACCAGGCTCAGCAGATAGGTGTTGGTCTTGGCGCCGGTGAACACGCCGACCGAGCGTTTGGCGCCCGGCACCCCCGGAACATGGCCGGCCTGCTCGAACGCCTCCCAGGCGCATTCGAGGAACAGGCGCTGCTGCGGATCCATCAAGCGCGCCTCGGTGGGCGTGTAGCCGAAGAAGTCGGCGTCGAACGACTCGACGTCGTCCAGCACCGAGGCGCGGCGCACGTACTGCGGCGCCGCCGCCTGCCGCGCCGAGACTCCGGCGCGCGCCAGCTCCTCGTCGGTGAGCCGGGTCAGCGACTCGCGCCCGTCGCGCAGGTTCCGCCACATCTCCTCGGGGGTGGTGGCGCCGGGAAAGCGGCAGGCCATGCCGATGATCGCGATCTCCGAGCCGTTGCGCTGTGTGCTCATTCCTCTGCTCCGCGCCGGCCCGCCCGCCGGCGTTCCTGAAATTCCTGGCGGCGGCTCATGCTCGCCCGCCGCTCTTCGAGAGCCTCCGAGCGCGGCTTCTCGTCCCCGGCGATCGTTCCGGCGATCAGCGCGGCCAGCGCCCGCACGGTGAGCCCTTGATAGAGCCGCGCGGCCGAGATCTCGATCCGCAGCTCGTCGCGCAGCCGCGACACGACTTGCACGGCGACGAAGGAGTCGCCGCCCAGCTCGAAGAAGTTGTCGTCGAGGCCGATCGGCGCGTAGCCGAGCGCCTCCTGCCAGAGGGTGGCGATGCGCTGCTCCAGCTCCGAGACCGGAGCGTTGAACGGCGTCGCCAACGGCCGCGGATGGGGCGTCGCGGCGGCCCGGGCGCGCGCGGCCTGCGGTTGGGTGTGGCGCTGTCTGAGAGATCGGCGCTCCGCAAGGCGGGCCGCCATATCGCCGGTCGAGACGGTCACCACGTCGGCGAGCGGGCAGGCGGCGGCGAGCGCGAGGGCGTGCCGGAACGCCGCTTCGCCTTCCTCGGGCGACATCGCGAGGGCCGCCAGGTCGCGGCGGAGCGCGGTGATCTGCCCGTCCTCGTTCTCCGCGAGATTCCAGACGTCCCATTCCAGGCTCAGCCACGGCGTTCCCGTACCCTGGTTGTGGCGCCGGGCGAAAGCGTCGAGCACTAGATTCGCCGCGCAGTCGGCGACGTTGGCGACGCCGCCGAGCTGGGCGGTGAGCGACGAAAGCAGCACACAGAAGTCGAGATCGAGACCGGCGAGCTCCCGTTCGAGGGCGAAGAGCGGATGCACCTTGGCCGAAAAACTCAGCGCGCACCCCGCGCGGCCGGCCTCGGCGATCGGCTGGAACGCCTGCTCGCCGTGCAGGCCGGCGGCATGGATGACTCCGTGCGGTGGCCCGAAGCGTTCCGTAGCGGCGACGAGCGCGCGTTGTAGGCTGGCCTCCTCGGTGTCCGCGGTCACGATCAGGACCTCGCCGCCCAGCTCTTCCAACGTGCGGACGCGCTCGGGCCGCGGCGCCGCATCCAGCGATTCGAGCAGCACGAGGCGCGCCCGCGCCGTGCGGGCGAGCCAGCCGGCGAGAGCGAAGCCGTTGCCTGCGAGGCCGCCGGTGAGCAGGTAGACCCCGCGCTCGCGGAGCAGGGGCTTTGGAGCCGCGGTCGCCGGCAGCCGCAGCGGCTCGAATCCGGGCACCCAGCGTTGCAGGCCGCGCAGCGCCACGACCTCCTCGCCGCCGTGCGCCATCACCTCGACGGCGAGCAGATCGAGGAGCTGCGCCTCCTGCCGTGAGCCGGTCGCAGGCAGCGCCACGTCGAGGCAGCGGCAGGAGATCCCCGGCTGCTCCAGTGGCAGCACCCGGCAGAAGCCCAGCAGGGGAGCCTTCTCCGGGTGAGCCGGCTCGCCGGCGGTGACGCCGAGCAGGTGATCGGTGACCACCACGAGGTCGATCGACTGATCCGCGGTTGGAGCCAGCTCGCGGGCGAGGGTGAGGAGGCTGTAGAGGCCGTGCTCCTGGGCGGCTTCGAAGGCGGCGGGGGACCTCACCCCCGACCCCTCTCCCATCGCCCCCCCTTCCACCGGGAGAGGGGGGTTAGGGGGGTGAGGTCCCAACGTCCCCGCATGCACCACCACCTCCGGAACAAACCCACCAGCCCGCAGGGCCGCGATCTCTTCGATCCTTGCCGTCACCACCTCATGGCCGGCAGCCGCGAGCGCTTTCGCCAGAGCGGTGCCGACACGCTCAGCCGCAATCACGAGCACACGGCGCGCTGGTCCCTGCGGGGCGGTGAGCGGTTCCGCAATCCGGAAAACCGGCAGGTAGAACCAATCCGCGGGATCAGGCCGCTTGGTGATCTCCGGCGTGGAGTCGATCGGACTGATCGGTCCGATCGGTCTGATCTGTCCGATCTCCCGTCCGATCCCCGGCTCGATCCAATATTTTTGCCGTGCGAACGGATACGTGGGCAACGGCACCCGCCGCCGGGTCTCGCCTTCATAAAACAGCGCGGGATCGAGATCCAGGCCGGCCAGCCAGAGGCGGCCGAGCGCGGTGAGCAGGTGCTTGCCTTCCGGCGCCGTGTCCTGCGGATGGCCGAGCGAGGCGATCACCGGCTGCCCCTGGCGCTCCGGGTGGCGGCTGGCGGCGGTGGAGAGCGTGCGGCCGGGGCCGACTTCGAGCAGGATGCGCCGCGGCTCGGTGAGCAATTGGGAGACGGCGGCGGCGAAGCGCACCGGCTGGAGGAGCTGGCTCCCCCAGTAGGCCGGATCGATGGCCTGCTCCGGGGTGACCCAGGTGCCGGTGACGTTGGAGAGAAAGGGGATGCGTGGCGGCGTGAGGGAGCAGCGGCGCACCGCGGATGTGAACGGTGCGACGGCCGGCTCCATCATCGGGGAATGGAAGGCGTGCGAGGTGTGCAGCCGGCGCGAACGGACGCCTCGCGTATCGAGCCGGGCTTCCAGATCCGCGATCGCCGCTTCCGGACCGGAGACCACCGAGCGGGCGGGCTCGTTGACCGCGGCGAGCGCCAGATCGGGGGTGAGGAGCGGGGCGATCTCCGCTTCGGCGAGCGGCACGCTCAGCATCGCTCCCGGCGGCAGCTCAGCAATCGACCTTCCGCGCGCGACCACCAGGGCGTGCGCGTCAGCGAGCGAGAAGACGCCGGCCAGGCAGGCCGCGGTCAGCTCGCCGAGACTGTGGCCGAGGAGCGCCTGCGGTTGCACGCCCCACGACATCCAGAGCTGCGCCAGAGCCAGCTCGACGGCGAAGAGCGCGGGCTGCGTCAGATCGGTCTGTTGCAGTCGCTTTGCCGCGTCGTCTGTCTCTTCCGTTTCTTCCGCCGGCGGCCAGAGGAGGCGCCGCAGGTCGAGCCCGAGATGGGGGAGGAGCAGCTCGGCGGAGCGGTCGATCGCGTCGCGGAACACCGGCTCTTCGGCGTAGAGATCGCGGCCCATCCCCAAGTGCTGCGCGCCCTGGCCGGGAAGGAGGAAGACGACCGGACGCGCCCGCGGATCCTCGTCGTCCACCGCGGTCAGCACCTCGCCGGGATCGCGGCGGCGCAAGAGATCCGCCGGATTCTCACCGACGGCGCAGACCAGCATGCGGCGGTGGCGGAAGACGGCGCGGCCGGTGCGCAGGGTGTAGGCGATGTCTGGAATGTCCGGCGCCGCGTCTTCGCCCAGGCGGTCGGCCAGGCGGTCGGTCGCCTCCTCCAGCGCCTCCTCGCTGCGCGCCGAGAGGACGAGGAGCTGCCAGGGGCGTGCCGGCGCGGCGGGCTCCGGCTCCGGCGCCTCTTCGAGGATCACGTGCGCGTTGGTGCCGCCGACGCCGAACGAGCTGACCGCGGCCCGTCGCGGCGCTCCCGTCTCCGGCCAATCGGCAAGCTTGGCGTTGACGTAGAACGGGCTCGTCGCGAAGTCGATCGCCGGGTTTGGCGTCTCGAAGTGCAGGCTCGGGGGGATCTGCCGGTGCTTGAGCGCCAGGATCGTCTTGATCAGCCCGGCGACGCCGGCCGCGGCGTCGAGGTGGCCGAAGTTGCTCTTGATCGAGCCGAGGCCGCAGAAGCCTGTCTTCGCGGTCCGCTCGCGGAACACGCGGGTCAACGCCATCACCTCGACCGGATCACCGAGCGCGGTGGCGGTGCCGTGCGCCTCGACGTAACCGATCGTCTCCGGATCGATGCCGGCCATCGCCTGCGCCGCGGCGATCACCTCGCTCTGCCCCTCGACGGCCGGCGCCGTGTAGCTGACCTTGAGCGAGCCGTCGTTGTTGATCGCCGAGCCCTTGATCACCGCCTGGATGGGATCGCCGTCGGCGAGCGCGTCGGCCAGCCGGCGCAGCACGACGACTCCCACCCCGCTGCCGAAGATCGTCCCGGCGGCGGCGGCGTCGAAGGAGCGGCAGTGGCCGTCGGGCGAGGCGAGGCCGCCGTCGAGGTAGAGATAGCCCTGGTGCTGCGGCACGCGCACGGTGACGCCGCCGGCGAGTGCCATGTCGCACTCGTAGTTGAGCAGCGACAGGCAGGCGAGATGGGTGGCGACCAGCGAGGTGGAGCAACTGGTCTGCACGATCAGGCTGGGTCCCTTCAGGTCGAGCTTGTAGGAGACCCGGGTGGGCATGAAATCCTTGTCGTTGGTGATGAACACCTGGAAGCCGCCGCCGCCCGCGAACAGCTCGGGGTGGGTGGTCAGGTTGGAGAGCAGATAGGTGTTCCAGGCGACGCCGGCATAGACGCCGATCAGCCCGTCGAAGCGCGCGGGGAGGTGGCCCGCGTCCTCCAGCGCCGCCCAGGCGTGCTCCAGGAAGAGGCGCTGCTGCGGGTCCATGATCGCCGCCTCGTGCGCGCTGTAGCCGAAGAACGGTGCGTCGAAGCTCTCGACCCCGTCGAGCAGGCTGGCCGCCCGCACGAAGCGGGGATTGGCCAGCAGCTCCGGCGCGGTGCCGGCGGCGAGCAGCTCCTCGTCGCGGAGCCAGGTCACCGACTCGACGCCGTCGCGCAAGTTGCGCCAGAGCTGGGCGAGGTCGCGCGCGCCGGGGAAGCGGCCGGCCATGCCGACCACGGCGATGTCCCGGGAATTCGGGGTTTCGATCGGCTCGTCGCTCATCGTCGTGCCTGTGCCGCGCGGCGCGCCTGTTCGAGGGCCTGTTTCTTCTTCTCGGCCCGGCCGAGGGTGCGCGCGAAGGTGGCCTGGGCCGTGGCTGGATCGGGTTGCAGGTGCCGCGCCAGGGAGGACACGGTGGGCGCCTGGAAGACGCTCACCGTCGCCACCTCGACGCCGAGGTCGCGCTTGAGCTCGCTGGCGAGCTGGATGGCCGAGAGGGAGGTTCCGCCCAGCTCGAAGAAGTTGTCGTGGACGCCGATCCGTTCGATCCCCAGCACCCGTTCCCAGACCGCCGCCACCCGCGGCTCGAAGTCGCCGGCCGGCGCGGCGTAGAGGCTGCTCACCTCGGGCCGCGCATGGACGGCCGGCGCCGCCAGGGAGCCGAGCGCGGCGGCGAGCCGCTCCGGCGTCGCCGCATCGGCGTCCGCCAGGGCGGCGGCGAGCGGGCGCGCCGAGACGACGATCTGCGCCGCGGTGCCGATCGTCGCGCGATGGCGGAGGAGGCGGCGGAAGGTCTCCATCCCTTCGTGGCGCTGCATGCCGGTGCCCTGCAACGATCTCTCGCCGGCCGGCGTGACCAGCGGCTCGGCCGTCGCGGCCATCGCGAGAACGGACTGCGAGCGGGCGAGCTGGCCCGCCGCCTCGGCGCTCACCCGCCGCATGGTGAAGCCTTCCGCTTCGACCAAGCGCGCGCCGGTCTCGTCGTAGAGAGTGAGATCGGCGGTGAGCAGGTCGGCGGGTGTGCCGCCTGGAGCGCCAGCCGGATCAGGGCGCAGCCGCAGATGGCTCCACGAGCGCCGCGGCAGGGGCGCGTGCACGGCCAGCCGTTCGTAGGCGAGCGGCAGGTAGTTGCCATCCCCGGGGAGACCGAGGAGCTGCATGGCGCCCGCGGCGACGTCGAGGAGTGCGGGGTGGAGCGGGTGGTCGGCCAGATCCGCCGCGAGATCTTCCGCCAGCTCGATCTCCACCAGCCCCTCGCGATCGCCGAGGAGCACCCGGCGCAGGCTCCGCCACCGCGGGCCGGTCACCAGGAAGCCGGTCAGGCCGCCGAGCACGCCATCGGTGGTGAGGCCGGCCTGCTCAGCGGTGACCTCCCGCCGGTTGCAGGCGGCACGCAGCGCGGCGAGATCGGTGGGTGTCGACGGCGCAGCGGGGCGCGCCGCCGCCGCCCGGCCGCGGGCGTGCTCGATCCAGAGGTCGCCCTCGGGGAGGCGGCTGATCACCCGGAAGGCCAGCTCCTTGCCGTCTCCGCCAGAGCCTTCGACGATCGTCCGCACCTCGCGGCTCTCGCCGTGCGGCACCGCGAGCGGCTGCGGGAAGATCACATCGCGCAGCTCGACCGCTCCGTCGTCCAGACGCGCCGCGACCGCCGCGCGGGCCATTTCGAGGTACGCGGTGCCGGGAACGGTCGGCTGGCCGGCGATCAGATGCTCCGCCAGAACCCAGTGGCGCTCCGGGCTCAGCCGCGACGTCCAGACGTCGCGCGCCGCGGTGGCGTGGAGCCGCGAGCCGAGGAGCGGATGGGCCGGCTCCAATTCCGGAGCGCGCGCCATGCCGACCTCCTCCCAGCGGTCCCAGTTGATCGCCGAGAGGTGCCTGCCGCGCCGCTGGTGCGCTTGCGCGAAGGCGTCGCAGAACGCGTTCGCGGCGCAGTAGTCCGCCTGCCCGAAGCCGCCGAGGAGCGCGGTGACCGAAGAGCAGAGATAGAAGAAGTCGAGATCGCGCCCGCGCAGCACGCGATGGAGCAGGATCGTGCCGAGTACTTTGGGAGCCAGCACGAGCGCCGCTTCCTCCGGTGTCTTGAGCTGCAGGGCGCCGCCGCCCGCGACGCCCGCGGCATGGATCACACCGCGGATCGGGCCGAGCGTTTCTTCGACCTGCCGTATGGCCGCCGCGAGCGCCGTCTCGTCAGTGACGTCGGCGGTGACGGCGAGCACCTGCGCTCCGCGCTCCCGGGGCACCTGGAGACGGTCGTCCGCGCCGGCGGGGCCCTCACCCCCTGGCCCCCTCTCCCACCCCCCTCCCGCCGCCCGGGAGAGGGGGAAATCGAGATCTTGAGGGGGTGGAGGCGCCCCTCTCCCGGGTGGCGGGAGGGGATGGGAGAGGGGACGGGGGTGAGGGCTCCGGCCGAGCAGGGCCAACCGCGCGCCGGGCTGCTCGGCGAGCACCTCGGCGAGGGCCAGGCCGACGCCTCCCAGGCCGCCGGTGATCAGGACCGTGCCATCGATTGCGGGGGCCGGAGATCCCTCCGCCGGCAGACACACTATCTCGAAGCCGCGCACGAAGCGGGCGCCGCCGCGGTAGGCGACCACGGCCTCGGCGCCAGTCTCAGGGTCACCCGGACCGCTCAGCTCGGCCAGGAGATCCTCGACGAGATCGTCTTCCGCCGTTGGCGACGGTGGCAGGACCACGTCGATGCTCTGGCAGGAGAGACCCTCGACCTCCTGCGGGATCACCCGCACGAGACCGAGCAGGAGCGCCTTCTCCGGATGGAGCACCGTCTCGCCGGCCACCTTCTGCATGGCGTCCGACAGCACCGCGATCCGTGCCGGCGTGCCCGGCGCGGCGCGGGCGAGCGCCTGCGCCAGCAGCAGCAGGCTGTCGAAGCTGCGCATCCGCATCTCGTCGAGCGGCCGGGCGGGACCGACGTTCCAGGCGTGGAGGATCTTTCCCGGCGGCTCTTTCATGGCCGCGAACAGGGCATCCCAGTCGGCGGCGCTCCGCGGATCGATCGTGAAGCTCCGCTCGCCGTCCTGCGTGAAGCCTTGACCGGGTCGGGCTGTGATGACCGTCTCTCCGAGCGCCGCCAGCCGCTCCGCGAGGCGTCCGGGCACCGCGGAGCCTTCGCGATCGAGAAGCGCCAGCCAGACGGTGCCTTCGCCGCGCGCCTCCGGCCGCGCTGGCCGAGGGAGTGTCTGCCGCCAGGAGGGCACCGAGAACCAGTCAGCGAGATCGGATTGCTTGGCGCCCGTTTCAGCCGCGCTCCCGGCAGCGGTCGGCCGGGCCTCCAGCCAGTAGCGCTGGCGCTCGAAGGGGTAGGTCGGCAGCGCCAGACGCCGCTTGAGCTGGCCGGCCGGGTGGGTCGGCCAGATGACGGCGACTCCGGCCAGCCAGAGGCGGCCGGCGTTGCGCAGCAGGAAGGCGAGGTCGGGCTGCTGATCTTGCGGATGGCGCAGCGAGCCGGCGACCAGCCGCCGTTCGTCCTGCTGCCGCACCAGCGCGGCGAGCGCGTTGCCCGGACCGATCTCGACCAGCAGGCGGTCCGGCTCGGCGAGGAGCGCGCGGACGCCGTCGGCGAAGCGCACCGGCGCGCGCAGGTGGCGCACCCAGTAGGCCGGGTCCTGCGCCTCGGCGGCGGTGATCCAGGTGCCGGTCACATTGGAGAGGAAGGGGATGCGCGGTGCCGCCAGCCGCACCTTGGCGACTGCGGCGGCGAACGGCGCGAGGGCCGGCTCCATCATCGCCGAATGAAAGGCGTGCGCCACGTGAAGGGGACGGCAACGCACGCCCTCCTGTTCGAGCCGCCCGGCCAGCGCCGCGACCGCCGCCGCCGGCCCGGAGACCACGCAGGCGGCCGGGCCGTTGATTGCCGCGAGTGCTAGATCTTCGCTCGCCGCCAGCCGTGCCGCCATCTCCGCCTCCGGCAGCGCCACGCCGAGCATGGCGCCGCCGGGCAGCGCCTGCATCAGCCGGCCGCGGGCGGCGACCAGCTTCAGCGCCTCCGGCAGCTCCATCACCCCCGCCAGGCAGGCGGCGACGATCTCGCCGACGCTGTGGCCGAGCATCGCCTGCGGCGTGACGCCCCACTCCATCCACAGGCAGGCGAGGGCGTATTCGACCGCGAACAGCGCCGGCTGGGCGAGGGCTGTCTGATCGAGCGGAGCACCGTCTGTCTCGGCGTAGAGCAGATGGCGGAGATCGAAATCGAGATGCGGCGCGAGCAGATCGGCGCAGAGATCGATCTCCCGGCGGAAGACCGACTCGGCGTCGTAGAGATCGCGCCCCATGCCCACGTACTGCGTGCCCTGGCCCGCGAGCAGGAAGGCGACCGGCCGCTCGCCCGAAGTGCTGTGCCCGGAGAGCACCCGCTCCGGATCGCGCCCGGCGAGCGCCGCCGCGGCCTCCTGCGGATCGCGGCAGACGGCGATCCGCCGCTCCGCGAAGGCGTGCCGGCCCACCTGCAACGTGTAGGCGAGATCGGCGAATTGATCCGCGGGCGTTTCGCGGAGCCGCGACACCAGTTGATCGGTCGCCGTTTCGAGAGCCGTGGCGGTCTTCGCCGACAGCGCCAGGAGCTGGACGTTTTCTGGTTTTTCTCCCCTCTCCCGGGGAAGGGTGGGGGGAGCTGGGAGAGGGGCCGGGGGTGAGGGCCCGGCGGCGGCAACCGCCACCTCCGGCGCCTCTTCGAGAACCACGTGCGCGTTGGTGCCGCCGATGCCGAACGAGCTGACACCGGCCCGCCGCGGGGTCGATCCTTCCTGCCAATCAGTCAGCTCGGTGTTGACGTAGAAAGGGCCGCCCGTGAAATCGATGCGCGGATTGGGCTCCGCGCAGTGCAGGCTCGGCGGCAGGCGGTGGTGGCGGAGCGCCTGCACGGTTTTGATCAGTCCGGCGATCCCGGCGGCGGTGTCGAGATGGCCGAGGTTGGTCTTCACCGAGCCGAGCGCACAGCGGCTGGTTGAATCAATTTTGGGATCGAGCGCGAACGCCTCGCGGAGCGCCGCGACCTCGATCGGATCGCCCATCGGCGTGCCCGTGCCGTGCGCTTCCACGTAGCGGATCGACGCGGCCGGCACGCCGGCCGCGGCGAGGGCGGCGGCGATCACCGCGGCCTGCCCTTCGACGCTCGGCGCGGTGTAGCCGACCTTGCGGTCGCCGTCGTTGTTGATCGCGCTCCCTTTGACCACCGCGTAGACGTGGTCGCCGTCCGCCAGCGCCCTTTCGAGCGGCTTGAGCACCACGGCGCCGGCGCCGTTGCCGAACACCGTGCCCCGGGCGTCGGCGGCGAAGGCCCGGCAGTGGCCGTCGGGCGACAGGATGCCCCCTTCTTCGTAGACGTAGCCGGTGCGCTGCGGCGCGCGGATCGACACGCCGCCGACCAGCGCCATCTCGCAGTCGCCGGCACGCAGCGCCTGACAGGCGAGGTGCACCGCCACCAGCGAGCTGGAGCAGGCGGTCTGCACGTTGATGCTCGGTCCGCGCAGGCCGAGCTTGTACGACACCCGCGTCGGCACGAAATCCTTGTCATTGGCGATGAACGCCTGGTAGCGCGCGGCGCCGGAATGGAGCGGCAGGCCCGCCTGCTGGAGATGATGGAGATAGGTGTTGATCCCCACCGCGGCATAGACGCCGACCCGCTCCGGGGTGCGCGCCGCGTCGTAGCCGGCGTCCTCCAGCGCCTGCCAGGCGCATTCGAGGAAGACGCGGTGCTGCGGATCCATGACCTCCGCCTCGCGCGGGCTGAAGCCGAAGAACGCCGCGTCGAACAGCTCCGCGCCGTCGAGCACGCCGGCCGCCTTCACATAGTCCGGATCGCCGCGCAGCGCGGCCGGCTCGCCCGCCGCTTCCAGATCCGCCTCGGAAAGCCGCGAGATCAGCTCGTCGCCCTCGCAGAGCCGGCGCCAGAGCTCGTCGACGTCCGGCGCGCCGGGGAAGCGGCCGGCCATGCCGATGATCGCCATCGCGCCGGTCGCGGCGGGCGGGGCAGGCGCGGGCGTCAGGCTGCTGACGGGGTCGGCGGCGGGGGAGAGACGGCGCGCCAGGGCGTCGATCGTTGGGTGGCGGAAGAGATCGAGCAGCGCGAGGTCGTGCCCGAGCGCGGCGAGACGGCTGTGCGCCTGCGCCAGCAGCAGCGAATGGCCGCCGAGATCGAAGAAGTTGTCGTGCACGCCGACCGCGTCGACCCCGAGCACCTCGCGCCACACCGCCGCGATCGTGCGTTCGAGCTCCGAGCGGGGCGGCCGGTAGTCGGTGCCCAGCTCCGGCCGGCCGGCGTCGGGCTCCGGCAGCGACGCGCGGTCGACCTTGCCGTTCGGCGTCAGGGGGAGAGCGGCGAGGGTCACGAAGCGCGACGGGATGAACGCCTCGGGCAGGCGATCGGCGAGGAGACGGCGGAGTGTCTGGATGTCCAGGTCGGTATCCAGGTCGGTCGAAACCAGATAGGCGATGAGACGCCTGCCGCCAGACCGGTCGGCTCTCGCCACCACCACCGCCTGGCGCACACCGGGAACCGCGGCGAGAGCCGTCTCGATCTCGCCCAGCTCGATCCGGAAGCCGCGGATCTTCACCTGGTGGTCCAGCCGGCCGAGGATTTCCAAATCCCCACCGTTTCGATGTCTCGCGAGGTCGCCGGTCCGGTAGAGTCTTCCGCCCGGACGGTCGCCGAACGGATCGGGGATGAAGCGTTCCGCGGTGAGATCCGGACGGCCGAAATAGCCGCGCGTCACGCCGTCGCCGCCGATCAGCAGCTCTCCCGGAGTGCCAGGGACGGCCGGCTGCATGTCTGGATCGATGCGGTCCACGACATAGATCTGGGTGTTGGCGATCGGACGGCCGGCGAGTACCGGACCAGCGCCGCCGACCGGCAGGCGGTGGACGGCGGACCAGATCGTCGTCTCGGTCGGTCCGTAGAGATTCCACGCCGACTCGCCGCGCGCCGCCAGGTGCTCCGCGAGATCGGGCGGCAGCGCCTCGCCGCCGCACAGCACCCGCAGCCGCGGCTCTCCCTGCCAGCCCGCCGCCAGCAGCAGGCGCCAGGTGGAGGGCGTCGCCTGCATCGCCGTGGCTTCCGATTTCCGCAGAGAGGCGAGCAGCCGGTGGCCGTCGGCCGCCGTTTCGCGGTCCGCCAGGATCACCCGCGCGCCGACCGCGAGCGGCAGATAGAGCTCCAACCCGGCGATGTCGAACGCCAGGGTGGTCACCGACAGCAGCCGGTCGCCGGCGGTGAGCCCGGGCTCGCGCGCCATCGCGGCGAGGAAGTTGACCAGTGCGCGATGGTGGACCTCGACCCCTTTCGGCCGGCCGGTCGAGCCCGATGTATAGATCAGGTAGGCGCGGTTGTCCGGACCGCTGCGGCGGAGTGGCCGCGAGGTGGGCTGCGCGGCGATCTCCGCCCGGTCGGTGTCGAAACGTTCCTGCGTCAGCATCAGCGATGTCCCCGAGTCGTCCAGCATCGCGCGCAGCCGCTCGGGCGGATAGGCTGGATCGAGCGGCAGGTACGAGCCGCCCGCCTTGAGCACGCCGAGCAGGCCGATCACCAGATCCGGCGACCGCTCGCAGCATAGGCCGACCGTCACCTCCGGGCCGACGCCCAGGCGGATCAGATGGTGCGCCAGTTGATTGGCGCGCTCCTCGAGCTCGCGATAGGTCAGCCGCGCCGCGCCGGCTTCGAGCGCGCAGGCGTCCGGCACGCGGTCGGCCTGCATCTCGAACAGCTCATGCGCCAGGCGGTCCGCGGGATACGGAGCGGCGGTGGCGTTCCACGCCGTCAACACCTCCGCCCGCTCTTCCGGAGTGAGCAGCGGCAGCGAGCCGACCGGCTGCGACGGATCGGCGAGCGCCGCGCCGAGCAATGTGCGCAGGTGGCTTGCCATCCGCGCCGCGGTCGCGCGGTCGAAGAGATCGGCGGAGTAGACCAGCGAGCCCGCGGCGCCCCGCGGCGTCTCCGCCAGGCTGAGGCTCAAATCGAGCTGCGCCGGCCGCGTTGGCAGGGGAGTGGAGTGGAGACTGACCGATCCCATCTCCAGCGAAGCTCCGGCCTCGCCCAGCGCGAACCCGGCGAGCGCCTGCTGCTCCGGCTTCCGTGCCTTGTAGAGCGTGAACAGGGCCTGGAAAAGCGGCGAGCGGCTGGGATCGCGCACCGGTTGCAGGCGTCCGGTCAGCAGCGAGAAGGGATAGTCCTGATGCGCGAAGGCGTCGAGCGCCACCCGCCGCACCCGGGCGAGGAGATCGCCGAACGACAGCTCGGGAGAGACCGCCGTGCGCAGCACGACCGGGTTGATGCACAGGCCGACGACGCCGCTAGATCCGCGTAGCGGCCGGAGACCGGTGTGCCCACCAGGAGATCGCCCTGCCCGGTGGCGCGGTGAAGCAGCGCCTTGAAGCCGGCGAGCAGGGTCATGAACAGCGTCGCGCCGGATTCCTGGGCGACCGCCTGCGCCTGCGCGGTCAGGCGGTGACCGAAATCCAGGGGGACCGATCCGCCGCGGTCGCTCTGCACCGCCGGACGCGGATGGTCGGTGGGCAGGTCGAGATCGGGGAGCGGACCGCGCAGCGCGTTCTGCCAGAACGTCCACAGGCGTTCTCCTTCAGCTTCCAGGAGCGTCTGCTCGCGGCGGACGAAATCAGCATATCCAACAGCTCCAGCGGCCGGCCGAGGCAGGCCGGACGCGTCGCCGTGCGGATAGAGTTGTACCAGCTCGCCCGCGATCAGCGAGAGAGAGTGGAAGTCCGCCACCAGGTGATGCAGCGTGAGCACCATGGCATGCTCGCGCTCCGAACGCCGGAAGAGATCGATCCGCAGCAGCGGTCCCTTCTCCAGGTCGAATCCCAGATCGAAAGGCCGCGCCGCGGCGTCAGAGAGAAGAGCCGGCAGCGCGTCGAGCCCGTTCAGCTCGACGACGGCAAAATCGGGAGCCAGCCGCTCGTGCACCTGCGCCACCGGCATGCCGTCTCTCTCGAAGAACGTCGTGCGTAGCGCCGGATGGCGGTCCGCGATCGTCCCGAAACAACGCCGGAGAGCCGCCACGTCCAACTCACCCTCGATCCGCACCGCGGCCGTGATGTGGTAGGCGGCGCTCGTGGGCGCCAGCCGTTGCAGGAACCAGATCGCCCGCTGGCCCGCGGAGAGCGGCTGCTCGCCGCCGGCTTCCTGGACGACGGGGAGCGTAGGCGGAGGAGAGGCAGGGGAGCGTGCCGCGATGTCCGCGGCCAGATCCAGGAGCGTCGCGCCGTCGAGCAGAAGCTCCCAATCCGGCGGATCGACCCCCAGCCTCCTGGCGATGACGTCCTGAAGCTCCGCCGCTCCCAGCGAGTCGAGGCCGAGCGCCGTCAGCGGGCAGTCGAGAGGCACCGCGGCCAGATCTCGTCCCAGCACCTCCGCCGTGGAATGGCGCAGGAGGTCCGCCAAGTGCGCCGCCGCCGAGAGATCGCTGCCTGTTTCAGGCTGCCCATCGATATCCTGCCATTGCTTCGTCACAACACCGCCTCTTGAAGTACTCCCTCCAGCGAGCAGAATCCAATCTGCTGGGCGGAACAGGCCCAGGTAATCTATATGGTGCGGCGATGGTCCGGAAGAGCGCCTTCGCCAGGCCGCCCTCGGCACCGGGATTGCAAAATTCCCCCAGTGACAAACCATTTGCCTCGGCACATCGAGGCGGAATCGTCCCTGCTGGGGGACAGACCTGGAGCATCTATGAGACCACCGCATCTCGTTCTGCTGCTCGCCGCCTTCACCCTCCTCGCCTCGGCCGCCGCCGCTCCGCCGGGCCGGCTGCTGACCGGCATCGCCATCGATCCGCAGGGACAGCCGGTCGCCGGGGCCGCGGTCTGGCTGCCGCTGGACGACCTGACCGACGAGCAATACGCGGCCTACGTGAAGGCCGGTCCCGCGGCGGTGACCGGCGCCGACGGCCGCTTCTCGGTGAGCCTGCCCGACGGTATGGACGAGTCCGCGGTCGACGTCTGCGCTCCCGGCTCGCTCACCGGACAGATCGCTCCCGGCGGCACGGTGGTGGTCCGGCCGGGCGGGCGGATCTTCGGCCAGGTGGTCGACGCCGCCGGAGAGCCGGTCGCCGGGATGATTGTCGGGACCCAGCTCGCCGGCAGCTCGCCGCCGGATGCCATCCTTCAATCGAGCCCCTGCAGCCACTCGGGCATCGAGAGCGGCGCCGTGACCGACGCCACGGGCCGCTTCACCCTGGAGCCGCTGGAGCCCGGCTGGTACTCGGTCCGCGGGAGCGGCGGCGCCGTCCAGTCCGCGCCGGTTCGTCTCGCCCCCGGCCAGGCGCTGGGCGGTTTGTGCCTCGTCGTCGCGCAGGGCGCGCAGGTCACCGGTCGTGTGACCGCGCAGAACGGCGCGCCGGTGCCGGGCGCCACGGTGTCTGTCGGCGGGGTCACCACCACCACCGATGCGGCGGGTCTCTACCGGCTCACCGGTGTACCGATCGGCTCGCTCAGCATGAAGTTTGCCGACAGCTCGCATGGCACCGTCTATCGCCAGGCCGAGATCGCCGCGGGAGAGAACCGTCTGGATCTGGTGCTGCCGGACCCGCTGGTCCTCCGCGGCCGGGTGCTGCGTCCCGACGGCAAACCCGCCTCCGGCGCCACGGTCGCGGCCCGCTCCATGCACACGGTGACGGCCGCCGACGGCACCTTCCGCCTCCGCCTGCCGAGCGGCAATGGCGACGAGCCCCTCACCATCGAGGCCGCCGGTTACGCGCCCGCCGAGGTCGTGATCGAAGACAAGCCGCAACAACCCGCCATCGAGGTCCGCCTCGTCCATCCCGGCTCCATCGCCGGCCGCATCGTCGGACTCCGCGCGCCGGCCGGCACAGAGATCGCCGCCGCGTCGTTCCTCTTCACCCGGCAGTTTCGGCAGGTCGAAGCGGTCGCCGACGCCGAGGGACGGTTTCACCTCTCCGGGCTCGCGCCCGGAACCTGGGTTCTCACCGCCGGCCAGGGAGAGCGGCGGAAAGTGGCCAGCGTCGCCGTCGCGGCGGGTGCGGAGAGCGCGGTCGAGGTCGCCTTCTGATGAACGCCGCCGTGCTGCACACCCTTGGCCAGCCTCCCCGGTATGAGCCGTTTGCCGAGCCGTCTCCCGCCGACGGGGAAGCCCTGGTGCACGTCCACGCTGCGGCGCTGAAGCCGCTCGACAAGGCGCGGGCGGACGGCTCCCACTACACGAGCATGGGCGCTCTCCCCGCCGTCGCCGGCGTCGATGGAACCGGCCGGCTCGACGATGGATCACGGGTGGTGTTCGCCTTCCCCCGGCCGCCGTTCGGTGCGATGGCCGAGCGCACCGTCGTGGCGCGGTCGCGCTGCCTGCCGGTGCCCGACGGCATCGACGACGTCACCGCCGCGGCCGTGTTCAACCCCGGCCTCTCCGCCTGGGGATCGCTGACCTGGCGCGCCCAGCTCGCGCCGGGCGAAACGGTGCTGATCCTCGGTGCCACCGGCGCGACCGGCCAGCTCGAGGCCTGGATGGACGCCTACCAGCAGCTCATGGCCCGCGTCGCCCGCGGCGAGCTGCGCCTCGACATCGAGACCGTGCCGCTCGCCGAGGTCGAGACGGCGTGGCAGCGCAACGCCAGGGGGCGGAGGATCGTGTTCGTGCCCTGATCAGCCGGGCTTCGCCACCTTGGGAAAGACCTGTGACAAAAGGTCCATCACGTCCCGCGCCACGGTCGGATCACCCGTGCCCTGGTCGAGGGCCGTCACGGTCGCCGCCACCTGCCGCAGCGTGTCGAAAGAGTCCGCTCCAGGGACGCCGGCCGCTGCCACGGTGGCGTGGGCAAGAGCCTTGAGGTCAGCGATCGAATCCGGGTGGTAGGAAGCTCCCAGATACCCCGCGATCGTGGCCGCGAGAAGTGCGAGCTCCCGCGCCTGGGCCTTGGTGTCCTCCTCCAGGATCAGGCCTTGCGCCTTCTCCAGGGAGACCCAGGCGACTCCCCAGGTCTGATACTCCGCTTTCTCCAGGACATCCATGACCAGGGATGACCAACCGGAGTGCCCCTGCTCCTTTTCCAGGAGGGCTTCGAACAGCTCGTCCGCGGCGGGACCCTCGCGCACGACGGTTTCAGCATCCCAGTGCCGGAAGCGCTTCATCAGCGCCTCCACCTTGGTGAGCCGTTCGGCGCAGAGTGGGCAGACCTCGGCCAGATGTCGGCAGAATTCCGCGAAGACGCCCCCATCGGAAAGCAGCTTCGCGATGTCGGCCAGCTCCAGATGTCTCATCTCATCCCTCCTCTCCGGGTGTCTCGCCGCGCCGGCTCGTCTCCAGGACAACCTGCCGGTGCAGATCGACCAGATGGCTCATGAGGTGCTTGAACGCCGCGGCGACATCTTCGGAACGATCGTTCTGCGCCGGGCGATCCACCTCGTGGTCCATGAGATGGAGCGCGTAGAAGAAGTCCAACGAGCCGAAGCCCAGAGCGACGAGCACGCGCTCCAAGGATTCGAGCTTCGGCAGCTCTTTGCCCGACTCGTATTTCGAGAGCTGGCTCTTGCCCACCCCAGCTTTGCGGGCCACCTCGGCCTGCGACTTGCCGCGCAGCTCACGGCAGCGGACCAGGGTCCGCGGGAGGTTCACGAACACGGTGTCCGGCCTCCTTGCCGGGCGATGAGGGCGCCCAGCCTTCCGGCGCCTCGCAGCATCAGGCCGGCTCCGGCGTGCGCATCCGTCTCCGGCGCGGTTCGCGTCGGCGGCCGGCGCCGCCGCCTTTGGGAGGAGAGACTCCTCGGCGACCCGCTGGCTGAGGAGGAGCAGCCGCATCGCGGCGACTGCATGCCGCCGGCAGATGTCGAGCATGGCTTCGTCGGCTCCGGTCACGATGCCTTCTCAGGAGATCGTCGCCGGCCCTTGGTCCGGACCGGCCGCAGCAGCTCCCGGAAGCCGGATTCATACCCGAGAACGTCCCCTGCGTTCGCGAAAGCTTTTTCCCAGAGCTCTTTTGCCTCGTCGAAGGCGACCCGGGAGCCTTCGAAGTCACCCAGGCTTCGCCGGGCCTTGCCGAGGTGCGCCCAGGCGAAGCCGCGCAGCAGTTTCACCCAGGATTCGTCGTTCGGGTCGTCGAAATCCCGGACGAGCATCGCCACTTCGACCGCCAGCTCCGCAAGGCGTTCCGCCGCCGCGGGCTCACCGGCCGCCGCTTCGAGACTTTTCCGGCAGAGGAGCTCGGCCAAGCCCCAGCTTTGGAGGCGCTTCGCTTTCCGGACCATGGCCTTCTGCCGTTTCAGCTTCATCCCACTGAGCTCCAGCCAGAGTCCGGCAGCTTCCGAGCGGGACCGAGCCAAGGCGATCCTGAACCCGGGCAGCTCGCCGTACATCAGCTCACCCGCGTCATAGGCGTCCAGAAGGAAACCACCAACTTCCCGGCACTCGGAGCAGACCGTCAGATGATGGAGAAGGATGCGGTTGAGCACCTTTTCACCGCGGTATCCGGCCAGGCGATCGAGATCTGCCGGTGTGAGGTGTGCTTCCTTCAACGCCTCGCCCGCAGGGCGTGCCGTCACGACGCTCTCTCCGCGGGCTGCCGTATGACCTTCAAGGGTCCCCCGCAAGCTTCGGCAATCATCCGCGAGCAGCAACCGCACCGCCGCAGCAGATGGACCACGATGGCCCGGTTTTCGGCCCGCGAGGTCGTCCCCAGGACGAACCGGCGGAGCGTTCTTTCGGGTGGATGTTCACTGCGCCCTCTCTCCGTGGACCTCAGGTGTTTCATGGGGCGGCCCCTCCAGATCAGCGACATGCCGAGGACTGTAGGCGCTTCCCTTCGTGGATGCGATATATTTGCGCATTGTTCCGTATGCGTGCCCGTTTTTCTGGGAAGCCGGGATGAAGTGCCCCTTTCGTGTCTCGCTTTGTCGCGCTGAAGCACTCTGTCTTGGTGGAGGTATATCGGGAGGAATTCATGGACGACGAGCGGAAGAGGCGAAGCGAAACGCCCGAGGGCAGGCCACCCATCAACCAGGAGATCCCTCTGTTGAACCGGTCCTTCGGCGCTCTCGTCAGCCTTCTCGGCCTGACCCAGGTGAAAGCCGGCGAGCATCTCGACCTCGAGGCCGGGACGGTGTC
Organism: Thermoanaerobaculia bacterium; assembly: GCA_036264355.1. GTDB lineage: Bacteria > Acidobacteriota > Thermoanaerobaculia > Multivoradales > UBA5704 > UBA5704. Next base: position 29,465 of record DATARD010000023.1, read on the forward strand.
GGAATACGTCTCCGGCAAAAGGCAGATGCTCCCGGCCAACTTCGACCGCAAATGCGGCGGCTTCGGGACGAAGACGGCGGCGGCAGGTGAGGGGATCCGAGCGATTGGGGAATGGCTGGAGAGCGACGACGACCTGCCCATCCCCAGCCCCATTCCCACCTCGGACGGCCTGATCGCCGAGATCTCCCGCAAGGCCGCCCGCCTGGCGGCCTCGCTGCTCCCGAGAGTGCGCGCCGCCGTCGCGGAGGAGGCCCGCCGGAAGGCTCTCTCTCGCTGGAAATTCATCAAGAAGCTCAAGGTCTCCCATTGGCGGCTGATCGCCGATGCCGCGGACGAGGTCCGGTGCTGGGACTTTGTGAAGGTGGTGGGCGAAGAGAGCGCGAAGGTCGCATCGGTCGATGCCGGCCGCGCGCGGGAGCTGGCGAGCTTTGCTCTCTGGATCGCGGAGCGGGTCCCCGGCGAGGAGGGCTGGGTGTGCCAGATTTTCGCCTGGGCGTTCCTGGCCAACTCCCGGCGTGTGGGAAACGATCTCAAGGGAGCGGAGGAGGCTCTCGTCTGCTCGAAGCGCCTTCAAGCGAACCCACCCGAGGGGCAGCCTGAGCTTCCCGAGCCCTGGCGTCTTCTCGACCTCGAAGCCTCCCTGCGGATCGACTTGCGCCAGTTGCCGGAGGCCTTGCGGTTGCTCGACCAAGCGGCAGTGGTGGCGCCTCAGACGGGTCGAATTCGCGCGCACCTCCTGTGCATTCGGTCGATCGCTGTTGATCGGATGGGAGACCTGGAGGGATCGATCGCGGTGCTCCGGGAGGCGCTGGCCGAGATCGACGAAGAAACCGTGCCGGACCTTTTCGGCATGCTCGAATTCAACCTGGCAGACTGCCTGGCCGGCGCCGGCAAGGCCGCCGAGGCGGCGGAGATGCTCCCCACTCTGCGGCGTCTTCAGGCGCAGATCGGAGCCGGCCTCAACCAGATCCGCCTGCGATGGCTCGAAGGAAAGATCGACGCTGGCCTCGGCCGGCTCGACCGGGCGATCGAAACCCTCTCCTCGGTGCGGTCGGATTTCTCCGACGAAGGTTTGCGCTACGACGAAGCGCAGGCGGGCGTCGATCTGGCCGGCCTCTATCTTCGCAAGGGACGGACGGCGGACGCCAAGCGGCTGGTGCTCAAGATGGAGGCGGTGTTCCGGGATGAGGGCGTGCACGCGGAGGCACAGAAGGCGCTCGCCCTCTTCAGCCGGGCCACCAAGATGGAGACGGCCACCCCCGAGTTGGCCGGGCGGGTGGGGGCCTACCTGCGTCGCGCGCAGCACGATCCGAAGCTGGTTTTCGCGGCGGCGGCGTGAAGGCGCTCCGGCTCGCCGCGCCGCGGTCGGCGTGGCGGCCGGAGCCAAGGTGGCATGCGCCGCGGTCTAGCTGCCCGGGAGGCAGCCGCCGTTCGGGTCCATCTTGCAGCCGGAGTCCGGAGTGATGAGTGGTGCCGGTGCGGCGCTCCTTGCGAAGCAGCCGCCGTTCGGGTCCATCTTGCAGCCGTCGTCCGGGCTCACGCCGGCTCCCCAGAAGGCGGTGACCGCGGTCCAGAGCTGTTGCAGAAGACCGGGGGAGGCCGGCTGGTGCCGGGCCTGGGGAGCGGCGGCGGCCGGCCAGGGGAGCGCGAGAGCCGCGGCCAGAGCGAGAGCCGCGAGGTTTCGCCCGTGAGTGAGTGGAGGCATAGGGGTGTTTCCTTTCGCCGAGAGCGCTCCAGGCAGGGCCGCCAGTGGCCCGCCGGGCGCCTCAAGCTCAGGAGTATGCCTCCCGCCATGCCCGGAAAATCGGGCAGGATTCTGAACAGGAGACCAAACGCAGGGCATGGGGGAAAGTGAGACATGAGAAAGCCCGCCGGCATCGAAGCGTTCTACGGCGACGCCATCCGCGAGCTGCGGAGGCGCCACAACTGGTCCGGCCGCAGGCTTGCCCGGGAGGCGCACATTTCGCCGAGCGCGCTCCACAACTATGAGCACGGCAGCGTGCTCCGTCCGGAGGTGATCCGCAAGATCGCCCGCGCTCTGGACATCACTCCGGAGGAGCTGGACCGCGTGGCCGCCGGCCTGCGGCGAAGCGTTGCCGGGCTTGGCACGGGAGCCGAACACCTCGCTGCCCGGGTGGCCGCGGATCTGGCGGACGGCTTCGAGCCTCTCGCGGCTCGGCTCGCCGCCGCGGAAGCACGTGCTCCCCTGGCGGCCTCCGAGGAGAAGATCCGCGCCCTCGCGCCGGTCGTGGCGGATCTCGGTGCGCACGACCTGGAGGAGATGGTGGGGGAGCTCCCAATCCTCCGCTGCTGGGCCTTCGTGAAGCTGGTCGGCGAGGAGAGCGCACAGGCGGCGTCGGTGGATGCACGGCGGGCGCTCGAGCTGGCGAGCTTCGCGCTCGAGGTCGCCGAAGAGATTCCTGGTCCCGAAGGCTGGGTGAGCCGGGTCTTCGGCTGGGCAATCCAGTCCAACGCCCGGCGCGTGGGAAGCGACCTTCGAGGAGCGGAAGCGGACCTCGTGTGCTCGCAGCGCTTACAGGCAGATCCGCCGGCAGGGATGCCCGAGCTTCCCGAGCCTTGGCGCCTCCTCGACCTCGAAGCCTCCCTGCGCATCGACTTGCGCCAATTGCCGGAGGCCCTGCGGCTGCTCGACCGGGCCGCCGAGGTGGCTCCCCGCTCGGGGCCGGTCCGGGCACACCTCCTGTGCATTCGGTCGATCGCTCTGGACAGGCAGGGGGACCTGGAAGGATCGATTGCGGTGCTGCGCGAGGCGTTGGCCGAGATCACTCCTGAAACCGAGCCGCGCCTCTTCTGCATGCTCCAATTCAACCTGGCCGACTGCCTGGCCAGCGTTGGGCAGGCCGCGGAGGCTGCGGAGATGCTCCCCACTCTGCGGCGTCTTCAGGCGCGGATCGGCAAAGGCCTCAACCAGATCCGCCTCCGCTGGCTCGAAGGGAAGATCGACGCCGGCCTCGGGCGGCTCGACCGGGCGATCGCAACCCTCACCCGGGTGCTGGACGCTTTCGCCAGGGACGGCGTGCGCTACGACGAGGCGCAGGCGGGCGTCGAGCTGGCCGGTCTGTATCTCAGGAAGGGGCGGACGGCGGACGCCAAGCGGCTCGTGCTCAAGATGGAGGCGGTGTTCCGGGCCAAGGGAGTGCACGCGGAAGCGCAGAAGGCGCTCGCCCTCTTCCGCCGGGCGGTCGAGAAGGAGAAGGCCACCCCCGAGCTGGCCGGCCGGGTCGTGAGCTACCTGCGCCGCGCGCAGCACGATCCGGAGCTGGTTTTCGAGGAGGCGGCGTAACCCGGGCTACGTTCAATCCGCCCTGCTCAGGGTTCACTCCACCCCAGGCCACGTTCAATCTGCCCTGCTCAGGGTTCAATCCACCCCAGGCTACGTTCAATCCGCCCTGCTCAGGGTTCAATCCACCCCAGGGCAAGTTCAATCCGCCCCAGGGCAAGTTCAATCCGCCCCAGGGCAAGTTCAATCCGCCCCAGGTCAGGCTCAATCCGCCCCAGGTCAGGCTCAATCTGCCCCAGGGCAAGCTCAACCCAGACGAGGGCAAGCTCAATCCGGACGAGGGCAGATTCAATCCTGAGCAGGGCGGATTGAACGTGGCTCAGGGCAGAATGTTCGTGGTCTGATCAGCCGGGCTTCCGGGGCATCGTGAGCCGGCCGGCCTCCTCGCCGGAGTCAACGCCCTGGTCCGGCAAGCCGTCGAGTCCACAGCTCTGGGTGAAGGGATGGGGAGAGCAGGCGCTCGAAGTGGTCCAGCAGGCCAAGGCGCGCGATCTGCTGGACGCGCTGGGGAACAGCGCTCCGACCGCTCCGGAGCGCGGCGCGAGCCCGCGCATTGCCGCCGACCTGCGCGATCACGCCGGGAACGGCACGGTGCTCGAATACTTCCTCGGCGAGACCGACCTCTATCTCTGGGTCATCCGCCGCGACAGCATCCGGATGACCGATCTCGGCGCGCGCGCTCCAGTGCTCGCCGCCGCCGCCCTACATCCTGGAAGTTGGGTAGAACGCGACGGATTCTACTATAGCCAGATGAAGATATCGTGAAGAACAGCTCTGGCGACATGTCCATGTCGGTTGAGACAGCCGGCGCGGCGGAATGGAACAGACTCCGTGCCCTCACGGTCGTGCGCGGTGCAGTCACCGTCGCACGCAATGCCGTCACCGTCGTGCGCGGTGCCGTCACCGTCGTGGGTAGTGCAGTCACAGTCGCACGCAGTGCAGTGACAGTCGTGCGAAGTGCAGTCACAGTCGCACGAAGTGCAGTGACAGTCGTACGAAGTGCAGTGACAGTCGCACGCAGTGCAGTCACCGCCGCACGCAATGCCGGCACGGTCGCACCCGGTGCTGTCAGGGCCGGGCGCAATGGCGTGACGGTCGCACGCGATGGCGTTACGGTTTTCCCGCCGTCCCGGCCGGACTCACCCGAAACCGCACCGGCTCGGAGCCTGCCAGCCGCGCCCCCTTGGCGTCGAGCGCTTCGGCAGACCAGGAGTAGGTGACCGCCCGTTGCAGCCGCGCGGTGACCTCGGCCGGCAGGTGGGCCGGCGGCGCGGCGACCGTCGCCTCCCAGAGCAGCTCGTCGTCGAACGCCCGCAGGCGCACATGGTAGGCCGCCGCTCCCGGCCGCGGTTCCCAGCGCAGCTCAGCCGGCGCCGCCGCGATCTCGCCCACCGGCGCGAGAAGCTCCACCTCGCCGCCGCGCATCACACCGGCGGCGGGCGGCGCCGGCAGAGGCGGCGGCGCGAGCAGGGACCGTTGCAGGAGAAGCCCCACGGAAAGCACCACCACCGCGGCCGCGGCGAGCCACGCCGGCCAGCGCGAGGAGCGCCGGACGCCGGGAAGGGGAGCCGGCGACGCCGAGGGTTGTGCCGGGCGGGACGGAAACGGCACCACCCGTCCGCCGGTCGCCGGCGGAGCGGCCGTCCGGCGGAGCGGTGACGCCTCTTCGAGCCGGGCGACCACGAAGTCCACGTCCTCCTGCCGCACGCCCACTGCTTGCGGCTCGGCGGTGAAGAGGCGGGCGAGATCGCGCTCCGCGGCGCAGGCCGGACAGCTTGCGGCGTGCTCGTCGAGGCGGCGGCGCTCCGCGGGATCGAGAGCGGCGGTCTCCGCCTCCAGGAACGCCTCCGGCGGTGGGCACCCGGCGTAGGCGGCGTGCAGCCACTCTTCGAGCGTGCGGGTCGGTCCGTTGCCGTTCATGCCAGGGAACCTCCGGAAGAGTGAGGAGCGGAAGACTGCCGGGCCAGCCAGCGTCCGAAGCGGCGTTTGAGCTTGCGCCCGCCGCTCACCACATACGCCTTGGCCCCCGATTTATTGTCCAGCCCCAGCATCTCGGTGAGCGCCGGCAGCGACATCCCGTTCACATAGTGGAGATAGAGCACCCGCGCCTCCAACGGCTCGAGGTCGTTCGCCATCGCGTGGCGCAGCGCGTGTTCGATCTCCCCCTGCTCCAGCTCACGGTCGGCGCCCGGCGACGGCTCGACCAACTCGGCGCCGGCAGACTCGTCGAGCGGATCGGTCTGCCGCCGCCGCGCCGCCTGTCCGCGGTTGATCACCACGCTGCGCGTCACCGTATAGAGCCAGGTCGAGAAGCGGCTCTCGCCGCGGAAGGAGGAGAGCTTCCCGTGGACGCGCAGGAAGACCTCCTGCGCGAGATCGGCCGTCTCCTGGCGGTCATTGCTGAGGCGCAGGCACCAGGCGGCAACTTTCGGATACCAACGGCGATAAAGGACGGCGAGGGCGGTGTCGGCGGTCTCGTCCGCCTCCCGGGCGTGAGCGACCAGCTCTTCGTCGCTCAGCTCGTCGAGATCCGGAAGCATAGGCAGGGTGATGGGCTCGGGCCGTTGCGGGCGGCCGAAACGCCGCCCGGTAGATCGCGCGCCGAGGATACCCGGGAAGAGCGCCCCTGGCCAGTCTGCCGTGCCAATCCCGCCAATCGTTGCCTGAGCCGTCCGCATACTGTCTGAGACAGCCGGCGCGGTGGAATGGAACAAGCAACCGGCCGAGACACGTGACCATGGTAAGATGACCAGGGTCGTCCACCGACCAGAGGGAGGCCAGTGTGGAACAGTCCGTCTCGAAATCAGCGTTCAAGGCCAAGGCGCTCGAGTTCTTCCGGGACGTGGAGAAATCCGGCCGTGAGCTGATCATCACGGACCATGGAAAGCCGGTCCTGAAGATCGTCCCCTACGACCGAGACCCGATGGAAGCCCTCAAGGCGCTTCGTGGCTCTGTCCTTCGGTACGACGATCCGCTGGAGCCCGTCGGCGTCGAGGATTGGGAGGCTCTCCGTTGATCGTGCTCGACACCCACGCCTGGATCTGGTGGGTGACCAACCCCGAGCAGGTCTCGAAAAACGCCGCTCCGCTCCACCCTGCTTCCCGGCGAGCTCCATGAAGACCCGGCCGACCGCATCATCATTGCCACCGCTCTAACTCTGGAATCTCCCCTGATTTCGAAGGACCAGAAAATCAGGGATTACCCCCACGTGCAGACGATTTGGTGATCATCCACCGATTTTCCAGGCCGGTTTCTCAAGGAGGTTTCCGATGGACGCTCGCTTTCGACGCGTTGTGGTGATCGTGGCGGTGGCACTGGCAGGAGTGGTCGTCGGCCGGGTCTCGAAGAGCGCCGAGCCGGGGCCGGCGGACATGGCGGTCCGGCTGGCGCAGGAGATGGCGGCGGATGCGTCGCGCCGGGACGTCAAGAGCCTCGAGAAGCTCATTCCCCAGACCGACCGGGTGGCCTACGTGAGCAACGGCCATCCGATCACTGGCAAGCAGTATGCGGAAACTCTCGGCGGCTACTACGCGACGCTCAAGACCCTCGACTTCAAGTGGGAGCGGTGGGAGGTCTTTCCGGTGGGCGACCGCGCCGCCGTCTTCACCGGATGGGCGAACGTGAAGACGGTCGATCTCAAGGGTGAATCCGAGTCGGCCCGCGCTCTCTTCACCATGGTCTTCGCCGACGACGGATCGGGCTGGAAGCGGGTGATCGCCCAGAAGTGGCAGTCCGAGGTGCCGGCGGTGAGCGCGGTGCACCCGGCCGCGCCGCAGGAGAGCGTGCCGGCGGCGAGCGGGATCTCGGTTCAATTCAATGCGCCGGTGACCGTCACCGCCTCGGCGTTCCACCTGGAGTGTCCCCGCGGCACGCCGGTCGCCGCCACCGCGACGCCCGAGCCGGGGTCCGACGGCGGTGCGTTCCTGCTCCGTCCGGCCAAGAGCCTGCCCGCCGGTGCCGACTGCACGCTACGGGTCGCGGCGGCGCAGGTTTCCGATCCCCGCTTCGGCCAGACCATGGCCGAGGACTACGCCTTCTCGTTCAAGGTCGCCGCCGGCTCGTGATGGTCGTTTGGGCGGTGGCAGGTGGCCTGGGTGGCCCGCCCCAACCCAGCCCGTTGGGCTGGGCTAAGGGAACACGGCCCTCCGGGCCGTTCGCCCGGGCTCATTCCCACACATAGCGTTCGTCGTAGGGAATCTGATAGCGCTCCAGGAATTTGCGGAATTCATCCTGGAAGGAGGTCTGCCGATGATGTTCCTCCTGTTTGTCGATGTAGCGGATGACTGCGTCCGCATCGGACTGGCTGACGGAGAAGGCTCCATAGCCGGTCTGCCAATGGAATGATCCCAGCTCATCTCCCTTCGTCTTGAGCCATTTGGATGAACCGGTTTTGACCAGCTCCACGACCTTGGCCATGGTCCGCGTCCGCGACAAACCGAAGAACAGATGGACATGATCCTCCACTCCACCAACACGGAGCGGGGGACAGCCAATGTCGTTCAAACCCGTCGCGAGATATTGATGAAGCTCCAGACGAATCTCCGGCACAAGAAACGGGATACGATTCTTCGTGCTGAAGATCAGATGTACCAGGATGCGTGAAAACGATTGGGGCATCGGTTTCCTCGGTCGGGCGGCCCGGAGGGTCGCGTTTCCTTAGCCCAGCCCAACGGGCTGGGTTTGCCGGTTGGCCGTCTACCCCGGTTCCCGCGCCAACGAGGGATTCAGCGCCGGCGGGAACGAGGCTCCCGGACTCGCCCTAGTTCTTGCCCTCCTGCATCTCGGTGAGCTCGCGGCGCTCTTTGTCGAGAGCGTTCACGGCGTCGGTCTTCTCCTGCTCGGTGCCCTGCATGGTCTGGATCTCGGCGGCCTTGCGCTCGATGTCGGCCGCCTTCTCCTGGATCTTGCGGGTGCGCTCGGACTCGCTCTCCGAGGACGACGCCGCGGAGCCGGAGCTCGCCGCGGGCGGGGTGCCCGCTTTGCCCTGGCACGCTGCGCAGAGCGGCAGGAGGAGCAGGAAGAGAAGAGACAGGATCAGCCACGGCTGCGGACGGCGGCACACACGGCTCCCTCGCATGGGGACCTCCTTCGGGGTTGGCGAACGTTCTACTGCGAGGGAGCGTAGCACGGCTCGCGCATGACGCGGCTCAGGACGGTTTCGAGCTCCTGGAGGTTGACCGGCTTGGTGAGATGGGCGAGGAAGCCGGCCTCGCGGCTCTTGCGGATGTCCTCCTCCATGCCGAAGCCGGTCATGCAGATCGCCCGGACTCCGCCGGGATGGCGGACGGCGAGCTCGCGCATCAGGTCGAGACCGCTGCCGTCGGGCAGGCCGATGTCGCTGATGACGAGGTCGAACGGCCAGTCGCCGAGCGCCGCGAGCGCGGCCGCGACGGAGCCGGCGGAGCGCACTTGGTGGCCGTAGATCTCCAGCAGGCCGGCCAGCGCCTCGCGGGTGTCGGCGTGGTCTTCCACCAGGAAGATGCGGAGAGGCTCCCGGCCGCCGGGCTCGCTCGCACGGGGCGACCGGGAGAGCTCGGCGGGACGGGAGGTCTCGGCGGCCAGGGAGACGAAGAAGGTGGCGCCGCTGCCCCGGCCGTCGCTCTCGGCCCGCAGGGAGCCGCCGTGGAGGTCCATCAGGGTCTTGCTGATGGCGAGCCCGAGGCCCAGGCCGCCGAACATCCGCGTCACGTCCCGGCCGCCCTGCTCGAAGGCGTCGAAGATCCGGGGCAGTACCTCGGCATCGATGCCGACGCCGGAGTCGGTGACCTCGATCTCGATCGTGCCGGCCGGTCCGTCGCCGGTGCGCAGCAGGATGCGCCCCTCCTCCGGAGTGAACTTCACGGCGTTTTTCACCACGTTCCACAGCACCTGCTGCAGGCGCGCCGGGTCGGCGCGGACGTAGACGCGGCGCGCGTTGAGCTCGGCGGTCACCGCGATCCGCTTGGCGTGCAGGTCGCGGTCGCAGATCTCCAGGACCTCGCGCAGCGCCTGGTGCACATCGACCGTCTCGAAGGTCAGATCCAGCTTGCCGCGGGTGATCCCGGTGAGATCCAGGAGGTCATCGATCAGCCGGGCCTCCAGCTCGACGTTGCGGCGGATCATGGCGAGCGCTTCGCGCATGTCGTCCGGGAGGTTCTCTTTATGCTCCAGGAGCTGCACGGTGGTCAGCACCGGTGCCAGCGGGGTGCGCAGCTCATGGCTGAGGACGGCGAGGAAATGATCTTTCGCCCGGTTCGCCGCCTCGGCCAGCTCCTTCGTGTGTTGCAGCTCGGCGGTGCGCTCGGCGACCCGGCGCTCGAGCGCTTCGTTCGCTTCGCGCAGCATCGCCTCCGACTCGGCGAGCCGCCGCTCGGCCTGGACCGCCTTGAGCACCCGGTCGGCGGCGTGCGGCAGGTACTCCAGGTAGTCGCCGACCTTGGGCACCACGTCGCGCACACCGGCGCGCAGCGCTTCGATGACCTTCCCCTGGTCGCTGAACCCGGTGACCAGGATCGCCGGCAGGTCGGGCCAGCGGTCGCGCAGCCGTTGGTAGACGTCGAGGCCGGAGACCGGGCCGGCAAGCTGGTAGTCGAGGAGCACCAGGTCGAAGCGCTCGCGGCCGAGCCGGTCGAGAGCTTCCTCCGCGGTCGACGCGATGGACGCCGTATAGCCGACGCGCTCCAGGGCGCGCCGTTCCAGGAGGGCGATGCCGCCGTCGTCCTCGAGGATCAGGACGCTGCCTTTAAGGCTGTCCGCCATTGCCTCGCGCCGGCGGCTGGGTGGGCAGGATGGGCAGCTTGACGATCTTCAGGAAGAATCCGAGCCGCTTCACCGCTTCGATGAACTGTTCGTATTCCACCGGCTTGGTAACGTAGACGTTGCAGCCGAGCTGATAGCAGCGCTCGATCTCGCGGGGATCGTCGGTGGTGGTCAGCATGACGACCGGCAGGGTGGCTGTCCGCGGATCGTTCTTGAGACGGCGGAGGACCTCGACGCCGTCGACGCGCGGCATTTTGATGTCGAGGAGGACGACACACGGCTCGCGGACCGGGGACGTGGAGCCGAGGAAGTGGTCCAGCGCCTCCTGGCCGTCGCGCAGGCGGACGAAGCTGTTGTCGAGACCCGCGCGGCGCAGGTTGCGCTCGATGAGCGTGGCATGCCCGTCGTCGTCCTCGACCAGGATGATCGTCACTTCGTCCATTTTTCTCCTCGGTCTCCTCAGACGGGCTCAGACGAACGTCGCGTCCCCCGCGACCTCGGCCGGTATTCTACCGCCTCCCGTGCCGGGCAGGGTCAGAATGAAATTCGTGCCGACCTCTTCCTTCGAGTCGACGCGGATCTTGCCGCCGTGGCGCTCGATCACGCGGCGGACGAGCGCGAGACCGATCCCCTCGCCGGGAGCCACGTCGCCGTGCAGGCGCTGGAAGGCGACGAACAGCTTCTCGCGGTAGGGCTCCGGGATGCCCAGGCCGTTGTCCCGCACCCAGTAGGTTACCGCGGAGCCCGGGCCGCTCTCGCCGCCGATCTCGATGCGGCCGGGGCGGGCAGGGTCGAGATAGTTGACCGCGTTGCTCAGCAGGTTGCCGAACACCTGCTCCAACGCGGTGGGATCGCCCCAGCAGGGCGGCAGATCGCCGGCGGTGACCCGGGCGTTTTTCTGCTCCAGGCTGCTGCGCATCGCATCGACGACGCGGTGGACGACGAGGGTCATGTCGACCTGCTGCCACCGGTACTCCACCCGGCCGGCGCGCGACAGCCGCAGCAGGGCGTCGATGATGTTGCCCGAGCGCAGCACCGCGGTCTGGATGTAGCGCACCGACTCCATCATGTCGCGGTCGACTCCGTCCAAGCGGCGGCGGAGGTCCGCGGGCAGGGCCGCCCGGTCGAGAGCGTGCCGCAGCTCAGCGCACGAGTGCTCGAGCTCGCGGCTGAATCCCTGCAGATTGACCAGGGGAGAGCGCAGGTCGTGGGACACGCTGTAGACGAACGTCTCCACCTCGCGGGTCTTGTACTGCAAGTCCTCGTTGGTGTGCGCCAGCTCCGCGGCGCGGCGTTCGAGCTCCGTCTTGTAGCGCTGCTCCGTGGCCGCGGCCGCGAGCAGGCGTTCCGCCGTCCGGTGAACCGTCGCGTCGAGCTCCGCGATCTCGTCCTCTCCTTCCTGGGGAGGAGTGAGCGCCTCATTTCCGGCCAAACGGCGGGCATTGGCGGTGACGATCTCCAGCCGCGAGCTGATGCCGCGGGCGAACGCCCAGGCCAGGAGACAGGCGGTCACCGCCGCGCCCACCGCCGCGCCCAGGAGAAGCCAGACACGGGCGCGGCGGTTCCGTTCAAGGCGGGCCAGGCGCTCCTGGTCGAGCCGCTGCTCCTCGCTCAGAATCTCGCCCAGCTTCTGCTGCGCCGCCGCCAGCAACCGCTCACCGCGCAGCTCCCGGACGCGCTCCGCCGCCTCGCTCGTCCGGCCGGAGCGGACCAACGCCTCCACGCCGGCGATCCAGCTCTCCAGCTCGACGGTGGTCGCTTGGAGCGCGCCGACCCGCTCCTCCTGCGGCGGGTTGTCGCTGACCAGGCGGCGGAGCTCGCCGATCCCGGCCGCTGCTTTGCCCTGGTCCGGGTCCGGCGCGAAGACGGGGCTGCCGGTGATCACCAGCCCGCGCACCCGGTCGCTCTCCTGCACCAGCCGCCGCAGCGCGGTCTCGGCCTGGCTGATCACCACGCGCGTGTGCAACGCCCAACGCTCGGCCGCCGCATTCTCCCGCTCGATCCACAGCAGGATCCCCAGGAAGATCACCTGGAAGAGGACGGGGGCCGCGATCAGCAGGAGACCTTTGCGGAAGATGGTTTTCACAGTGCGGGAGCCTATCATCCGCTATCATCCGGATACCGCTTGCAGCTTCGGCGCAATCTCATTACCATCGGTGCATGCACGCATCTTCCGCGATCTCCCGTCTCCTGCTCTCCTCCGCGATTTCTGCTGTTTTCACTGCTGGCGTGGCCCATGGAGCGGACTGGCCGCAGTTCAATCTCGACGCGCGGCACAGCGGCGCGAGCGCGCAAGAGACGGCGCTCCACGCCGGCAACGTGACGACCCTGCACATGGTCTACAGCGTGGCGCTCCCCGCCATCGCCGACGGCGCGCCGGCTTTCCTGGCCGGGGTGTCGACCGCGGGCGGGGTGAAGGACCTCCTCTTTTTGACCACCAAGGACGGCCGCATCCTGGCGGTCGACGCCGCGACCGGAACGATCGTGTGGTCGAAACAGCCGGCGACCACGCCGCGCTACACCACCTCGATGCCGGCGATCGATCCGAGCCGCCTCTACGTCTACTCCTATGCGCTCGACGGCAAGGTGCACAAATATCAGGTCGGGGACGGCACCGAGATCACCACCGGCGGCTGGCCGGAGGTGACGACGCTCAAGCCGGACGTGGAGAAGTCGTCTCCCGGGCTGACCGTGGCGACCGTCGCCGGCGGCACCCAATATCTCTATGTCGGCAATGGCGGTTATCCCGGCGACGCCGGTGACTATCAGGGGCACATCACGGCGATCAACCTCGCGACCGGCGCGCAGAAGGTGTTCAACGCCGCCTGCAGCGACCAGACGGTCCACTTCGTCGAGGGCGGGAGCCCCGACTGCGTCGGGCACGTGCAGACCGCCATCTGGGCGCGCTCCGGCGTGGTCTACGACTCCGACAACGAAAAGCTGTTCATGGCGACCGGCAACGGCGACTACGACGGCAACACGGTGGGTGGCCATGAATGGGGAGACAGTGTCTTCGCCCTCCACACCGACGGCACCGGGAGCGGCGGCGTGCCGGTGGACACCTATACGCCGACGGAGTTCCAGACTCTCCAGAACACCGACGCCGACCTCGGGAGCACCGCCCCCGCCATCCTGCCAACGCCGCCCGGCAGCCGGTTCGCCCATCTCGGCGTGCAGAGCGGCAAGGACGCGAAGATCCGGCTGCTCAACCTCGACGACCTGAGCGGCCTCGGCGGCCCGGGGCATCTCGGCGGCGAGATCCAGAAGATCTCCGTGCCGCAGGGAAGCGTGGTGCTGACCGCGCCGGCGGTCTGGACCGATCCGGTCGACGGCACCACCTGGACCTTCATCGGCAACGGCGCCGGGCTCTCGGCGTTCCAGGTGGCGGTGGACGGCTCCGGCAACCCGACGCTCACCACCAAGTGGACCATCTCCGGCAGCGGCAGCTCGCCGCTCCTCGCCAACGGCACCCTCTACTGGGCGACCAGCAACAAAATGCGGGCGATCAATCCGCGCACCGGCGCCCTATTGTGGAGCGACGCCACCTTCGGCGGCGTCCACTGGGAGAGCCCGATCGTCATCCAGGGCCGGCTCTACGCCACCGACGAGGGCGGCAAGCTGTGGGCCTGGGCGCCGGCCGCGGCGCCGCCGCTCGATTACTACACCGTCACCCCGTGCCGCGCCATCGACACCCGCCAGGCGGCGGGCCCAGCCGGCGGACCGTCCCTCGCCGGCGGCGCCAAGCGCGGGTTCGTGATCGCCGGCCAGTGCGGCGTTCCAGCCGATGCGCTGGCGGTCGCCGCCAATGTCACCGTCGTCGCGCCGGCCGGCCCGGGCGACCTGCGGATCGGCCCCTCCGGCTTCGCGGCGCAAACCGCGGCGATCAACTTCGCCGCCGGGCAGACGCGCGCCAACAACGCCATCATCGCCCTCACCGGAGATCCCCTCGGCAGCCTCGCCGTGCAGGCCGACCTCTCCGGCACGGTCGATCTGGTCTTCGACGTCGTCGGCTATTTCAAGTAAGCCTTGTCTGGAACGCCCCTTGCAGAGCGCTCGGGGCGATGCGAATCATTGTCCTGATGAATCAAGCGGCGGGAACCGCCAGCAAAGAAGAAATTTCGGCCGCAACCGTCGAAGCGGCGTTCCGTGCCGCCGGAGTCGACGCGACCGTGGAGCAGGTGGACGGGAAGGCGATGGCGGCGCGGGCGCGGGCTGTGCTCGACGACGGCTTCGACGCCATCGTTGCCGCCGGCGGCGACGGCACCGTCAGTTGCGTCGCTGGCGTCGTGGCGGGAACGCAAATGCCGCTCGGCGTCCTGCCGCTCGGAACGTTGAACCATTTCGCCAAGGACATCGGCATTCCCGCCGACCTCGAAGCCGCGGCGCAGACCATCGCCGCCGGCCATGTCCGCGCGCTCGACCTCGGCGAGGTGAACGGCGAAACCTTCATCAACACCTCGTCGCTCGGCTTCTACCCGCCGATGGTGCAGGAGAGGGACCGCCAGCGCAAGCGCCTCGGGCGCGGCAAGTGGACAGCGGCCCTCTCGGCGCTGTTCAAGGTGCTGCCCAAAGTGCATGCCCTCCGCCTCGCGATCACCGTCGACGGGCAGACCCTGCACCGCACGACGCGGCTCGTTTTCGTCGGCAACAACGAATACAAGATGAGCGTCTTCACCCAGGGGGAGCGCAAAGGGCTCGACAGCGGTTTTCTCTACCTCTACATGGTGAAACGTCCCAGCCGTCTCCTCCTGGTGCGTCTCGCCCTCCGCGCGCTGGTCAGCGACGCCGGCAACACCAAGGATTTCGAGTCGTTCTGCGTTCCCTGCTTCACGATCGAGTACCGGAAGAAGTCGGAACGCAAGATCCTCGTCTTCCTCGACGGCGAGGTGAGAAGCCTCGCGCCGCCCCTCCGCTACCGGGTGCGTGCGAAGGATCTCCGGGTCCTGGCTCCCGAGCCGGACCCTGCTTGACAGAGGTGCCTGGGACCGGATACAAACACCTCCGCCTCGCAGTTCCGGTCGGGACGTGGCGCAGTCTGGTAGCGTACCTGAATGGGGTTCAGGGGGTCCCGAGTTCAAATCTCGGCGTCCCGACCAATTAACCATGAATTTTCAAAGAGTTAGCTGAGCAGCCTTCAGCGCTCATCGCAACTGGTAATTTCCTCCGCAGGTCAGGATCGCGAGAAGAGCGGTCTCCCCCAGGGCTTCGCGTTCCGGCGCAATTGACAAACCGTCTGAACCAGGCTATCTACACGGGCCGCTTGTTTTCGGAATGTCTTTCCGAAGCGCGTATGCCCGAGGGAGGCTGACTTGAGCGATTTGTGCGAGCCGGTTGGACGGCAGGACCGATTGCAGTCCCTGGCGGCGCTCCTCAGCCGCAGGGCGGAGGAAAGCCCTGACCGCGGCTACACCTGGCTTGCACAGGGAGAGGAGGCCGCGGATCGTCTCACTTATGCCGGTCTGGATGTCCGTGCCCGCACCATCGCCGCGGCTTTGGCGGGCGCGGTCCCCCCCGGCGAGCGGGCGCTCCTGCTGTATCCCCCGGGGCTCGAATTCATCGCCGCCTTCTTCGGCTGCTTATACGCCGGGGTGATCGCCGTCCCCGCCTACCCGCCACACAGCCGCCGTCCGGACCCGCGGCTCGCGAGCATTGCGACGGACTGCCGGCCACGGGCGGTGTTGACCACCGCCTCCCTCCTCGCCCGGCGCGAGGCGCTCGCCGTGCAGGTTCCCGCGCTCGCGAACGCGCTCTGGCTCGGCGATTTCGCTCCAGCCGATCGGACCGATCCGACCGATCGGACCGAGCCCGAAGACGTCGCGTTCCTTCAATATACCTCCGGCTCGACCGGCTCCCCCAAGGGCGTCATCGTCACCCACGCCAACCTGCTCGACAACCTGGAGAAGATCCGAATCGCCTTCGGCCAGACGCCGGAGTCGGTGGTCGTCGGATGGCTGCCGCTCTTCCACGACATGTGGCTGATCGGCAACGTGTTGCAGCCCTGCTTCGTGGGAGCCGACTGCGTGCTGATGTCCCCGGCGGCGTTCCTCCAGAAGCCCGCGCGGTGGTTGCAGGCGATCCACCGCTTCCGCGGCACGACGAGCGGTGGCCCCAACTTCGCCTACGACCTGTGCGCTCGGAGCGTCGGACCCGAGGTGCGGGAAGGGCTCGATTTGTCGTCCTGGAGCGTGGCGTTCAACGGCGCCGAGCCGGTACGCGCCGAGACGCTGCGGCGCTTCGCGGAGGCGTTCAGCCCCTGCGGTTTCCGCCGCGCTGCGTTCGTCCCCTGCTATGGCCTGGCCGAGGCGACGCTTCTCGTCACCGCGGCTCGGGGTGCCGCGGACGATTCACCGGTGAGCTGCGGTGCGCTGCCTTCCGGCGGCGAGGTTCTCGTCGTCGATCCGGAAGCGGGAGCCCCCAGTGCCGGCGAGACGGTGGGGGAGATCTGGGTTTCCGGGCCGAGCGTGGCCGCGGGCTACTGGAACCGGTCCGAGGAGAGCCGCGAGACGTTCGGCGCGGTGCTCCGGGATGGCCGCGGGCCCCATCTGCGATACCTGCGCACGGGCGATCTCGGCTTCGTGCGCGGCGGCGAGCTGGTGGTCACCGGCCGGCTCAAGGACCTGATCATCCTGCGCGGGCGGAACCTCTATCCGCAAGACGTGGAGCTGACCGCGGAGCAGGCTCATCCGGCCCTGCGTGTCGGTGGCGGCGCGGCGTTCTCCATGGAGGAGCAGGGAGAGGAGCGGCTCGTCGTCGTGTGCGAAGTCGGGCGGCACCCCGGAGAGCTTTCGACGATCGCCGATGCGATCCGGCGCGCGGTGGCCGAGGAGCATGGCGTGCGAGTGGCCGGTGTGGCGTTGCTGCGTCCGGGGACGATCCCCAAGACTTCCAGCGGCAAGATCCGCCGCCGCGAGTGCCGCGCCCGGTATCTCGACGGCGGCCTGGAGATCCTCTACCGGAGCAGTGACCAGCCGGCCATCTCCGGGCGGCTGGTCACCCGCTTCGACCTGCTCGACCTCGATCCGGCGGAGCGGGCTGCCGCTCTCACCGCCTGGCTTCGCGAAGAGATCGCCCGCCGCGCCGGGGTGGCCGCGGAGCAGATCGGCCCGGAGACGTTGATCGCCGCCGCGGGTCTCGATTCGCTGGCCCTCTTCGACCTGCAAGGCCGGCTGGAGGCGGATTTCGGGCTGTCTCTGGCGGGGGCCTTCCTCGCCGATCTGTCGGTCGCCGGGCTGCGCGACCTGCTTCTCGATCAGCTTGCGGTGGTGCCGGAGGAGGGCACCACGGACCTGCTGCCGCTGGTCCGCGGTGAGATCCTGGGGGAGCATCCCCTCTCGCCCGGCCAGGAGGCGCTCTGGTTCCTGGAGCAGTCGCTGGCCGCGGAGGGGGTCTTCCATATCGCCGCCGCCGCCCGGCTCGGCAACGCGGTCGACAGTGCCGCCCTGTTGCGCGCCGCGCTCGCGCTGGTGGACCGCCACCCGGCTCTGCGCACCACCTTCGGCGAAACCGGAGGCGAGCCCCGCCAGCGGGTGCATGTCCACCTGGCGCCGGATCTGGCGGAGGTGGACGCCACGGCCTGGAGCTCCGGAGAGCTGGATGATGCTCTGCGGCGCGAGGCACGGCGGCGTTTCGATCTCGGCGGTCTCGGAGAGGGTGAGGAAAGCCGCACCGTTGGACCTCACCCCCCTGGCCCCCCTCTCCCATCGCCCCCCCAACCGCCGGGAGAGGGGGGAATTCGCACGTCTGATGGCGCAGAGGGCCGGGTGGTGGCGCCCCTCTCCCGGGTGGCGGGAGGGGATGGGAGAGGGGACGGGGGTGAGGTTCCAACGGTGCGGCTTTCCAGCCCCCCTCTCAGCGGCTCTCCGCTACGCCTGCGGATCTTCCACCGTCCCGGCCGCGAGCGGATCCTGCTGCTCGTCCTCCATCACCTGGTGGGCGACTTCTGGTCGCTCGCGGTGCTGCTGCGCGATTGGGCGGCCCTCTATGGAGGACAGTCCGGCGGCCGGCTGCTGCCGGACCTTCCGGCCGCGTATACCGACTTCGTCCGCCAGCAGCGGCGCCTCCTGGCCGGGCCGGCCGGCGAGCGCCTCGAACGCTTCTGGCTCGACCGCCTGCGCGGCGCGCCTCTCGCGCTCGACCTGCCCACCGACCGGCCGCGCCCGCCGGCCGCCGCCCACGCGGGCGCCCGGCTCGACCTGCGGCTCGATCCTGGTTTGACCGGCCGGCTGCGCGAGCTGGGCGGGACCCAGAGCGCCACCCTGTTCACCACCCTCCTGGCCGGCTTCCAGATCCTGCTCGGCCGTTTGACCGGCCAGGACGACCTCCTGCTCGGCGCCCCCACCACCGGCCGGCGCGACCGCGACCTCGACGGCGTCGTGGGGTACTTCGTCAACCCCGTCGTGCTGCGGTCCGACTTGACCGGTGATCCGCCGTTCGCGGCCTTTCTCGCGCGCACCCGGCAGACCGTCTCCGCAGCTCTGGAGCACCGCGACCTCCCCTTCGCGCAACTCGCCAGGCTCTTGCAGCCGGTGCGCGATGCGAGCCGGCCGCCGGTCGTGCAGGCCTTCTTCGTGCTGCAGCAGACCGCGGTCACCTCGACCGGGGCGCGGGAACCGGGTCTGGCCGCCTTCGCAGTGGGGCAGGCTGGAGCACGCCTCGAGATCGACGGGCTCGCCCTCGAATCCATCCGCCTGGACCCCGGCACGGCACAGCTCGATCTGACCCTCTTCGCTGCCGCGATCGAGGACGCGGTGGTGCTCTCGTGCGAGCACGACTCCGCGCTGTTCGACCGGGTGACGATCGGGCGTTGGCTGGGCCATCTCCAGGTCCTGCTGGAGGCCGCCGCGGCGCATCCGGAGCAGCGGCTCGGTGAGCTGCACTGGCTCGCCGCGGCCGAGCGGCAACAGCTCCTCCGGGAGTGGAACGACACCGCTCCTTCCGTCCCGCGGGAGGCGGCCTGTCTGCACGAGCTGTTCGCGGCGCAGGCCCGGCGGACTCCCGACGCGGTCGCGGTGATCGACGGCAGGCGGGAGATCCTCTACCGCGAGCTCGCTGCCGCGGCCGGCCGGCTGGCGGCGCGGCTGCGCGGACGCGGCGCCGGTCCGGAGGTGGTGGCCGGCGTCTATCTGGAACGCTCGGCGGAGATGGTGGTGGCCCTCCTCGCCATCCTCGAAGCCGGTGCAGCCTGGCTGCCGCTCGATCCGCGGCTGCCCCGCCGGCGCCTGGAGGGCATGCTCACCGGCGCCCGCGCCGCGCTGGTGGTCAGCAGCGGGAAGCTGGCCGCCGGGCTGCCCTGGAACGGGCCGGTGGTTCTGATCGAAGAGGAGGCGGTGGAGGAGGGGGGAGCGAGCCGGTGGGGGAGGAGCGATCCCGCGAGCCTCGCCTATGTGCTCTTCACCTCCGGCTCGACGGGAGAGCCCAAGGGCGTCGCGGTCACCCATCGCGGCGCCGTCGAGCTGGTGCGCTGGGCGGGCACCGTGTATGCGCCCGCGGAGCTGGCCGGTGTGCTCGCCGCCACCGCGCTCTCCTTCGATCTCTCGGTCTTCGAGCTGTTCGTGCCGCTCTGCCAGGGCGGCACGGTGATCCTGGCGGAGAACGTCCTGGAGCTGCCGGCGCTGCCTGCCGCCGGCCAGGTGACGCTGGTCAACACCGTCCCTTCGGCGATGGCCGAGCTGGTGCACGCGGGGAGCCTCGGGGCGTCGGTGCGCACGGTGAACCTGGCCGGCGAGCCGTTGCCGCGCGCACTCGCCGACAGGCTCTACGCGACGGGAACGGTCGAGCGCGTTTGGAACCTCTATGGCCCTTCGGAAGACACCACCTACTCGACGTATGCGCGGGTGGCCCAGAAGGGCCTGGAGCCTCCGCGCATCGGCCGCCCGGTCACCGCCACGCGGGCTCACGTGCTGGCGGGCGGGCTCGATCCGGTGCCGGCGGGCATCCCGGGCGAGCTGTACCTGGGCGGCGCGGGTCTGGCGCGCGGATATCTGCACCGGCCCGGGCTGACCGCGGAACGCTTCCTCCCCGATCCGTTTGCCGAGGAGCCCGGCGCCCGTCTCTACCGCACCGGCGACCGGGTGCGGTGGACGGCGGCGGGCGAGCTCGAATTCCTCGGCCGCTTCGACCACCAGGTCAAGATCCGCGGCTTCCGCATTGAGCTGGGGGAGATCGAGGCGGCGTTGGTCGCCCTGCCCGGGGTCCGCGAGGCGGTGGTGGTGGCGCGCGAGGACGCCCCAGGAGACCGGCGCCTGGTCGCCTATGTGGCCGGTAATGATTCCGGCACTACGGTCGGCGAGCTGCGCCAGGGATTGCGCGAGCGGCTGCCGGAGCCCATGGTGCCGGCCATTTTCGTCGCGCTCGCGGCGCTGCCCCGCACCGCCAACGGCAAGGTGGACCGGCAGGCCCTGCCGGCACCGGAATGGCAGAGCGCCGAGAGGGTCTATCGCGCGCCGCGGACGCCGGTCGAGAAGGTCGTCGCCGGCATCTGGACCGAGCTGCTCGGCCTACCCGCGGGGCAACAGATCGGGGCGGATAGCCACTTCTTCGACCTCGGCGGCCATTCGCTCCTGGCCACGCGGGTGACGTCGCGCCTGCGTGCCACCTTCGGCGTCGAGATGCCGCTGCGCACCCTCTTCGAGGCCCCGGTGTTGGCGGACCTCGCCGCCCGGGTCGAAGCGGCGCGGCGGAGCGGCGCGGTTCCGATCCCTCCCTTGGTCCCGGTCTCCCGCGAAGGGCCTCTCCCTCTCTCGTTCGCCCAGCAGCGGCTCTGGCTCATCGATCAGCTCGAGCCGGGCAGCCCGCTCTACAACATGCCCGGAGCGCTGCGGATTGAAGGACCGCTGGACTCCAGGATTCTGGCGCTCTGCCTCGGCGAGATCGTCCGCCGGCACGAGGCGTTGCGCACGGTGTTCGCGGTGCGGGATGGTGCGCCGGTGCAGGTGATTCAGCCGGCGACTCCGTTCGTGCTGCCGGTGGTGGATCTGGCGGCGCTGCCGGAGCCAACCCGCGAGGCGACGGCCGCCACCCTGCTCGCGGAGGAGGCCGTCCGCCCGTTCGATCTGGCTCGCGGTCCGCTGCTGCGCGCCATCTTGCTGCGCGTTGCTGACGAGAATCACGTCCTCGCGCTGACCCTGCATCACATCGTGAGCGACGGCTGGTCGCTGGGCGTCCTGGTGCGCGAGCTGACGGCTCTCTATCCGGAGCTTGCCGCGGGCCGGCCGGCGCCGTTGCCCGAGCTGCCGGTGCAGTCCGCGGATTTCGCGGTGTGGCAGCACTCCTGGCTGCGCGGCGAGGTGCTGGAGAACGAGATCTCCTTCTGGCGCCGGCAGCTCGCGGGTCTGCCGCCTCTCCTGGAGCTGCCCACCGACCGGCCGCGGCCGGTGGTGCAGAGCTACCAGGGCGGGTCGCGGCCGGTGCGGCTGCCGGCCGCGCTCACCCGGCAGGCCGAGGCCGTCGCCCGGCGCGAGGGGGCGACGGTGTTCATGGTGCTGCTGGCCGCCTTCCAGGCTCTCCTGGCGCGCCTCAGTGGGCAGCAGGATCTCGCGGTGGGCTCGCCCGTCGCCGGGCGCAACCGGGTGGAGACCGAGGGATTGGTCGGGTTCTTCGTCAACACTCTGGTGCTGCGCGGCGACCTGTCTGGAGCGCCCACCTTCCGCGCGCTGCTCGGCCGGACCCGCGAGACCGCCCTCGCCGCCTGGCTGCACCAGGACGTGCCGTTCGAAAGACTGGTCGAGGAGCTGGCATCGGAGCGGAGCCTGGCGCAGTCCCCCTTGTTCCAGGTGATGCTCGCGTTGCAGAACGTTCCGGTCGAGAGCCTGGAGATCGAGAGCCTGCGCCTGCGGCCGATCGAGGTGGAAACGACGGCGGCGAAATTTGATCTCACGCTCAACCTCGCGGAGCACGGCAGTGTTCTGGGTGCTCTGGCCGGTACGGTCGAATACGCCACCGCGCTGTTCGACGGCACGACCATCGACCGCCTGGCCGGCCAGTACGAGCGGCTGCTCACCGCGGCCCTGGCGGCGCCGGAGCTGCCGGCGTTGGATCTGCCGCTGCTGTCCGCGGCCGAGCGGCACCAACTCCTGCGGGAGTGGAGCGACACCGCGGCCGTCTTCCCGCGCGAGGCGACTCTGCACGGTCTCTTCGCCGCGCAGGCGGAGCTCTCGCCCGACGCGGTGGCGGTGGAGCAGGGAGGCGAGAGGCTGACCTACGGGGAGCTGCGACGGCGGGCCGGGCGGATCGCCCGCCGGCTGGGGGCCCGGGGGCTGCGGCCGGAGGAGCGGGTGGCGGTGTTCGCCGAGCGCTCGCCGGACCTGATCGCGACGCTCCTGGGCATCCTTGAGGCCGGGGGTGCCTACCTGCCGCTCGATCCCGCCTCTCCGGCGGAACGCCTGCATTGGATGCTCCGCGACGCGGGCGCAACCCTGCTCGTGGACCTGCTGGAAGGTGAAGAGCCCGCGGCCGGCCCGCCCCTGCCCGCCTTGCCCAACATCCCGGCCGAGTCCCTGGCCTATGTGATGTACACCTCGGGCTCGACCGGCATGCCCAAGGGTGTGGCGGTCACCCACCGCAACGTGATCCGGCTGGTGCGTGGCGCCGGATACGCGCGTTTCGGGCCGGAGCAGACCTGGCTCCAGTACGCCCCGGTCTCCTTCGACGCCTCGACCCTGGAGATCTGGGCGCCCCTCCTGAACGGCGGCCGGCTGGTGCTGTTTCCCGGGCGGATCGGATCGCTCGACGAGCTGGCGCGGGTGGTGGAGACCCACGGCGTCACCTCGGCCTGGCTCACCGCGGGTCTGTTCCACGAGATGGTGGACAGCCGCCTGGACGGCTTGCGGTCGTTGTCGCAGCTCCTGGCCGGCGGCGATGTGGTCTCTCCCGTGCATGCCCGCCGGGCTCTCGAAGCCCATCCCGGCCTCACCCTGATCGACGGCTACGGTCCGACCGAGGGGACCACGTTCACCTGCTGCCACCGGATGACCGAGGCGCGGCAGGTGGGAGGAGACAGCGTACCGATCGGCCGGCCGGTCGCCAACGCCCGGGTCCGGGTGCTGGACGAGCGCTTCGATCCGGAGCCGATCGGAGTGTGGGGCGAGCTGTACGCGGGGGGCGACGGCTTGGCGCGCGGCTACCTGGGGCGGCCGGAGCTGACGGCGGAGCGTTTCGTGCCGGATGCCTTCGGAGAGGCCGGGGGCCGGCTCTACCGGACGGGAGACCGCGTGCGCCAGCGGGCGGACGGCCTGCTGGAGTTTTCCGGCCGCCTGGACGGTCAGGTGAAGATCCGCGGCTTCCGCATCGAGCCGGGCGAGATCGAGGCGGAGCTGGTGGCACTGCCCGGAGTCCGCGAGGCGGTGGTGGTGGCGCGCCAGGATCGAGACCGGGAGATCCGACTGGTCGCCTATGTGGCCGGCGAGGTCGCGCCCGAGGAGCTGCGCGCCTCGCTGCGCAAGCGGCTACCGGACTCCATGGTGCCGGCCGCCTTCGTGACGCTCGCGGCGCTGCCCCTCACCGCCAACGGCAAGGTGGACCGGAAGGCGCTGCCGGCTCCGGAGTGGCCGGCCGCTGCGGCGAGCCCCCTGGCGCCGCGCACTCCGGTCGAAGAGATCCTCGCCGGCATCTGGTCCGAGTTGCTCGGAGTCGAACGGATCGGCGTGACGAGCCACTTCTTCGAGCTGGGCGGCCACTCGCTGCTGGCGACTCAGGCCGTGTCGCGCCTGCGCGGCGCCTTCGGCGTCGAGCTGCCGGTGCGCGACCTCTTCGAAGCCCCGGTGCTGGCGGACCTCGCCGTCCGGGTCGAGGCCGCTTTGCAATCGACATTGCACGCGTCGCGCTCCGGCGCGGCTCCGCCTCTCGTCCCGGTCCCCCGGGAAGGGCCCTTGCCCCTCTCGTTCGCCCAGCAGCGCCTCTGGTTCATCGACCGGCTCGCACCGGGCAATCCGCTCTACAACGTGCCGGTGGCGCTGCGCGTCGAAGGGCCGCTGCGCGCCGCGGTGCTGGCGCGCTGCCTCGGCGAAATCGTGCGCCGGCACGAGGCGCTGCGCACGGTCTTCACCGCGCGGGACGGCGCGCCGGTGCAGGTGATTCAACCGGCAGTGCCGCTCGTCCTGCCGGTGGTGGACCTGTCGGGCCTGGCGGAGACAGAACGCGAGGCGACCGCCTTCGCCCTCGCCGGTGAAGAAGCCGGCCGCCCGTTCGATCTCGCGCGCGATCCGATGCTGCGCGGCCTGCTGGTGCGGATCGGGGCGGGAGACCACCTCGCCGCGCTCACCATGCACCACATCGCGAGCGACGGCTGGTCGATGGGCGTCCTGGTCCGCGAGGTCGCCGCCCTCTACGCGGCGCAGCCGTCGTCCCTGCCGGATCTGCCGGTGCAGTATGCGGACTTCTCGGCATGGCAAGCCTCCTGGCTGCGGGGCGAAGTCCTGGAAAGCGAGATCGCTTTCTGGCGCCGGCAGCTCGCGGGCTTGCCGCCGCTTCTGGAGCTCCCCACCGACCGGCCGCGGCCGGCGGTGCAGAGCTTCCGCGGCACCTCGCGTCCGTTGCGGCTGCCGGCCGGGCTCGCCCGGCAGGCCGAAGAGCTTGCCCGGCGCGAGGGGGTGACGCTTTTCATGGTGCTGCTGGCCGTCTTCCAGACCCTCCTGGCGCGCACCTCCGGCCGGCGGGATCTCGCCGTGGGCTCGCCCATCGCCGGGCGCAACCGGCTGGAGATCGAGGGCCTGATCGGGTTCTTCGTCAACACGCTCGTCCTGCGCGGAGATCTCTCGGGTGAGCCCACCTTCCGCGAGCTGCTCGGCCGGGTGCGCGAGACCGCCCTCGCCGCCTGGCTGCACCAGGACGTGCCGTTTGAAAAGCTGGTCGAGGAGCTGGCGCCGGAGAGAAGCCTCGCCCATGCCCCCCTGTTCCAGGTGATGCTCGTATTGCAGAACGCTCCGGCCGGGAGCCTGGAGATCGAGCGCCTGCGCCTGCGGCCGGTCCACGTGGACGGGACGACGGCGAAGTTCGATCTCACCGTGAGCTTCGCGGCGGACACCGAGGGGATGGGCGGGCTGTCCGGTTTCGCCGAGCACGCCACCGACCTGTTCGACACCGCGACCGTCGACCGTTGGCTCGGGCATTTCGAGCGGCTGCTGGCGGCGGCGCTCACCCGCTCCGGCGAGCCCGTCTTCGAGCTGCCGCTGCTGGGCGAGGCCGAACGCTTCCAGATCCTGGTCGAATGGAATGACACCGCGCCGAACACGCCGATCACCTCGGCGCCCCGCGACGGCGTCTGGGAGCTGTTCGCCGCGCAGGCCCGGCGGACTCCGGACGCCGTCGCCGTGGTCTGCGGCAACGACCAGAACGCGGCGCTGACCTACGCCGAGCTTGCCGTCCGGGCCGGCCGTCTCGCCCGGTGCCTGCGCCGCCGCGGCGTCGGACCGGACGTCCTGGTCGGCCTGTTCGCCGAGCGCTCGCTGGACATGATCGCCGGCATGCTCGGCATCTTCCAGGCCGGCGGCGTCTGCGTCCCGCTCGACACCCGCCACCCCGCGCAACGCCTGGCCTTCCTGCTCGACGACACCCGCGCTCCGGTGGTGCTGACCCGGGCGCATCTGCGCGACCGGCTGCCGGCCGGCGGCTTCACGGCCGTCCTCCTCGACGGGGGTGAGGGGCTCAACGGTGCGGCTTTCCAGGCCCTCTCCGAGACCGCGCCAGACAACCTGGCTTACGTGGTCTTCACCTCGGGCTCGACCGGGCGGCCCAAAGGGGTGGCCCTCTCGCACGGGGCTCTGCGCAACGTGATCGACTGGCATGTGGCCGCGTTCCTGGGCGGCGTGCGGACCCTGCAGTTCGCCCTGCTGAGCTTCGACGTCAGCTTCTACGAAATGTTCGTCTGCTGGGCCTCCGGCGGCACCCTGGTCATGGTGCCGGACGAGTCGCGCCGCGACATGCCGGCGCTGGCCGGTCTGCTGGTGGAGCAACGCATCGAGAAGGCGATCCTGCCGGTCGTCGTGCTGCAACAGCTCGCGGAGCTGTTCGCCGGCCGGCGGGAGCTGCCGCCGCTGCGGGAGATCACCACCACCGGCGAGCGGTTGCAGACCAGCCGGGCGATGGCGGCACTATTGCGACGCCTCCCGGGGTGCGCCTTCCACAACCACTACGGCCCCTCCGAAACCCATGTGGCGACCGCGTACACGCTCCATCCCGATCCGCGGGACTGGGCGGCCGAGCCGCCGATCGGCCGGCCGATCCGGGGCTCCTCGGCGCATGTCCTCACCCCCGGCCTGCTGCCGGCCCCGGTGGGCGTGCCCGGGGATCTCCACCTCGGCGGCGTCTGCCTGGCGCGCGGCTACCTGGGACGGCCCGGCCTCACCGCCGAGCGGTTCGTCCCCGACCCGTTCGGCGGCGCGCCGGGTTCCCGCCTGTACCGCACCGGCGACAAGGTGCGGCTGCTGGCGAACGGCGACCTGGAGTACCTGGGCCGTCTCGACGACCAGGTCAAGATCCGCGGCTTCCGCATCGAGCCGGGGGAGATTGAAGCGGCGCTGGTGGCGCTCCCCGGCGTCCGCGAAACGGTGGTGGTGGCACGGGAGAGCACCCCCGGCAACCCGCGGCTGATCGCCTACGTGGTGGGTGACCTTGCGCCCGACGAGCTGCGCCGGGGATTGCGCGAGCGGCTGCCGGAGCACATGGTGCCGGCGGTCTTCGTGAGCCTCGCGGCGCTCCCCACCACCCCCAACGGCAAGGTGGACCGGAAGGCCCTGCCGGTGCCGCAATCACCGGTCCCCCAGGCGGCCGGCCTGGAGCCGAGGACACCGGTCGAGACGATCCTCGCCGGCATCTGGTGTGAGGTTCTGGAGGTGCCGCGGGTCGGCTTCGAGGAGAACTTCTTCGACCTGGGCGGGCACTCGCTGCTGCTCCCCAAGGTCCAGGCCCGCGTGCGCGACAGGATCGGCCGGGAGGTTAGCCTGGTGGAGCTGCTCACCCACACCACCGTCCGTGCCTTGGCGAGCCATCTGGAGCCACCCGGTGAGTCGGCTCCGGAGATGTCGGCGATGCCAGCAGTGCGCGCCGCCGGAGACACCGCCATCGCCGTTGTCGGTCTCGCCGGCCGCTTTCCCGGGGCTTCCGGCGTCGAGCAGCTCTGGGCCAACCTGTGCGCCGGCGTCTCCTCGATCGCCCGCTTCAGCGCCGCGGAGCTCGCCGCGGCCGGCGTCGATCCCGCTCTTGCGCGCGATCCCCGCTACGTCCCCGCGGCAGGCGTGCTCGACGGCGTCGAGCTGTTCGACGCCGGCTTCTTCGGCTACAGCCCGCGCGAGGCCGAGATCCTCGATCCGCAGCAGCGCGTGTTCCTCGAATGCGCCTGGGAGGCCCTGGAGAACGCCGGCTACGACTCCGCGCGAACGCCGGGGCCGGTCGGCATGTTCGCCGGCCTCGGATTCAACCTGTACCTGCATCAGCTCCTCGCCGGCCTCGACCGCTCGACGGTGGGCGATCTCCAGCTTCTGCTGGGCAACGACAAGGACTTCCTGCCCACCCGCGCCTCCTACAAGCTGGACCTCAAGGGACCCAGCATGGCGGTGCAGACCGCCTGCTCCAGCTCGCTGGTGGCGGTCCACCTGGCGTGCCAGAACCTCCTCCTCGGCGCCTGCGACATGGCGCTGGCCGGGGGCGTTTCCATCTCCCTGCCGCAGCGCGCCGGCTATCTCTACCAGGAGGGCGGCATCCTCTCTCCCGACGGCTGCT
This sequence comes from Thermoanaerobaculia bacterium, assembly GCA_036264355.1. Lineage (GTDB taxonomy): Bacteria > Acidobacteriota > Thermoanaerobaculia > Multivoradales > UBA5704 > UBA5704. Next base: position 57,216 of record DATARD010000023.1, read on the forward strand.
GCCGCGCCTTCGACGCCGAGGCGCGCGGCTCGGTGCCCGCGAGCGGCGCCGGCATCGTGGTGCTCAAGCGGCTGGCCGACGCGCTGGAGCAGGGGGACACCATCCGCGCCGTCATCCGCGGCTCGGCGGTCAACAACGACGGCTCGGGCAAGGCCGGCTACACGGCGCCGAGCGTCGCGGGGCAGGCCGAGGTGATCACCGCGGCGCTGGCCGCCGCGGGGATCGATCCGGCCACCGTCTCCTACGTCGAGACCCACGGCACCGGCACCGTGCTGGGCGATCCGATCGAGGTCGAGGCCCTCACCCGGGCCTTCCTGCGCGGCGGGCCTCGCGATCGCTCCTGTGCTCTCGGCTCGGTCAAGAGCAACCTGGGGCACCTGAACGCGGCCGCCGGCGTCACCGGGCTGATCAAGACGGTGCTGGCGCTCCAGCACGGCGTCCTGCCGCCGAGCCGCGATTTCTCGCGGCCGAACCCGCGGATCGATTTCGCCGCTGTTCCTTTCCACGTGCAGACCGAGACGGCCCTCTGGGAGCGGGACGCCGCGCCGCGCCGCGCCGGGGTCAGCTCGTTCGGCATCGGCGGCACCAACGCCCACGCGGTGCTGGAGGAGGCTCCGGCCGCCGAGCCCTCCGGTCCGTCGCGGCCCTGGCAGGTGCTGCTGCTCTCGGCGCGCACTCCGGAGGCCCTCGAAGCCGCGACGGACAATCTCGTGGCCCACCTGGAAGCGGTCCCCGGACAGAATCTCCCAGACATCGCCTACACCCTGCGTGCCGGCCGCCGGCCCTTCGCGCACCGCCGCGCCGTGGTGGCGGCGAGCCGCGAGGAGGCCGTGGCGGCTTTGCGGTCGCGGGACCCCAGGCGGGTGTGGACCGCCTCCCAAGAGCCGGGGCGCCGGTCGGTGGCCTTCCTCCTGCCCGGGGTCGGCGACCAGTATCCGGGCATCGCCCGTGGCCTCTACCATGAGGAGCCGGTGTTCCGGCGGGAGATCGATCGCTGCGCCGAGCTGCTCCTGCCGCACCTCGGGCTCGACCTGCGGGAAGTGCTGTTCGCTGGGGGCGAGGGCCCCGGTCTGCACGCCCTGCTCGGGCGGGAGCCCGTCGTGCGAACCCTCCTCCAGGAGACCTGCGTCGCGCAACCGGCGATGTTTGCCGTGGGCTATGCGCTCGCGCGGTTGTGGATGTCGTGGAACGTGCAGCCGGCGGCCCTCCTCGGCTACAGCCTGGGGGAGTACACGGCCGCCTGTCTGGCCGGCGTGATGGAGCTCTCCGATGCCCTGGCACTGGTGGCCCGGCGCGCCCGCCTGATCGGCGACCTCGCCCCGGGAGCCATGCTCGCCGTGCCGCTCTCCGAGGAGGAGACGCGGGCGCGGCTCGGTGGCCCCTTGGGATCGGATCTGTCGCTCGCCGCGGTCAACGCTCCGGCGGTGTCGGTGGCCGCGGGGCCTCCCGAAGCGATCGCCGGGCTGGAGAGGCGGCTGGCGGAGGAGGGGCTCCCGTGCCGCCGGCTGCAAGCGGCGCAGGCGTTCCATTCCTGGATGATGCAGCCGGCCGCGGAGGCGCTGCGGGAGCTGATGCGCTCGATTCCCCTGTCCCCGCCGCGTATCCCCTGGCTCTCGAACGTCACCGGGACGTGGATCGAGCCCGCCCAGGCCACCGATCCGGACTATTGGGTGAGCCACCTCCTGTCGACCGTCCGCTTCGCCGGCGGGATCGCCGAGCTGTGGCGCGAGCCGGGGCGGATCCTGCTCGAGATGGGGCCGGGTCAGACCCTGGGCAGCCTGGCGCTCCAGCAGATCCCGGAAGGCGGCGCGGACCGTGCCGTGCTCTCCTCCCTGCGCCACCCGCTCGACCGGCAGCCGGACCAGAGGTTCCTGCTGCACAGCCTGGGCCGCCTCTGGCTGGCCGGCGTGGAGGTCGACTGGTCCGGCTTCCACGGCGGCGAGCGCCGCCGCCGGGTGCCGCTGCCGGCCTATCCGTTCGAACGGCAGCGGTATTGGATTGAGACGGGGATTGAGACGGGGATCGAACCGGGGATTGAGCCGGGGATCAAACCAGGCAAAACGGTGTTGACGACCGCAGACAGGGCCGGCTGGTTCCATGCGCCCTCCTGGAAGCGCGATCCCCACCCGCGGAGCTCCGCACCGGTCGACCCCACCGGCCGCTGGCTCGTGCTGCTCGATCCGCTCGGCCTCGGAGACCTGCTGGCGCGGCGCCTGACCGCCGCCGGCTGCGCGGTGGCGACGGTCAGTCTGTCCCAGGGGGGCCAGACCGGCGATTTCGACGCCCTGCTCTCCGGCCTCGGCGGGCCGCCCGACCGCGTCCTTCATCTCTGGAGCCTCGGCGCGCCGGACGGGCTGGAGCGCGGCGGTTGGGACCTGACCGGCCTCGCCCGGGTCCTGGCCCGGCAGGGTCCGGCCGAGATCTGCGTGATCGCCGACGGCCTCTGCGACGTCGAGCGGAAGGACTCGCTCCACCCCGGGAAGGCGGCCCTGCTCGGGCCGCTGCGGGTGATCCCCCGGGAGCATCCGGGGATCTCCTGCCGCCTGATCGACGTCGATGCCGGCGAGATCGGGCCGAAGCTGGAGGCCCGGCTGCTCGCGGACCTCGCGGAGCGGACCGCCGAGCCGGTGGTCGCCTGGCGCGGCCCTTATCGCTGGTTGCCGGTGTTCGCGCCGGTTCCGCTCGCGCCGGCCGCGCTGCACAAAGCGGGGAGGGCGGGGGGGACGTACCTGATGATCGGAGGCGCCGGCCTCGACCTCGCCGGCCCTCTTGCGGCCGCCGGGGCCGCGGTGTCCGCGCTCGCCGCCGAGGAGGTGAACGAGACCGTCCTGGACCACGCCGCCGCTGCGGCCCGCCGCGGCGATCCTCCGGACTTCCTCGTCCTCTTCACCGCGCTCGACGCGCTGGCGGCCGGTGCCGGTGCCGGAGCCATTTGCGGCGCCTTCGCCCGCGAGCGGAGCGCCCGCGGCGAGATGCCGGTGACCGCCATCCACTGGGGCCGCGGTCTGACCGTCGAAGAGCGGCTGGATGCGCTCGGCCGCATCCTGGAGAGCGGCCTCCCCGAAGTCGTGGTGTCGCCCGGCGATCTCGCCAGCGATCTCGCCACGGTGCTCCGCGCCGCGGCGGCCCCGGCCGAGGCTCTCGCTGAAGCAGCGGCGCCGGGCCGGAAAAGGCATCCGAGACCGGCTCTGCAGACCCCCTGGGCCGCGGCAGCGACGGCGACCGAGGAGACGGTGGCGGCGCTCTGGGGAGAGCTGCTGGGCATCGAGCCGATCGGAGTCCACGACAACTTCTTCGAGCTTGGCGGGCACTCGCTGCTCGGCCTCCAGGCCGTCTCGCGGATCCAGGCCCGGCTCGGCTTCGAGCTCTCCCTGCGAACCCTCTTCGAGGCGCCGACCGTGGCCGCCCTGGCCGCGGAGGTGGACGCCTGCCGCCTGCGCGGCGAGACCGCGGCGGCTGCGGCCTTCGCCGCGGTCCCCCGGGACGGGCGGCTGTTGCCCCTGTCGTTCGCGCAGCAGCGCCTCTGGTTCATCGATCAGCTCGAGCCGGGCAGTCCGCTCTACAACCTCCCGGCGGTGCTGCGCGCCGAAGGGCCGCTGAGCCCCACGGTGCTGGCGCGCTGCCTCGGCGAGGTCGTACGCCGGCACGAGGCGCTGCGCACAGTCTTCGCCCTCGTTGAGGGCATGCCGGTGCAGGTGATCCAACCGGCGGCGCCGTTCCTTCTGCCGGTGGTGGACCTGGCGGGGCTGCCGGAGAGCCCGCGCGAGGCGGCGGCCCGCGCCCTGGCCGGTGAAGAAGCCGGCCGCCCGTTCGATCTCAGTCGCAGCTTCATGCTGCGCGGCGTGCTGCTGCGGCTCGCGGAGGAAGACCATGTCGTCGCATTGACCATGCACCACATCGCGAGCGACGGCTGGTCGATCGGTATCCTGATCCACGAGGTCACGGTTCTCTACGATGCACGGGCTGAAGACAGCGCGGGCCGGCCCTCCCCCCTGCCGGAGCTTCCGGTGCAGTACGCGGACTTCTCGGCGTGGCAATCCTCCTGGCTGCGCGGCGAGGTCCTGGAGAACGAGATCTCCTTCTGGCGCCGGCAGCTCGCGGGGCTGCCGCCGCTCCTGGAGCTCCCCACCGACCGGCCGCGGCCCGCGGTGCAGAGCTACCGCGGCGCCTCCCGGGCGCTGCGGCTGCCGGCCGCGCTCACCCGGCAGGCCGAGGCGCTGGGCCGGCACGAGGGAGCGACGTTCTTCATGGTGCTGCTGGCCGGCTTCCAGGCCCTGCTGGCGCGGTCCAGCGGCCAGGACGATCTCGCGACCGGCTCGCCCATCGCCGGGCGCAATCGGGTGGAGACCGAGGATCTGATCGGGTTCTTCGTCAACACCCTGGTGCTGCGCGGCGATCTGACGAGTGCGCCCTCGTTCCGGGAGCTGCTCGGCCGCACCCGCGAGACCGCGCTCTCCGCCTATCTGCACCAGGATCTGCCGTTTGAAAAGCTGGTCGAGGAGCTGGCGCCGGAGCGGAGTCTCGCGCAGACCCCCTTGTTCCAGGTGATGCTGGTGCTCCAGAACGCGCCCATGGGGAGCCTGGAGATCCGGGATCTCCGGCTGCGCCTGCTGACCGCCGAGGTCACCACCTCGAAGCTCGATCTCACGGTGAACGTCACCGAGCGCGACGGCGCCCTGGACGGCGAGATCGAGTACGCCACCGATCTGTTCGACGCCGCGACGGTCGACCGCCTGGCCGGGCATTTCGAGCGCCTGCTCGCCGCGGCCGTGGAGGCGCCGGAGCGGCGGACCGCGGAGCTGCCGCTGCTGAGCGCGGCCGAGCGAGGGCAGATCCTGCTCGAATGGAACGACACCGGAGCGGCTGTGCCCCGCCTGCCGCCGGAAGCGGGCGCGCCGGAGCTGTTCGCCGCGCAGGCCCGGCGGACTCCGGACGCCGTCGCCGTGGTCTGCGGTAATGACTTGCTGACCTACGCCGAGCTCGCCGGCCGGGCCGGCCGTCTCGCCCGCCACCTGCGCCGCCTCGGCGTCGGGCCGGACGTCCTGGTCGGCCTCTTCGTCGAGCGCTCGCTGGACATGGTCGTCGGCGTGCTGGGCATCCTCCAGGCCGGCGGCGCCTACGTCCCGCTCGACCCCGGATACCCGGATCAGCGTCTGGCGTTCATGCTCGACGACACCCGCGCCCCGGTGGTGGTGACCCAGGAGCCGCTGCGCGGCCGGCTGCCGGCCGGCGGCGGCTTCACGGCCGTCCTCCTCGACGGCGGCGAAGTGGCTCCTCACCCCCGACGCCTCTCGCCCCCTCAAGGCCTCGATTTTCCCCTCTCCCGGGCGGTGGGAGGGGGATGGGAGAGGGGGCCAGGGGGTGAGGAGCTGGCCTACGTCATCTACACCTCGGGCTCGACCGGCCGGCCCAAGGGCGTGGCCCTCTCCCACGGCGCTCTGCGCAACCTGATTGACTGGCATCTGGCCACCTGCCTGGGCGGCGTGCGGACGCTCCAGATCGCCTCCATGAGCTTCGACGTCAGCTTCTACGAGATGTTCGCCTGCTGGGGCTCCGGCGGCACCCTGGTGGTGGTCGCGGAGGAGCTGCGGCGCGACATGCCGGCGCTCGCCGGTCTCCTGGTGGAGCAGGGGGTCGAAAAGGCGGTCTTCCCGGTGGCCGTCTTCGCCCAGCTCGCCGAGATCTTCGCCGGGCGCGCGGAGCTGCCGCCGCTCCGCGAGATCACCACCACCGGCGAGCGGTTGCAGACCAACCGGGCCATGGCGGCGCTCCTCGACCGCCTCCCGGGGTGCGTCTTCCACAACCAGTACGGCCCGACCGAGACCCACGTGGCCACCGCCTTCACCCTCCCCTCCGGCCCCGGCTGCTGGCCGGTCTTTCCCGCTATCGGCCGGCCGATCTGGAGCTCCACGGCGTACGTTCTGGAGCCGGGCCTGGAGCCCGCTCCCCTCGGCGTCCCGGGCGACCTCCACCTCGGCGGCGCCTGCGTGGCGCGCGGCTACCTCGGGCGGCCCGCTCTCACCGCCGAGCGGTTCGTGCCCGACCCGTTCTCCACCGTCCCGGGGGGCCGCCTCTACCGCACCGGCGACAAGGTGCGCCTGGCGGTGGGCGGCGAGCTGGAGTACCTCGGCCGCTTCGACCATCAGGTGAAGATCCGCGGCTTCCGCATCGAGCCGGGCGAGATCGAGGAGGCGCTGTTGGCGTTGCCGGGAGTCGGCGAGGCGGTGGTGGTGGCGCGCGAGGATCAGCCCGCGGGCGAGCGGCGGCTGGTCGCCTATGTCGTGGGAACCGCCACGGCGGAGGAGCTGCGCTCCGCGCTCCGCGAGCAGTTGCCGGACTACATGGTGCCCGCCGCCTTCGTGACCCTCGCGGCGTTCCCCCTCACCCCCAACCGCAAGGTGGACCGCAAGGCCCTGCCGGCACCGGAATGGCAGGGCGCGGGAGAGGGCCATGCAGCGCCGCGGACGCCGGTCGAAGAGGTTCTCGCCGGCATCTGGGCCGAGCTGCTCGGGCTCGAACGGGTCGGGGCGGACGGCTCTTTCTTCGAGCTCGGGGGGCACTCGCTGCTGGCGGCGCAGGTAATGTCGCGCCTGCGCGGCGCCTTCGGGGTCGAGATGCCGCTGCGCGACCTGTTCGAGGCCCCCACGCCGGCCGGTCTCGCGGTCCGGGTCGAGCTGGCGCGGAGAGCGGCCGGAGCGGCCGGAGCGGCTCCGTCTCTCGTCCCCCTCGTTCCGGTCCACCGGCAAGGGCCTCTCCCGCTCTCATTCGCCCAGCGGCGCCTCTGGCTCATCGATCAGCTCGCGCCGGGCTCGCCGATGTACCACATGCCGTTGGTGCTGCGGGTCGAAGGGCCGCTGGACCCGGCGGTGCTGGCGCGGAGCCTGTCCGCGGTCGTGCGGCGCCATGAGGCGTTGCGCACGGTCTTCACGGTGTTGGAAGGGGAGAGACCAGGAGGCACGCCGGTGCAGGTGGTCCGGCCGGCGGTGCCGTTCGTGCTGCCGGTGGTAGACCTGTCGGGGCTGCCGGAGAGCCGGCGCGAGGCTCTGGCCCTCCTCCTGGCGCAGCAGGAGGCGCTGCGCCCGTTCGATCTGGCGCGCGATCCGCTGTTGCGCGGCGTGCTGCTGCGGCTCGCCGATTCTGGGGAAATACCCGACCATGTCGCCGCGCTCACCATGCACCACATCGTGAGCGACGGCTGGTCGCTGGGCATCCTGGTCCGCGAGGTCACGATCCTCTATGCGGCGTTCGCCGCGGGCCGTCCCTCCCCCTTGCTGGAGCTGCCGGTGCAGTACGCGGATTTCTCGGTGTGGCAGGGCTCCTGGCTGCGCGGCGAGCTGCTGGAGAACGAGATCGCTTTCTGGCGGCGGCAGCTCGCCGGGCTGCCGCCGCACCTCGATCTGCCCACCGACCGGCCGCGATCCACGATGAGGAGCCTCCGCGGCACGTCGCGGCCGGTGCGGCTGCCCGCCGGGATCGCCCGGCCGGCCGAGGCCCTCGCCCGGCGCGAGGGGGCGACGCTCTTCATGGTGCTGCTGGCCGGCTTCCAGGCTCTGCTGGCGCGCCTCAGCGGGCAGGACGATCTCGCAGTGGGCTCGCCCATCGCCGGGCGCAACCGGGTGGAGACCGAAGGGTTGATCGGGTTCTTCGTCAACACGCTGGTGCTGCGCGGCGACCTGTCCGGAGCGCCCACCTTCCGCGAGCTGCTCGGCCGGACCCGCGAGACGGCGCTGGCCGCCTATCTGCACCAGGACGTGCCGTTCGAAAAGCTGGTCGAGGAGCTGGTGCCGGAGCGGAGCCTCGCGCAGACGCCCTTGTTCCAGGTGATGCTCGTGCTGCAGAACGTTCCGGTCGAGAGCCTGGAGATCGAGAGCCTGCGCCTGCGGCCGGTCGACGTGGAAGCGATGGCGGCGACGGTGGCGACAGGGGCGAAATTCGATCTCACGCTCAATCTGGCGGAGCACGGCGGCGCTCTGGCCGGTACGGTCGAGTACGCCACCGCGCTGTTCGATGCCACGACCATCGGCCGGCTGACCGGGTGTTTCGAGCGCCTGCTCGCGGCGGCCCTGGCGGCGCCGGAGCTGCCGGCCCTGGAGCTGGCGCTGCTGTCCGCGGCCGAGCAGCATCAGCTCCTGAGAGAGTGGAGCGACACCGCGGCCTTCTTCCCACGCGAGGCGACTCTGCACGGCCTCTTCGCCGAGCAGGCGGCTCTCTCGCCCGACGCGGTGGCGGTGGAGCAGGGAGGCGAGAGGCTGACGTACGGGGAGCTGCTGCGGCGGGCCGGGCGGATCGCCCGGCGGCTGGTGGCCCGGGGGCTGCGGCCGGAGGAGCGGGTGGCGGTCGCCGCCGAGCGCTCACCGAACCTGATCGCGGCGCTCCTCGGCATCCTCCAGGCCGGCGGTGCCTACCTGCCGCTCGATCCCGTCTCTCCGGCGGAACGCCTGCATTGGATGCTCCGCGACGCGGACGCAACTCTGCTCGTGGACATGCTGGACCCGCGGGATGACGACGAGGAGCCCAGGGCTGGTCCATCTCTGCTCGCCCTGCCCAAAATACCGGCCGAGTCCCTGGCCTGCGTGATGTACACCTCGGGCTCGACCGGCACGCCCAAGGGTGTGGCGGTCACCCACCGCAACGTGATCCGGCTGGTGCGCGGCGCCGGGTATGCGGACCTCGGGCCGGAGCAGACCTGGCTCCAGTACGCCCCGGTCTCCTTCGACGCCTCGACCCTGGAGATCTGGGCGCCCCTCCTGAACGGCGGCCGGCTGGTGCTGTTTCCCGGGCGGACCGGGCCGCTTGACGAGCTGGCGCGGGTGGTGGAGACCCACGGCGTCACCTCGGCCTGGCTCACCGCGGGGCTGTTCCACGAGATGGTGGATGGCTGCCTCGCCGGCTTGCGACCGTTGTCGCAACTCCTGGCCGGTGGCGACGTGATCTCGCCCGTGCACGCGCGGCGGGCGCTCGAAGCCCATCCCGGCCTCACCCTGATCGACGGCTACGGTCCGACCGAGGGGACCACGTTCACCTGCTGCCACCGGATGACCGAGGCGCGGCAGGTGGGAGGAGACGGAATCCCGATCGGCCGGCCGATCGGCAACGCCCAGGTCCGGGTGCTGGACGAGCGTCTCGCTCCGGTGCCGATCGGCGCCTGGGGCGAGCTGTCCGCGGGGGGCGACGGCCTGGCGCGCGGCTACCTGGGGCGGCCGGAGCTGACGGCCGAGCGTTTCGTGCCGGATGCCTTCGGAGAGGCGGGGAGCCGGCTCTACCGGACAGGAGACCGCGTGCGCCACCGGGCGGACGGCCTGCTGGAGTTTTCCGGCCGCCTGGACGGTCAGGTGAAGATCCGCGGCTTCCGCATCGAGCCGGGCGAGATCGAGGCGGCGCTGGTGGCGCACCCCGGAGTCCGCGAGGCGGTGGTGGTGGCGCGCCGGGATCGAGACCGGGAGATCCGGCTGGTCGCCTACGTGGCCGGCAATGTTCCCGGCATGGCGGCCGAGGAGCTGCGCCGGCACCTCCGCGAGCGGCTGCCGGAGCCCATGGTGCCGGCCGCCTTCGTAGTGCTCGCTGCGCTTCCCCTGACCGCCAACGGCAAGGTGGACAGGAAAGCCCTGCCGGCGCCCGCGGAAGCGGCCGGCGAGCTTCAGGCGTCGCACCTCCCGCCGCGCACCGATCTCGAGGAGCGGATCGCCCGCGTCTGGTGCGAGGTGCTCGGGGTGGAGCGCGTGGGCGTCCATGACGGCTTCTTCGACCTCGGCGGCCATTCGCTGCTGCTCCTCCGGGTGGTGAGCCGCCTGCGAGAAGTCCTGGGGCGCGACCTGCCCAACGTGTTGCTGTTCGAGTACCCGACGGTGGCGTCGCTGGCCGCGGTGCTCGGTGGATCACCCAACCTGCCGGCGGCCCCGGCTCCGGACCTGGAGCACAGCCGGGACCGGGCCGCGGCCGGCCGCGAGTCGCTGCGCCGGCTGCAGCGCCGCGGCAAACGAAATGCATGAGCGAGGACCGTTTCTACGACGTCGCGGTGGTGGGCATGGCCGGCCAGCGGCTCTGGTGGCGGACTCCGATGTGCACGGTCGTCTTGCGGACGCGGAAGCAGACGAGTGTTTTACCCTTCTCCAGGATGTAGTAACCGGACTCGGACTCGGAAGGCTTCTCTGACCACGGCCGGATTGATCCTTGGGACCGGGGGATGATGGGTGGGGGTGCGGGGCATCAGTCGATCTCCTCGTCGTCAAGGCCCTGCGAAGCTCCCGCTTTCCGCTGGGGATCGAGCCGCAGACCGTGGGGATTGAGCCGCAGACCGTGGGGATCGAGCCGCAGCCTGTGGGGATCGAGTCGCAGACCGTGGGGATCGAGGCGCAGCCTGTGGGGAGCGAGGCGCAGACCGCGGGGATCGAGGCGCAGCCTGTGGGGATTGAGGCGCAGCCTGTGGGGATCGAGCCGCAGTTGGGCGCCGCCGCGAAGAGGTGGAGGGTGCCCTCGCGCTCCACGCCGGTGCGGCCCCGGATCGCTCACCAGGCTTGGTCAGCCGTCAACCAGGCCTGATCCGCGCGGACAGCGGACCAGACTTGGTGGATGACGCGCCAGGTAGGCTGGCCGGGAGCCGGAGCTCTGGCGAGCCGGAACTGGCGGGCAGCGCTACTGGCGCGGTGCGGTGTGCATTTTGATGATCACGTCCCGCAGGTAGTCGGCAACCGCTTTCCGGAGGTCGTGGGGGACGAGCACGATCACCAGGATCACGACCACGATCACGCCGATCCACACCCATGGCTTGCGCGGCGGCTTCGCTTCGTCAGGCATCTGACATTTCCTCCAAGTAGAATTTCACGCGAAGGGTAGCGCATTGCACTGCGGAGCACAAGGGTGGCCGCGCGCCCTTGACTCCGCCGAACGCCTCAATTACGCTCGGGATGAATCGGGACATTGCGAATGAGCAAGAAACTAAAGTTGCAAATGAGGATCATGATCCTCGCCTTGCGCAAGAGCGGGTTCCGCTCGCTGCTGGCGCTGGGATCGGTAGGCTTGGGGATCGCCGCCATGATGGTCATGCTGGCGCTCAGCGCGGGAGCCGAGCAGGAGCTGCAGGCGATCACCGACAAGATGGGCAAGAACCTGTTCGTGATCACGGAAGGCGAGGTCCTGGCTCCGCCCGGCCAGGGAGGATGGTTCACCTCGACCCGGCTCGACCGCTCGGACGTTGCGGCCATGAACGCGCGGATCCGGGGGATCCATACGATCGTGCCCGTCCTGGAGGGCAGCCGGCAGGCGAGGCTCAACCGCCAGGATGTCATGACGTCGGTCCGTGGAGTGACCCCCGAGTTTCTGGAGGTGCGTAATTTTCAGCTCGACGAAGGCCGGCTCCTCGACGAGCAGGACAGCGTCAACAG
>DATARD010000088.1:0-13014 GCA_036264355.1 Thermoanaerobaculia bacterium
TGTTCAAGGGGAGCCGGTTCATGCAGGAGGCGATGGGGGAGGAAGTGCACGCCAAGTTCGCCGAGCTCAAGCTCACCCAGGCCGAACGCTGCCCCAAAGCCCTCGGCGCCCTCATCAAGGCCTCCGAGGTGCAGTTCCACCACGAGGTCACGAACCAATTCCTCTGGTCGCAGTTCTGAGCGGCCGGTCCCAGCGCTTCGTTTTCCCGGACGGCGGGAGGATCTTCCTCCCGCCGGGCGTTTTCCCCACTGCAGGGAACCGTTACTCCTGAAGCGACGGCCGTCGGCCTCGGCGGACTGGCGTGTGGCCGTGTTGGGATAAACTTACCCCGGAGCGGGAAGACGAACCAGCCCACTCCCTTCACGGAAAGGAGAACCCTTGAAGAAAGCACCGAAGAAGAACCTGAAGCTGGAGATCCACCGCGAGACTCTGCGGGCCCTCGAACAGCCGCAGACCCTCAAGGACATCGTGGCTGGCTACAATTATTCCACCTTGCCCGGCTGTACCCTAAACTGCCCGACGCATTGAGTCTCCCCGAGACAGAAGACCCCGATGAGAGGACGATCTCCCGCCGCGGACCTCGCGGCGGGATCCTCCGGGCCAGCGCTCCGGCCTCCTCCGTCGTCGAGCCTCCCGCCGTTCCTGCCGCTCGGTGACTGGCTGGCCGGCGTTCGACCTCTCCTCTCGTAGCACATCCTGGAGAGAGCGCGTTCTTGCTAAGGATATGGTGTACACTTCTTACTCTTCGGTAAAACCGAAGGCTAACGAAGGGAGGCTCCTGTGAAGAAGAAGAATGAGAAGAATCAGAAGAATCAGAAGAAGGCCGCGAAGAAGTTGGCGCTCCAGCGCGAGACGCTGAGCGTCCTGGAAGAAGGAAAGCTCGCGGACGTCGCGGGCGGCGCCACGCACTGCCCCACCGGATGCAGTGTCTGTTAAGGACTATTTCGTTAAAGTGTTTTCCTGATCGAAAATTCTTCCTGGTTCCAGGAGCTTCTCGTTCGAGAAGCTCCTGGCCGCCTTCAACTCCTCCTTCTCGTCACATGCTGGCTTGCTAAGCGCCGACTAGGCGCTCCCAGTTCCCATGGGCGAACCGGCGCTTCGCCTCGTCGTCGAGCGGCAGGCCTTCCAGAAAGCGCCGTGCCTTCTGTCCCGGGCGATACTGGTAGGGAAAGTCTGTGGAGAACAGAATGCGATCGATCCCCACGATCTCGAGGGTCCGCTCGGGATAGCCGCGGCTGAACATCCCGCTCGCCGTCACGTAAAGATTCTGGCGCATGGCGACGGTGACCGGCCGCTTGAGCTTGGCCACTCGATCGAGCGCGGCGAGGCGCTCAAGGTAAAAGAGCACCACCTCTCCCCAGTGACCCAGGATGATCTGCAGGTCGGGGAAGCGGTCGAAGACCCCCGCCAGCACCAGGCGCACGAATTGGATTCCGGCCTCATAGTGCCACCCGAGCCCGAAGGTGGAGAAGGCGAGATCCACCGGTCCGGAGAAACCTGAGTACAAGGCGTCCTGCACCGCGCGCTGCGGGATCTGCGGATGAATGAAGAGCGGCACGCGAAGCTGCTCCGCGCGCTCGAACAGGGGCCAGAAATCCTGATGATCGAGGTTCTTGTCGCGGGTTCGGCCGTGCAGCATCGCCCCCTTGAGCCCGAGCTCGCGCACACACCGCTCCAACTCGCGCGGCGCCTCATGCGGCGCGGGCGTGGGCAGGGCGGCGAAGCCCTGAAAGCGTTCCGGATGGCGCGCCACGGCCGCCGCGACGAGGTGGTTGCTGCGTTGGGCGAGCGCGATGCTCGTCGGGCCATCGAGATTCTGGAGCCCGGGTGTGGTGAGGGAGAGGACTTGGACGTCGAGACCGGTCTCGTCCATGAACTGCAGGCGTTCCTCCCCGAGATCCTCCAGGAGCACTCCGATTCGCTCCTGATGTAGCCCCATCGTGGGATCCTCCGCCGTCTCCAGCGCGGCCCACGCGTCCGCGCGAGGCGGAAGCCACTTCATGCGAGACGGACACCCCTTCGCGTGAGGCAGACGCTGGTCCGTGTGAGGCGGAAGCCGCTCGGAGTGAAGCGGACTCTGTTCGGAGCGATGGGGACTTCACCCGAAGCGAGGCGGACTGCCAACCGTGTGAGGCGGAAGCCGCTCGGAGTGAGGCGGACTCTGCTCGGAGCGATGGGGACTTCGCTCGAAGCGAGGCGGACTGCCAACCGTGTGAGGCGGAGGTCGGTCCGAGTGAGGCGAACTCCGCTTGGAGCGACGAGGACTTCACTCGAAGCGAGGCGGACTGCCAACCGAGTGAGGCGGACGCTGCTCGGAATGAGGCGGACTCCGCTTGGAGCGATGAGGACTCCACTCGAAGCGAGGCGGGCTGCCAACCGTGTGAGGCGGACTCCACTCGGAATGAGGCGGACTCCACTTGGAGCGACGAGGACTCCATTCGAGGCGAAGCGGACGACGAGAGCAAGAGTGCCAGCTCACGATCAGCCTGCACCGCGGGAGGACGATATCATCCAGATTTGGAGGGGTCTCCGTCGAACCATAGAGGTGCTCGGGGTAGAATTGGAATAGCCGGTGTAGAGGAGAGCTGCATGCAAATATCGTAACGTCTCGGTGGCGGCCAAATCGGGTGTCGAGCGGACGGAACCCGCAAAACAGCGCGGTTCCCACTCGCTCACTTCCGCGCGTTAGCCGACGCTCGGACCGCCAACAAAATCGCGCCATCGCTCAAGAGCCGTAAATCCGAACGCTCAGTGCCTTGTTTCCCGGAGCCGCCATGCAGCCACCCAAGGACATCAAGATCCTCTTCATCGCCGGATTTGGTCCGGTCGTTCCCGACGTAACGACGAGCAGAACGCTGTACGAAGGCGTTCTGGGCATCCAGTTCAAGGAAGAGAGCGGTACCTATCTTCATACCGAGTCTCTGCCCGGGGCGAAGACATTCGCTCTCTGGCCACTTTCGCAAGCGGCTCAGTCCTGCTTCGGCACCGACTCTTGGCCGGTCGATACTCCCTCTCCTCAGGCTTGGCTTGAGCTCGACGTCGAAGACGTCGAACAGGCGACGCTGACACTCGAGCGACAGGGCTATCGCCTGCTCGTCAAGAACAAGAAAGAGCCATGGGGTCAAATCGTCAGCAGGTTTCTTAGCCCGGAGGGCCTGTTGGTCGGAATCACGTTCACGCCCCTGTTCCGAGGCACACAATAGTTACTCCTGAACGCTCTTTGAACACCCGGAAATGATCGAGGGAGACAGATGGCATCGGTCACCTGTGCGGCCTACAAAGCGGCTCTCGCCCTGCTCGAGCGGGACATGCCGCCCAAGCACCGGCTCCTGCTGGAGTGCCACTACCGGGCGCCGCGGCACACGGTGACCGCGCGTTCGCTCGCCCGGAGCGTCGGATATGCCAGCTACGGAGCGGTGAACCTGCAGTATGGGACGCTCGCCCGGAAGATCTGCGACATTCTGGGGCAGCGGCTCGAATACCATGTCCTGATCGTGGCGAAGTTCGTCCAACCCAAGAACGGCGAGATCCTGTGGATCATGCGCCCTGCGCTGGCCAGGGCACTGGAAGAGATGGGGTGGGTTGTGGAGGGACTGAGGTGAGCCGAACCGTTCGGGCTGTTGCGCGGGCGCTTAGTCGCCGGGCAACCGGACCGCATGCTCAAGAGGTGTCCGCGGCGCTCGAAAGGCTGGGCCCGTTCGAGACGCCAGTGCCGGGCAAAGATGAGTCGAGCCCAGTGTTCGTGCTCAGCACGGGCTGGCGCACGGGATCGACTCTTCTTCAGCGTGTTCTGATGACGGACCGTCGCCTCATGCTCTGGGGAGAGCCCCTCGGGAGGCTCGGGCTGCTGACGCGGCTCTCCGAGGCCATTTGTGGCATGCAGCCAGGGTGGCCTCCGGATGAGTATTGGGTCGAGCGGAGACCGCCGGGAGACCTGACGACCAGTTGGATCGCCAATCTGTTCCCGCCGGCGGATGATTTTCGTGCCTCACTGCGCGCCCTCTTCGACCGTTGGCTGGGCGAGCCCGCGAGGGCACGCGGTTACGCACGCTGGGGCTTCAAAGAGGTCCGACTCGGTGCCGCCGAGGGGGTCCTGTTGCGGTGGCTGTATCCCTCCGCCCAACTCGTCGTCAACTCGCGCAATCCGATCGACGCGTACCGCTCCGTGAAAGGCGCTGCAAAAGACTGGCGCCTCTACGCGCGGTGGCCCGATCGCCGGGTGGACTGCGTCGTGAGCTTCGCACGGCATTGGGACTCGCTGGCGTCGAGCTGGGGCCACGCTCCGCCCGGTCTCGCTCCCTTCGTCGTTCGCTATGAGGAGCTCACCGCCGGCGGGCACCTCGCCCAGCTTGCGAGCCGGCTGGGGCTGAGTCTTGATCCGGCACCGGCGCTCGCGATGCGCGTCGGCGAGACGGGTCGCCCCGCCGCCCTCTCGGTGCTCGAAGGCATTCTCTTGCGTCGCGAGACAAGAAGTGGCCGGCGCGTCATGGGGTACTCGTAAGGAGACCTGGAGCAGACAGGTCTCTGTAAGTTCGGAAGGCGCAGGCGGCACGAAGGGCTTGTTGGTCGGTCACCTTCACGCCCATGTTCCGAGGGATACAATAGAGGGCGCCAACAGGGTTACTCCCGTAGCGCCTCGCTGGGCGACACCCGTGCTGCCCGCCAGGCCGGGCCTGCGCTCGCCAGGAGCGCCACGAGGGTGAGGAGCAGTGCCGCAGCTCCGAACAGGAGCGGGTCGGTGACGCTCACCCCGAAGAAGAGGCTGGCCAGGACGCGGCCGAGGGCCAGGGCCGCTCCGATTCCCAGGATGATGCCCAGGAGAATGGGCCGCATCCCTTCGACGACCACCAAGCGGAGCACATCCCGGATCTGCGCTCCCAGGGCCATGCGCACGCCGATCTCCCGCTGCCGCTGTCCGACGGTGTAGGAGAGCACGCTGTAGATCCCCACCGCCGCCAGGAGCAGGGCGAGCGCCGCGAAGGCGGAGAGGAGGAGCATGCTGAAGCGCTCCTGGCCCAGCATGACGGCGACGTTGGAGTCCAGGGTCGCGACCTCCAGCAGCGGCAGGTCCCTGTCCTCGGCGTGGATGGCGCGGGCGACCGCGGGGACCAGGCTCTCGGGCCGGGCTTTCGCGCGCAACACGACCGTCGTCGCCGGCCACGGCCTCTGGGCCAGCGCCTGATAGACGGTCGGAGTCGGCCCCGCGACCCGCAGGCCGTTCACCTTGACGTCAGCGACCACGCCCACGACCTCCTCCGAGACGTTCGGGGCGTTGCCGAGGACGAGCCGCTTGCCCAGGGGGTCCTCGCCGGGCCAGAAGCGCCGGGCCATGGATTCGCTGATCAGGACAACCGCAGGTTGGTCGAGGGTATCCGCGGCGGTGAAGTCGCGCCCGCGCCGGAGCGCGATGCGCAGGGTCCGCAGGTAGCCCGGAGAGATCAGGGATACCGCCACCTGGGGTTGCTCCGCGAGGGCGCCCGTCGGACGGCCCGCGATGGCGACCGGCTCGTTCAACCCGGGCTCGAGCAGGGGGGGCCAATCGATCGTGGCGGCGGCCTCGACTCCCGGCAGGGCCCGCAGCCGCGTGAGCACCCGGTCGAAGAAGGCGCTCTGCTGGCGGGGCTCGGGGTACTTCTGCTGTGGAAGGCCGAGGAGCAGGGTCAGCACGCCATGGGGATCGCAGCCGGGATCGCCCCGCTGGAGGACCGCTAGACTCTCGATCATCAGCGCCGCGCCGAGAAGGAGGACGAGCGACAGCGCGACCTCGGCGACCACCAGCGCGCCGCGCGCGCGTCGGCCGCCGGCCGTCGCGTCGGTCCGCCCCAGCCCGCGCTGGAGAGCACGCTGGAGATCGCTCCGCAGGAAGAGCCAGGCCGGCGCCAGACCGGCGGCGATCCCGGCGAAGAGCGAGATTCCCAGCGTGAAGGCGAGGATCCGGAGATCCAGGTGGACCTCGAGCCTCGGGGGGAGCAGGTTGCCCAGGGACCCGACGAGGAGCGCCACGCCGAAGCGCGCCAGGTAGAGGCCCAGGGCGCCGCCGGCCAGGGCGAGGAGCAGCGCCTCCGCCGCCAACTGCTGCACCAGCCGCCCGCGGCTCGCCCCGAGCGTGCCGCGGATGGCCATCTCCTTGCTCCGGCCCAGGGTCCGCACGAGGACCAGATTGGCCACGTTGGCGCAGGCGATGAGGAGGACGAAGACGACCGCGCCCAAGAGCAGGAGGAGGGCCGGGCGCACCCTCTCCGTCAGGTAGTCGTGGATCGGCTGCACGAAGACGCTCCAACCCTTGTCCGCCTCGGGATACGCCCGCCCCAGGCGGCCCGCCAGGGTGTCCATCTCCGCCTGCGCCTGGAGGCGGTCCACGCCGGGTTTGAGGCGGGCGATGACGCTCACGATACGCTCGCCGCGGACCGCGCGCTCCTTGGCGGTCCAGGCGAGCGGCGTCCAGACCTGGACGGTCGCCGGATACCAGGCCGCCACCCGGAGGGAGGGCATGACGCCCACCACCGTAAGGCGCCGGCCGTCGAGCAAGAGCCCTCGGCCGAGAATCTGCGGATCGGACCCGAAGCGGCTCTGCCAGAGATCCTGGGAGAGGATCACGACATCGTCGTGGCCCGGCTCCTCTTCCTCGGGCGCGAAGACCCTGCCGAGGACCGGCCGGATTGCGAGCACGGAAAAGAAGTCTCCCATCACGGTGGCGGCCGTGAGCGCCTCGGGCTCCTGCCCTCCGGTCAAGGTCAGGGAGCCGCCACGGTAGGCCGCCAGCGCCGCGAAGGAGTGGCTCTGGCCCCGCCAATCGAAGTAGTTGGCGGGAGACGCTGCCTTGAAGGATGGTGCCGGCGGCGGCGGTATCTCCTCGATCCGCATCATCTGTCCGGGCTCCGGGAACGGCAACGGCCGCAGCAGCGCGGCGTCGACGACGCTGAAGAGGGCGGTATTCGCCCCGATCCCGAGCGCCAGGATGCCGACCGCGGCGGCGGCGAAGCCCGGGCTCTTGCGGAGCGTGCGCAGGCTGTAGCGGAGGTCCTGGCCGACCGTGCTCATGGCGCCGCAGTATCTGCGACGGCGGCGACGGCGGCGACGGCGACCGACACCCGTGGGGCCAGGACCGCACCCATGTTCGTCAGGTGCAGGAGGGCCGAGCGGCGCACCTCGTCGGCGGTCTGGCGGCCGAGCCTCTCGTCGTCCAGGTCTCGGGTGCCGGTCGCCTCGGGATCGATCTCCACGTCGTAGCCGCGCATCAGGGCCTCCCGTGTGGTGGTGGAGACGCACATGTGGGTGTAGAACCCGACGATCAGGACGGCGCGCACGCCGAGCGACTGGAGCCACGTCTCCAGGGCGGTGCCGCTGAACGCCCCGAAGACGTCCTTCTCGAAGAGCCCTTCAGGCCCGGTACCCGGCTGGGGTCCGAGGCCGGGCGAGAGCTCCGCCCCCCAGGAGCCGGGCGCGAACGCCGGCCATTCATGCGGCCGGTTGTGGTGGACGACCCAGGCGATCGGCCTCGCCTCGCGCCGCGCCTCCTCGACCCGCTCGCGGATCGCGGCGAGAGCGGCCGCGTGGTTGGGAACGGGACGGTGTCCCTCCGGTGAGAACTCGTTCTGGGCGTCGACGACGATCAGAGCCTTCATCGCCTTCATCAGGGGGCCTCCTGGACTGAGCCTGCGATCGGTTACCATGGCGGGAGCGCTGGGGCTGCCGCTCCGAGACGACTACAGCATGGCGGAGCCGGCGCTTTCTCCCAACCAGCGATAACACCGATCGGAGCCGCCGATGAGCGCAAAGCAGGCGCGCCCTGCGCCGGCCCAGGAGGCGCCCGCCGCGGAAGCCCGGACGATCCCGGAGCGGAGCGGCTGGGCGGGGCTCGAGATCCGGCATCTGCGCGCCCTGGTGGCGCTGGTGGATTCCGGAAGCATGACGGCGGCGGCGCAGGCCCTCGGGATGGCCCAGTCGACGGTCTCCGAAGCGATGTCCGCTCTCGACCGGACCCTCGGCACGCCGGCCGTGGCGCGGCGGCGCGGTGCCCGCGGCAGCGACCTCACCGCCGCCGGCCGCGCGCTGCTGCCCTACGCCCGGCGCGTGCTGGCCGCCCTGGAGGACGCCCAGACGGCGGTGGCCGCTGCCACCCGCGAGGCGCGGGCGGTCGTCGACATCGTGGCGAACGAGTCGGTGAGCACCTATCTGCTGCCGGAGGCCCTGTCGGTATTGCGGCAACAGTGGCCCGGCACCCGCTTCAGCGTGACCGTGGCGACCTGCCAGACGGCGCGCGACGGCCTGGCGCAAGGGAGGTACGACGTCGGCTTTCTGCTCGCGACGGCGGAGGCGGAGGCGAGGGAGGGTGGGCAGCCGCTGGCCGACGTGCGGCTGGTGCTGCTCTGCGGTCCTGAGCATCCGCTGGCGCCGCCGGGGAACGTGCCGGTGCCGCGGGCACGGCTGGCGCCGTTCCGCATCTTTACGAGCGACTCCTCGGGCGACTTCCACGCCCTGCTCCACGGCTTCTTCCACGCCGACGGCCTGCCGGGGCCTCGCCTGGAGGCGAGCGGCACGATCGACGCGGTGAAACGGAGCGTGCTGGCGGATCGGCTGGCCCTGGGAGTGCTGCCGGAATATGCCGTCGCCGAAGAGCTGCGGAACGGGAGGATGCGCGCCCTGCCGGTGCGGCCCAGCCTTCCCCGGATGCGGCTCGCGGCTCACCTCTGCGGCGTCAGGCCGACCGGTCCGGCCGCCGCCGAGGTGGTCAAGGTCCTGCGCGCCGTCGTCGGGCCCCAGGAGAAGTGCCACCCCAGTGTGCAGCGCACCGGCTGAGCTGGGCTGTCTCTCTGCCAGCGCTCGTCGTATTGACGTGGTTCAGGAAAGAGCATAGCGTAACCTAAGCTGAGCGGCGAGAGAGGGTTAGGATAGTCAACCCCTTCGTAACCTGACCTGTCGGAAGACGCACGTTCATATAGACTATTAGACGTCGGAAGCGCTGCCCTTGCAGGCTTCAGCCAACGTCGGAGGTCCGAATGCGAAGAGTCACAGGCATTGGCGGCATCTTCATGAGCGCCAAGGATCCCAAGGCACTCTGCGATTGGTACAAGAAGCACCTCGGGATCGACATTCAGCCATGGGGTGGAGCAGCCTTCGACTGGACTGACTCCGAAGGCAACCCGACCAAGGGAACGACGGCTTGGTCGATCGGTCCTGCGGACGGCAAGCACTTCGCTCCGAGCAAGTCGACCTTCATGGTCAACTATCGCGTCGAAGATCTGGCAGCACTTCTCAAAGCACTGCGCGAAGAAAGCTGTGACGTGCTCGACAAGACCGACGACTCGGAGTATGGAAAATTCGGATGGGTCATGGACCCAGAGGGCAACAAAGTTGAGCTCTGGCAGCCGCCAGAAGGGCAATAAAGCTCAGTCGCCGCCTACGTCGGTCGCCGCTGCGGGCCGCTATACTTCAGCCCATGAACCGCCGTCACTTCCTGCGCCACTGCAGCGTTCTCGGCGCGGCGCTCGCCGGCGCCTCTGCTTTGCCGTTGTTGTCCGGATGTGCGCCTGAGCGCGCCCGGCGGGCAGGCGTGCTGCGGGCCTATATCGCGCCCGACATCTCGTTCACCGGGAGCGCTCGCGACCTGCCGCCGGTGCATGTGGCGCCGGAACGCGAGATCCGCACCGTCGTCGGCCTGCGTCCGTACCGGCCGTCCGGTTTCGTCGTGCGGGCTGAAAAGCTCGGCGAGACGCTCGTTGTGCACAACTACGGTCACGGCGGCTCGGGCATTACATTGTCCTGGGGCACGGCGAAGCTCG
Source organism: Thermoanaerobaculia bacterium (assembly GCA_036264355.1). Taxonomy (GTDB): domain Bacteria; phylum Acidobacteriota; class Thermoanaerobaculia; order Multivoradales; family UBA5704; genus UBA5704. The sequence continues at coordinate 9,783 of DATARD010000088.1, forward strand.
CCGTCGACCTGGGCGTCTCCGGACATCGCGGAGCGGTCGCGGTGCTCGGTTGCGGCGCGGTGGGGCTTGCCACGGCGCGGCTGCTGCAGGAGGCGGGCTTCGCGGTGACGATCTATACCAAAGCGATGCCGCCGGAGACGACCTCGAACGTTGCCGGCGGCCAGTGGTTTCCCGCATTCCTGTCCGATCACGCCAGCCGGTCCGACACCTTCAGGACGCAACTGCTCGCCGCGGCGGAATACGCGTACCAGCGCTATCAGATCATGCTCGGACCGCGTTTCGGCGTGCGCTGGATGCGCAACTATTACTTGAGCCATCAGCCGTTCATAGAAACTAGCTATGCCGGCGCGCAGAGCCCGTTGCGCGCCATGATGCCGGAGTATCGCGCGCTCGCACCGGAAGAGCATCCGTTCACCGGCTACGCCTTCGTGCGCCAGTTCGACACGATGCTGATCGAACCGCCGGTGTATCTCGCGGCGATGCTCGACGAGTTTCACATCGCTGGCGGCAAGGTTGTCGTGCGTGAGCTGCCGGACCGCACCGCGATCCAGGAGCTCACGGAAAAACTCGTGTTCAACTGCACGGGGCTCGGCGCGAAAGCCTTGTTTGACGACGACGAGCTGACACCGGTCAAGGGACAGTTGACGTTCCTTCTGCCGCAGCCGGAAGTGCAGTACGCAACGATTGGCGGCGATCTGTACATGTTTCCGCGCAGCGACGGCATCCTGCTCGGTGGTACGCACGAAGAGGGAGTCTGGTCGCTCGAACCCGATCTCAAACGCAAAGCGGAGCTGCTCGCCGCGCACAAAGCGTTCTTTGATGGCTTCCGGGGCTGAGAAGCAATTAGCCGTAGAGTCTACTGCTTCTTGATGAGTGTAGGAGGAAGACGAGTGACGCTGAGGCGGCGATCCGCAAACTGGAGGTACTGATGAAACTGCTTGCCTTTCTCTCAATGCTCTTGGTGCTGATGCCAGTTGGGACCTTGGACGCGGACCAGGAGACCGAGTCGCAGGGAGCTGAATCCACCGATCGTTTTGATATCGTCACCTATAACTTCACGCGGGATGGCAAAGAGGCCGAAGCGTGGATCAAGATCGACCAGTTTACCGGCCAGACTTGGAAGCTGGACGGGTCCATGGGGATGCAGTGGAAGATGATTCCCGAACAGAAGGAGAGCGAAAAGCCGGTGCCCGGCGGGGTTCTGCGCTACTCTCTCTATGTTCACGACTTCACGAAGGGCGGCAAGGCCATGGAGATTTACGTTCGGTTCGATCGGCAGACGGGAAAGACTTGGCGCTGGTCCGATACCGAGCCTGCATGGGTGGTTGTGGACCAGGACAGATAGCGCGCCATGCGACCCCTTCGGTATTCCATCAACGTCACATTGGACGGGTGCTGCGATCATCGACGCTCCCGCTGGCGTTGGCGGAGCTGGGATTGATCGATGAGTACGAGCTCGTGGTGCATCCCAGGCTAGCGGGCCATGGGCCGACGTTGTTCGCGGGGCTGTCGAAGCCTATCGACTTGAAGCTCGTGAGCCGGCTGGAGCTCGGCTCGGGGGCGGTGGCGATGCGGTATGAGCCGAGAAGGTAGCGCGATATTCCGAGCAGATGAACAAGACGAAGAGCGCTCATCTCCCGGCCATCCCGCCGATCCCGGCGATCCTCGGTTCCATCGTCAGCGTGCAGGGCGGCGCGGCGTTGGCGAAGGGCCTCTTTCCCATGCTGGGAGCGACGGGAACGGTAGGGCTCCGCGTCGGCATCTCGGCGTTGATCCTGCTGGCGGCGTTCCGGCCGCGACTGCGCCAGGCCACGGCGGCGCAGTGGCGGGCGGTGATCCCGTACGGCGTGGTGCTGGGGGTGATGAACGTGGTGTTCTACCTGGCGCTCTCGCGCATCCCGCTGGGCTTGGCGGTGACGGTGGACTTCCTCGGGCCGCTGGGGGTGGCGGTGCTCGGATCGCGGCGCGCGGTGGACGTGGCGTGGGGAGGGCTGGCCGCAGGGGGCATCGCGCTGATCGCGCCATGGGCGGGCGGCGGAGCGGACGCGCTGGGCGTGCTGCTGGCGCTGGCGGCGGCCGCGTGCTGGGCCGCATACATCCTGCTGGGCGGCCGGGTGTCCCGGATGATCCCCGGCGGCGCCGCAGTGGCGACGGGGATGACGATCGCCGCGTTCGTGGCGGTCCCCGCCGCGGTGGCGACGGGCGGATTCGCGCGGCTGACGCCCGGGCTGTTGGCGGCGGGAGCCGGCGTGGCGCTGCTGTCGAGCGCGATTCCCTACGCGCTGGAGATGATCGCACTGAAGGAGCTTCCCGCGCGCACCTTCGGCATCCTGATGAGCCTGGAGCCCGCCGTGGCCGCGCTCGCCGGCCTGGTCTTCCTGCACGAGGTGCTGTCCCCGCGGCAATGGCTGGCCGTGGCGCTGGTCATCGCCGCGAGCACGGGGTCGACGCTGACCTCGCGCCGCGCGTAGGTCGCCCGGCTGCTACTCGGCGGGTGGACTGACAAAGTAGAATGAGGCCGCGGAAGAAACACCACCCCTCGACCACTGCAAAACCGGAGGTTCACATGAAGCGAGTCACTGGCATCGGCGGCGTCTTCTTCAAGGCGAAGGATGCACCTGCGCTGCGGGCTTGGTACAAGCGTCACCTCGGCATCGACGTTCAGGACTGGGGAGGCGCTGCCTTCACCTGGAGCGATGCGGAGGGCAAACCCGTCGCTGGGACCACTGCCTGGTTGATCAGTCCCGCGGAAAGCAAGCAGTTCGCTCCGAGCAATGCCTCCTTCATGGTCAACTACCGTGTCGAAGACCTTCACGGCCTTATCAAAATTCTCAAGGAAGAGGGATGCGAAGTCCTCGACAAGATCGATGAATCTGAGTACGGAAAGTTCGCCTGGGTCATCGATCCCGAGGGAAACAAGGTCGAATTGTGGCAACCACCTGCTGGTCAATGAAACACGCCCCACCTCATACGAAGCAGGAGCCGGCGTAGGACGAAATCGCCGTCCCTCTCACTTGAAGGGTCGTCCCTCTCTCTTGAAAGGTCGTCCCTGTCACTTGAAGGGTCGTCCCTGTCACTTGAAGGGCCGTCCCTGTCACTTGAAGGGTCGTCCCTCTCTCTTGAAAGGTCGTCCCGCTCTCTTGAAAGGTCGTCCCTGTCACTTGAAGGGTCGTCCCTCTCACTTGAAAGGTCGTCCCTGTCACTTGAAGGGTCGTCCCTGTCACTTGAAGGG
>DATARD010000093.1:0-14449 GCA_036264355.1 Thermoanaerobaculia bacterium
GGCGAATACGAATCTGCTCCCCGGTCTCTTCAGGGAGAAATTTAGTCCCACTCCCCGCCGCTACTCGCTTTCCGAAGGGCACTTACCTCCGACTGCGGAATCGCTGGCGCCGCGACTGGCCACTCGTCTTGCCGACCCGGCGCAGCACCTTCAGATCTGCCTTGTCCTGATCACGGCCCGCCTTGGTTTTGTTTTGGATCAGATCATCCAGAGAGAGGTAATGGGCGGGAACGTCTCCGAAGACGGCATCCACCCGCCGCTGCCAGACAGACTCGAAATCAGGGATGCCCGAGAGTCGCGCCATCAGGTCGATCCGCGTCGGGGCAACTCCGAGCTGGACGATCCGGCCTGGGGTCGAAAGGTCTGTGGCCTTGATTCCCAAGTCCGTACCAAGAAACTGCCGGATGGCTGTGAGAACGCGCTCCGCGTTTTCGCGCGTCGGCTCGATGAAGACGTCGAGGTCCTTGGTCGCGCGCGGACGGGCGTGAAAGGCGACGGCGTGGGCTCCGACAACGAGGTATCTAGCTTCGAGTTGGTTCAAGAACTCGATGAACTCTTCGTAGTCGCGGGATCTCACGAATTCCCTTGGCCTTCAAAGCGGAAAGCAGACAGTCCTGCACGGCGTTGACGCGCTCTTCGGGGGAGAGCCCCTCGTACCAGAAGCGGAAGTCCGCCTCTTCGGCCTCAGCCTCGGACACGACCGTCGCTGTCCAGGTCCTTCCGTGCCGGTCAACGGCCTGCCCTCGCTGCTTCATGGCGCGACGATACCACCACGAGGGGCTCGTCGTGGAGGGGCAAGCCCCTCCACGACTTCAGGTCAATCCTGGTACGTCTCCAGCCCGACCAGGCGGAAGCCCTTGGCGAAGTTTTCTTTCCACTTCGCGGCGAAGGCGTTCCAATCCATCCCCAGATCGACCTCGGTCTTGATCCCGCCGCCGCCGATCACCGCGTCGTAGAGACGCTTCTTGCCGTCGGAGTAGGTCTTGACCTCGTTGATCTGCGTGCCCCCGTCGCTCGCCTTCTTCCACTTGGCGAGGAAGGCGTCTTTGTCGAGGCCGGTCCACAGGCCGTAGCTCCCCGAGCCCTCGCGGAAGACGCCGGCGTAGTTGAATTTGTTTCCGGTCGTCTTGTAGACGTCCATATGCTGGAGCCGCTGCCCCTGGCCGCCGAGCTCGGCCACCTTGGCCTCGAAGGCTTTCTGCTCCAGGAACCACGGGGGAGCCGGCTTGTCGTAGCCCTCGTGGAAGGCGCCGCCGATCAGCCGCTTGTTCCCTTCGTCGTAGGAGACGATGTCCAGCATGCGCATGTGCTGATCCTGCACCAGGCCCTTGTACTTCTTGGTGAACTCCTCGAAGGCGAGGCCCTGCATCAGGAGCTGCTTCTCGCCGGAGGTCTTGAAGATGCCGCTCCACACCCGCCGGCCGCCGTCGACGTAGGTGTCCAGGGAGACGATGTGCACGCCCCCGGCGTCGAGCTGGTCGGCGCGCGCCTTGAACTGATCCCAGGGGAAGCCGACGAGGACCGCCTCACCCTGCGGCGAAGCCTGGAACACGCCGATGTACTGCCGTGCCGCGGCCGGAGCCTTGGCGGGCTTCGCCGGCGCTTTGGCGGCCTTGCCGGCCGGGGCCGCCGCCGGAACGCCGATCTCCAGGCTGTCCACGGTGACGTGGACGGTCACTCCCCCGTTCTCCTTGTTCACCATCTCGAAGTCCCAGTCGCCGCCCCCCGGCACCGAAGCTCCGCCCTTGCCCACCTCTTTCCACGCGGTGGAGAAGAAACCGTCGTCGATCTCGGTCTTGCACTGGACGTTGACCGGGAACCCGGGCGCGTCGTAGGACTTGTTGATCTCCTTGACGTCCCGGCTGACCCCGCGCAGATCCTGGACGAGCTGCTCCTTGCCGACTTGGCAGGTGACCTTCCAGATGCACTTCCCCATTGCTCTGCAGCCCTGCACTGTCGCCTTGGTGACGGTGATGCGCCCCTCGGCGCGCGCGGCGCTCGGAGCGACGACGAGCAGCCCCGCGAGCAGGGCAGCGGCCGACCCAACCATTCGAATCGTCATGGGCTCTCCCTCCTTCTGCGCGACATTCTATGCCGGACAGACGGAACAGAAGCTATCGTTCGCCGAAGTAGCGGATGAGATCGGTGGACGGAGGCTGATATCCCATCTGGCGCAGCAGGGAGACGACCTGGCCGCGATGGTAGCTGCAGTGGTTCACCAGATGGAGGACCGGCTGCCAGAGCGGCCGCGTGACGGTCGCTCCCTCGCTGTCCGTCCAGGTGAGGGACGCGGCGAGCTGCTCGTCGGTCAAGGCGGCCAGGAAAGCTTCGATCTCGGAGGCGGTCTCCTCCCAGGATTGGATCCAGGAGATGAGATCGGGGAAGTCGTCGAGGGTGGGGATGTGGGCCGGCGCGTGGCCCTGGAAGCGGGCGAGCCAGCGGCGCTGCGAGCCCAGCATGTGCACCATGGTGCCGAAGAGCGAGCCGAAGCTGATGCCGGCCTCGCGCCTCAGGTGCTCGGGGGACACTTCGCGGACCGCCCGCAGGGTGGTGCGGTCGGCCCACAACATATACAGCAACAGGTCCCGCGCGGCGGCGGCGGAGATACGCATGGTCAGATCGTTCCGGGCGGTCAAAAGACCGCCGGCTCCTCATAGGTGCCGAAAACGTCGCGCAGGGCATCGCTGATCTCGCCGACCGTGCAGTAAGCCTTCACGCAGTCGAGGATCAGCGGCATCGTGTTCGCGCTCCCCGCGGCGCCCGTCTTGAGGCCGTCCAGGGTGCGCTCCACGGCGCCCTTGTCGCGGCGCGCCTTGACCTCGTTGAGCGAGGCGATCTGGCGCTCCGCGAGGTCGTCGGAGATGTAAAGGATGTCGATCGGCTCGTCGTCCGTCGCCTGGAAGGCGTTGACGCCGACGATCAGCTTCTCCTTCTCCTCGAACGCCCGCTGGTAGGCGAAGGAGGCGTCCATGATCTCGCGCTGCGGGAAACCGGCCTCGACCGCCTCCACCATGCCGCCGAGCTCGTCGATGCGGCGGAAGTAGTCGAACGCGCCGTCCACCATGCGCCGGGTCATCTCCTCCACGAACCAGCTCCCGCCGAGCGGATCGATGGTGTTGATCACCCCCGACTCGTGGGCCAGGATCTGCTGCGTGCGGAGCGCCGTGCGCGCGGTCGATTCGGTCGGCAGCTCCAGCGTCTCGTCGAGCGCGTTGGTGTGCAGCGACTGGGTGCCGCCGAGCACCGCGGCGAGCGCCTGCACGGTGGTGCGCACCACGTTGTTGAGCGGCTGCTGCGCGGTCAGCGAGCAGCCCGCGGTCTGGGTGTGGAAGCGCAGCATCCAGGAGCGCGGGTTCCTGGCGCCGTAGCGCTCGCGCATCACCGTCGCCCAGATCCGCCGCGCGGCGCGGAACTTGGCGATCTCCTCGAAGAAGTCGTTGTGGCTGTTGAAGAAGAACGACAGGCGCGGCGCGAACTCGTCGACGTCCATGCCGGCGTCGATGCCGTATTGCACGTACTCCATGCCGTCGCGCAGCGTGAACGCCAGCTCCTGGAGAGCAGTCGACCCTGCTTCCCTGATGTGGTATCCAGAGATCGAGATGGTGTTCCAGCGTGGCACGTGCTTGGCGGCGAAGGAGAACTGGTCGGTGATCAGCCGCATCGACTGCCGCGGCGGATAGATGTACTCCTTCTGCGCGATGTACTCCTTGAGGATGTCGTTCTGGAGCGTGCCGGAGACCTGGCGCTTGACGTCCACCCCCTGCTTCTCCGCGACCGCCAGATACATCGCGAAGAGGATGGGCGCCGTCGAGTTGATGGTCATCGACGTCGTCACCTCGCCGAGCGGGATGCCGGCGAAGAGCGTCTCCATGTCGGCCAGGGTGTCCACCGTGACGCCGCACTTCCCCACCTCGCCGGTCGACATCTTGTGGTCCGAGTCGTAGCCGTAGAGCGTCGGCAGGTGGAACGCCACGGAGAGGCCGGTCTGCCCCTGCGACAGCAGGTACTTGAACCGCTCGTTGGTGTCCGCCGCCGTGCCGAAGCCGGCGAACTGGCGCATGGTCCATAGCTTGCCGCGGTAGCCGGTCGGGTGGATGCCCCGCGTGTAGGGATACTCGCCGGGGACGCCGATGTCCTGCCGCGGATCGAGGTCCGCCACCTGCTCGGGGGTGACCAGCGCCGGCACCGCCATCCCGGAAACCGTCGTCCAGTCGCGCTTCCACGCCGGGACCTGCGCCTCGGCCTTCGCCTTGGCGGCCTCCCAGCGTTGCCGCGCCTCGGCCATGGTCTCCAGGGCGTCCTCCTTATAGACAGCAGAGTCGGCGGAGCCGGCCGGCTCCAGCGCGATCGGCTCGCGGTCCTTGACGGTCATCCAGGGCTCCTTTCGCGAGGAGGCCGTCGCCTCCCTCGGTGCGAGAAGTATACCCGAGACGAATCTCTGTGTTTTCGCAAGCGACTGAAGATCGGGGAGCGCCGCTCAGCCTCTTGGAAGCTAAGGTTGGGACTTGCGCGTCAAAGCCATCCTGGGTATCCTTTAATAGAAGTTAGATGTTTTGCCTATTACACAGCATCTATGTGAGTGGCAGTCGTTGAGGCGGGTGACAGTTGACGGTTTAAAGAGCCTTCTCGTCCCGAGGTCTTACGGAGGCCCATGCCTGACAAGATAGCTGTCGTCTCCTATGAGTGCCTGACTTCCGCCGGCCAGACCCTGGAAGATACCTGGGGGACGCTGTCCGCCGGCGGGAGCGGGATCCGGCCGATCGATCGGTACAGCCCGGACGCCGAAACGCTTCAGGGCGTATCGGCCATCTCCTACGGCGGGCAGATCCCGCTGTCCTTCTCCGACATGGCCGGCTCCGCCGACCGCTTCAACAAGTGGTGCGAGCCGAACTACCACGCCATCCGCTGGTTGACGCGATCCGTCTTGAAAAAGATCGACTTCGACGTCTCCCGGCACATGCCGCAGCGCATCGCCTTCCTCGGCGGCACGGCGCTCAATTCCCAGATCGCCCGCGAGACGCTCAATCGCACCCACAAAGCCGATTCAAAGTACATCCTGCACCAATGCCACAACGTGCCTTTGGCCGTGGCGGCCAGCGAGGTCGGGATCCAGGGACCGTGCTTCAGCATCGGCAGCGCCTGCGCTTCGAGCGGTCACGCGATCCTCCTCGCGTCGCAATTGATCCACGCGGGCCTGATCGATTGCGCCCTGATCGTGGGTCACGAGTTCCCCTTGATGCCCCACTCGGTGGGAGGGCTGGAATGGTTGAAGGCCCTCTACCGGAGGGATGAGCCGAACGATCGCGCCTTCGCCGACCCGGGGCAGGCGAGCCGCCCTTTCTCACAGGACCGCCGCGGCTTCGTCCTGGCCGAAGGCGCCGGAGCCGTCTTCATCAGCGACGAGTCCTACGCGAAGGCGATGGGATGGCCCGTGCAGGCGCGGATCCTGGGGGCCTTCGCAAACTCCGACGCCGATCATCTGACGCGGATCTCGCCCCGAAACATCGCCCGTTGCATGGAGTCGGCGCTCGCCGCGGCGAAGTGCAACGCGGAGGACGTCGACTGCGTCAACGCGCATGCCACTTCGACTCCGCTCGGCGACCAGTCCGAGCTCACGGCGCTGCGCGAGGTGCTGGGCGAACGGCTCGAGCGCGTGCCGGTGGTGGCCAACAAGTCCCAGATCGGCCACTCGCTGGGCGCCTCCTCGATCCTCGGGCTCATCCTGGCGATGGATGGGATGGCCCGGGGCGTGCTCCTGCCGACGCTGAACCACATTCCCGATCCGAGCCTGCCCGCGGCCTTCATCCCGACCGCGGCCATGGCCTACGACCATCACCGGACGCTCCTCAACTCCTTCGGCTTCGGGGGCACCAACTTCTCGATGGTCGTCGAAGGCCGGAACGGTACGGACGCCCGCCACTGAGACGATTCTACCCAAAGGAGAAGAACCGATGCCCGAGACGTTGTCCAGCCCCATCGCGGAGATCCTGTGGGAGTCCTTGAAAGGCGGAGACTATGACATCCCGGCTCTCAAAAAGACCGTGCATGACGACTCGAAGCTCGAGGACATCGGCCTCGACAGCCTCGACATGACGGATTTTTTCATCCGCGTCGAAGACCAATACAAAATCTCGATTCAAAGAGAGGAATACCCTCGACTCGGCTCGCTCAGAGCGATCGAGCTCTATGTCAAGGAGAAGACGGCGTCCTGACGTCCTTGAGTTGGGCTCCCGGAAAGGAGTTGCAATGAGCTTCACGGAATTTCTGCAGGTTCCCGAGTTGGCGCAGCGGTACCAGAAGGTCAGGAGATTCTTCTTCCTCAAAGAATCGACGTACGACGTCACCAGCGCCTGCCAACTGCGATGCGACGGGTGCTACTACTTCGCCGGCGACAAGTACAAAGTCAAGGACAACCGCGACCCTGAGGCATGGCGCGAATTCATCCGGAGCGAGAAGGAGCGGGGGATCACCTATATCGTGCTGGCCGGCGCCGAGCCCGCCCTGGCTCCGAAGATCCTGCAAGCCTGCTATGACGAGATCCCCTTTGGGACCATCGCCTCCAACGGGCTGCGCAAGATCGATCCCGCCGTGCGCTACAAGATCCATCTCTCGGTATGGGGCGACAGCCAGGGGGATCCGAAGTACCGCAAGTATTTCGGCGGCAAGCCCGGCCCCAACTGTCTGCCGATCCAGTTGGAGAACTACCGCGGCGACGACCGGGTGATCTTCGTCTACACCTTCAACAGGGAGAACGTCGACCAGGTCGACGAGGTGATCGAGCAGGTCGCCGCCGCAGGCCACAAGATCACGTTCAACGTGTTCAGCACTCCCGAGGAGAGCTCCTCGGCGCTCAAGCTGCAGGATATGCGGACACAGACGCGAAAAAAAATGATCGAGGCCATGGAGCGGTACGAAGACACCGTCCTGTACTCCTACTACAACGCCGAGATCCATACGGATGAGCAGAGCCTGGACCAGAAGTTCGGTTGCATCTACCCGCGCGCGCAGTTGGCGGCCGGCCGGGCGGGGAGCGGCCTCACCAAGACTTTCCGGAGCTACCGGACGGACCTGACGCATACGCCGGAAACCGACTGCTGCGTGCCGGACACGGACTGCGCGGATTGCCGTCACTACGCGGCGGGCAGTGCCATCGTCAGCTCGCGGCTGGACCTGCACTGCACGAGCGAAGAAAAATTCCGGGCGTGGCTCGACTACGTCGACACCTATCTTTCCATCTGGGTGCTGGGCTACACCAAGGATCCCGACCTCCTGTACCGCCCCAAGGATCAGGCGCTGCCCGTCCCCTTCGCCGCGACCGCCGACGGCGGCCGGGAGATGGAGAGCCTTTGAGCGTTCGCGGCTCAGAAGCGCAGCAGGACGGCGGCCCAGTGCAGGCCCGCCCCGAAGGAGGTGAGGAGCACGAGGTCTCCCGGCGCGATGCGGCCGTCGCGGCGGGCCTCCCAGAGGGCAAGCGGGATCGACGCGGATCCGGTGTTGCCGTACTCCTGGATATTGATCGCGAACTTCTCAAGCGGCAGACGGAGCATCTTCGATTGCGCCTCGATGATGCGCAGGTTGGCCTGGTGGGGCACGACGAGAGCCAGGTCGGCAGGCGCGACGCCGCACTTCGCCAGCACCTGCTGCGCCGCCTCGGTCATGCGCCGGACGGCCTCCCGGAATACCTCCCGGCCATTCATGGTCACATGCTGGTGAAGGCCCTGCTGCGCCAATTCGAGGGTGACGGGCATGCGCGTGCCGCCCACCTCGATGCCGAGGATGCCGCCGCGGCTGCCGTCGGTGCCGGCGACCGCACCGAGGATCTCCGCCGCTCCGGCGTCGCGGGCAACGATCGCGGCGCCGGCCGCATCGCCGAACAGGACGGCCGTGTTGCGGTCGTGCGCATCGATCATGCGGCTCAGGAGCTCCACCCCGACGACCAGGACCGGCCCCACGCCGCAGACAATGCGCGAACGGGCGAGGTCGAGGGCTTGCAGGAAGCCGGCGCAGCCGCTGCCCGCCAGATCGTAGGACGGGACCTCCCGCGCTCCCAACCGGTGTTGGACGAACGACGCCGTGTCGGGTACGGAGACTTCCGGCGTATCGGTGGCCACGATGATCTCGGCGACGTCGCCGGGACCGAGCGAGCAGTCGTTCAACGCGGCGCGAGCCGCCGCCACCGCGAGGTCGACGGTGCTTTCAGAGGTGGCCGCGATACGCCGGCGCCGGATGCCGGTGCGGGCGACGATCCACTCCTCCGAGGTCTCGACACGGTGTGTCCATTCCTCGTTGGTCATCACCCTTTCGGGAAGATAGATTCCGAGGCCGAGCAGACCAATCCCGGACGTCGCGGAAACGGGCTGGGGAGGAACGCTCTTCACCTGACCTCTCCTTTTCGATCTGCTCTTTACGCCGCCGGCGGGATGATAAGTCTTTTCCGAGACGAGGTCAAAACGCAAGGACGCCGAGACTCCCCGCGCCATCCCTCATTCAGGACTCTCCAGGGAGATTTCAGATCTTGACTTCAACCGAGATTTTTACGAAGACGGTGCAGCACATCGGCGAGTACCTCGAGCAGGACGTGTCCAACCTCCGGCCGGAGTCCGAGCTCGCCACCCTGGTCCCCGGTCTCGACTCCTTGAAGAGCTTCGAGATGCTGCTCTATCTCGAGGATTGCTTCCATGTGGAGTTCGAGGAGACACTGCTCGGTCGGCTCAAGACCCTGCAAGACCTCATCGACTACATCGCCATGAAGCTCGAGAGCGAGAAGGGGCCCGCGTCGGTGGCGGTCTGATCGATCGGCGATGAGCGATGCGCGTGTTGTGATCACGGGGGCCGGTGTCGTCTCGCCGCTGGGAGGGACGCTGACGGAGCTCTGGAGAGGCCTCGAGGACGGCGAGTCCGCGGTGCGACCGCTCAGCCGGTTCGATGCCAGCCGCTTCGCCTGCCGCATCGCTGCCGAGGTGAGCCCGTCCGTCTGCCCCCCCGCCGAAGGACCCTATGCCCACGAGGTGCGGCGCGGCGGAAAGTTCGTGCACTTCGCCGTCGCCGCCGCCGAGCGGGCGGCGAGCGACGGCCGATTGCGCCTCGACGGCGAGGCCGCGGCCTCCTGCGCGCTCTACCTGGGCGTGAGCACCGGCGGGCTCGACGAAATGGAGAACGCCGTCATCCGTCAAGAGACGCGCGGCGCGCGCAAGGTGAGCCCCTACCAGATCACGTCGATGCTGCCCAACATGGCGGCCGGCCTGATCGCTCTGCGGAACGATTTCACGGGCCCGCAGTACACCATTTCGGGAGCCTGCGCGAGCGGCAGCCAAGCGATCGGACAGGCCTTCCACGCCATCCGCTCGCGGGTTGTGGACTGTGCGCTGGCGGGCGGCGCGGACGGTGTGCTGACCCCCATCGCCTTCTCCTCTTTTCAGGCGATGAGGATGTTGAGCACCCGCAACGGCGGCCGTCCGACGCCGCGGCCTTTCGATTGCGACAGCGACGGCATCGTGCTCGGCGAGGGTGCCGTGGTCTTCTGTCTCGAGGAGCGCGAGCGGGCTGTCCGGCGCGGCGCCAGGATCTACGCCGAGATCGAGGGCTATGCCACCTGCAGCGGCGGCGGCGGCGTCGCCCTGCCGTCCACCTCCGACACGCTGCGCTGTCTGCGCCTGGCGCTCGCCGACGCGCGCCGCGACTCGGCCGACGTCGATTGCGTCTACGCTCAGGCGGCGGGGGTGCGCAAGGGCGACGAGAGCGAGCTCGACGCCCTGCAAGCCCTCTTCGCGGCCGGCCGCGCCCGGCCGGCGGTCACCTCGATCAAGGGCCATCTCGGCCACACCTTCGCGGCCAGCGGCCCGCTCAACCTGGCGGCGGCCGTCGGAGCGCTCAACGGACGCAAGATCTCGCCAACCCTGAACCTGGAAGCGGTTGCGCCGCAGTATTCCGGAATGAATCTGTTTCCGGACTATGGCGCCGGCGCCGTGCGCCGGTGCCTGATCAATACATACGGGTTCGGCGGCGTCGGGGCCGCCCTCGTCGTTGCGCAGCCCTTTCACGGCTCGCCCGTCCCGGAAGCAAAGGAGATTTGAGCCATGGATCTGTCCCAGAAAAGGATACTTTGCATACAGTTGAGCTTCCATCAGGACTTCCGTGACGCCGGCGCGTTGGCGAGCACATACAACGACGGGATCTATTACATCGCATCATTTCTCCAGACGGAGCTCCCCGGTCTCCACATCGACATGTGCCAGATGTTCTGGGGCGACGATCCCGCCGACTATCCGCTGGCGTCCTACGACTACATCCTGATCTCCTCTCTGGCGGCGATGTTCTATGCCAACCGGCCGGTCCTCGAGCTCATCCGGCGGAGCAGGAAACCGTCGTGCAAGATCGTCTTCGGCGGACCGCACGCCTCCTTCGCGCCGCACGAGGTCCTCGAGTACGGCGACTTCGCGATCATGGCCGAGGGCGAGATCCCGGCAGCCCAGCTCATCCGCTGCCTGGAGACGGGCGGCAACCTGGCCGAGGTCGACAACCTCTGCTATCGCGACGGCGAAGGCCGGCTGGTCCTCAACCAGGTCGCACGGTACGGCAGCATCGACAACCGGATCAACCCCGCGCTCCTGGAATCCCGGCACCGTGACCGCATCCAGTGGGCGGCGATCTCGATGTCGCGCGGCTGTCCCTTCGAGTGCTCCTTCTGTTACTCGATCCGCATCCTGGGACGGAAGTTCCGCACCAAGAACGTCGACACCATCCGCCAGGAGCTGCAGGGCATCCATCAGCAGATCGGCTCGCGCCGTTTCTACGTCTCGGACATCAACTTCGCGACCAACAAGCAGTTCTGTCACGACGTCGCCGCCGCCGTCCGCGACCTCCAGTTCAAGTTCATCGCCATGACCCGGATCGAGCTGGCGGACGACCTCGAGCTCGTCCGCGATCTGAAAGGCGCGGGGTTCGAGGAGTATTACATCGGCGTCGAATCGGAGCAGCCGAGGGTCCTGCAGGCCTTCAACAAGCGGTGCGACGTGTCACGCCAGACCGAGCGCCTGCTCGCCCTGGCGGCGGAGGACATCTATATCCAGTCGGGGATCATGTTCGGCCTCGAGTTCCAGGACGAGCCCGCCATCGCCTACAGCGCCCGCTGGTGCGCCGAGGCGCGGATCCCTCATCCCATCTTCATGTGCCTCGCCGAATATCCGTTCCAGACGGCGCTCTTCGGCTCGCACCAGGACGTCGAGGACCATCGCATCATCATCGGCGGCCCCACCTACCAGCACTACTCCTACGTCGGCATCTTCCCCCGCCACATGCGGCCCAGCGTGCTGCAGCGACGGATTTTGGAGTGCTACGACATCTTCTTCCGGCACGCCTTCGAGATCGAGACCCGCCCGCAGCGGCGGATGCGGCTCAAGAACCATGCACGTTGTGTCAAGCCCGGCAACGACGGCATGCTGAAGCACATCCAGTTCCTCGAGGAGATCGAAAAACCTTACTACACGAATGCCGGCATCCTCAAGGAAGATCTGTTGAAAGCCGATTTTGAAAGTCGCTATGGCGAGCTTCGCGAGTCTCTGCGCGCAGCGGTGCGGCCGGCGGGAGGCGCCCTGAGCGCCCGTGCTTTATGAGCCGTCCTCCCCATCCGACGGTTCTCCACGCCCTCTGTGAGAGCGTCGAGGTGAACAACCGGCAGCTTGCGGTGCGTCTCGTGGAAGGCGGGCTGGAGGCCGCCGAGCTGACCTACGCGGAGCTCTACCGGCTGGCGGCCTCGGCGGCCCGCGGGCTGGACGAGCTGGCGGTGCTGAAGGGGGACCGCATCGTCCTCGCCCTGCCGACCTGCCGGGAGCTGCTGGCGATCTATCTCGGAGCGCTGTTCCGGGGCGTCGTCCCCATCGTCGTCTCCCGCCTCGGTCCGGAGGGGAGGCCCTCCGCCCAGCTCGAGTCGCTGTGGACAGCGGCCCAGCCTCGCTGTGTGATCGTTCCGGAGGCCGCGCTACCCGGAATCGCCCCGCCTCTCCACGCGGTCGCCGCGGAGTCTCTCCTGGGCGCGGAGGAAGCGGGTGAGCTGGATCTCGCGGCGAAGCCGGACGACATCGCCCACCTCCAGCTCACCTCCGGCTCGACGGGCCGGCAAAAGCTCGCCGTCGTCAAGCACGGCAACATCGTCGCCAACATCGCGGGGATTGGCGCCGCGCTCCGCCTGCGGCCGGAGGACAGCCTGGGCATGTGGCTGCCGCTCTTCCATGACATGGGCCTGATCGCCGTCTCCTGCTCTTTCTATTGGCAGGTGCCCCTGAACGTCACCGACCCCGCGAATTTCGTCCGCCATCCCGTGCGCTACTGGTGGCAGATGATGAGCCGGTACGGCGCTTCGATCACCGCCGCGCCGAACTCCGCGTATCACGCCTGCGCGCGCCTGGCGGCAGCCCGCAAGTTCGAAGGCCTCGACGTGAGCTGCTGCCGGGTGGCCTTCTGGGGCGCCGAGCCGATCCGCCGCGAGACCCTCGAGTCGTTCACCGCCGCCTTCGCACCCTACGGCTACAAGCCCGAGATGACACTGCCGGTCTACGGCCTGGCGGAGGCGACCCTGGCGGCGACTATTACCGAAGTGGACCGGCCGCCGATCGTGGATCGCCCCGTCCAGGGGCTTTTCGCGGCAGGGGACGGCGCGATGGCGCCGCCGCGCGACTTCGTCTGTGTCGGCCGCGCGATCGCCGGACACACAGTGCGGGTCGTCGATACCGCGGGCAAGGAGTTGGAGGACGGCCGGGTCGGCGAGGTCGAGGTCGCCGGTCCCGGTGTCGTCGACGGCTACTGGGGGGACCCCACGCCGGGGGCGCTGCTGCGGGACGGGTTCCTGCTCACGGGCGACCTCGGCTATTGGCGGGACGGCGGGCTCTATATCGTCGGACGGAAGAAGGAGATCCTCATCATCAAGGGACGCAACCTCATTCCGGGCGAGATCGAGGCGTTCGTCGCCCAGCAGATCGACAGCGACATCGCGCGCGGGGTGGCCGCGGTCGGCATCGAGGACCCGACCCTCGGCACCGAAGCGCTGCACATCCTGGTCGAAAGCCGCATCTTGCCGGTTCCCGGCGGCGCGACCATCGAGGAGACGGTCCACAAGGCTCTCGCCGAGAGCTTCGGCCTCACCGGCGCGACCATCCACTGGGTTCCCAAAGGGGGAATCCCCAAGACGACCAGCGGCAAGGTCCAGCGCTTCCGTTGCCGTGAGCTGGTGCGGGACCGCGTGCCCACGGGCGCCAGGGCGAGCGGCGGGCTCCGGTGAGCGTCTCTTTCAGGCTCTCGTCTGCGCCAGGACGCGCTGGGGCACGCTGTGGACGTCCCACACCAACCCCACTGCCTCCAGCGCCTTGATACTGTAGTAACTGACGTCGATCTCCCACCAATAGAACCCCTGGCGCGCCGACCCCGGATAACGGTGGTGGTTGTTGTGCCATCCTTCGCCGAAGGTGAGGAGGGCCAGCAGCGGGTTGTTCCTGCTCGTGTCAGAGGTTTCGAACCGGCGCCAGCCGTAGACGTGGGAGAGGGAGTTGGCGGTGAAGAGGCCGTGCCATTGCGCCACGGTCGCCACCAGGCCCGCCCAGACGAAGACGGCCGGCCCGCCGAAAATCCATAGAGCGGCACCCGCGAGGACCGGCGGCACGACACAGAACCGTTCGAGCCACAGCAACTCGGGGAACTTGGCGAGGTCCTGGACGCGCGCGCGATCGGTGGATTTGTATTTGTCACAGAGGATCCATCCCACGTGCGACCAGAAGATCCCGCGCAGCGTCGGCGAGTGGATGTCCTCCTCGTCGTCGGCGTGCTGATGATGGGCACGGTGGTGGGCCGCCCACCAGAGGGGGCCTTTTTGGAGGGCCAGGGTGCCGCAGAGAGCCAGGAAGAGCTGGAACGCCCGGCTCGTCTTGTAGCTCCGGTGGGAGAAGTACCGATGATAGCCCGCCGTGATGGCCCACATGCGGAGCCCGTAGCTGACCAGCGCCCAACCGACCAGGCTGAGCCGGAACTCGACCAGGAAAACACCGACGAGAGCTGCAACGTGAATCGCGAGGAAGGGCAAGGAGCCGAGGAAATCGATTTTGTCTCCAGCGTCTGCGGCGTCGTTTTGTCTCACGATCTGCCTCACATCTGGTATGGTTTCGGGTGGCTACCGCGGGCTACCATTGCTTCAGTATTCCTATTATACTACCAAGCAAGAGATTGGAGAAATCCCAGCCAGGAGCACAGCCGCCATGGACTCCTCCCCCGCGAGCCAATCCCACGCCACTCTGGTCGAGGTCCTCCAGGCGCGGGCGAGCCGCGAGCCGGATGCTTTGGTCTATACCTTTCTCGAAGAGGGTGAGACCGAAGGGGCGTCGTGGACCACCTCCGAGATCGACCGCCGGGCGCGGGAAGTCGGCGCGCGGCTGCAGAGCCGGTTCGCCCCGGGAGACAGGGCCTT
>DATARD010000128.1:0-2994 GCA_036264355.1 Thermoanaerobaculia bacterium
CCTCCTCTATGCGCTGGGATTTCCTGCCGCCCGCGACCTCGACGGCCAAGTGCTGACCGCCGCGTTCGACAAGCGATTCCTCGCCGGCCACCCGCTCACCTTCTTCCCCTCCTATGAGGCGCTGGCGCCCGCCGCCGCGCCTCAACCCTCGCGCGCCGCCGGCACCTTCTGAGCGACGAGCTTGGGACCCGCCGCCGCAGCGGTCCCCACGGCTCCCTGGGTTCCGGCGGCCCGCGCGCTTTCGCGCGTCATCGAGCACCGTCCCTCGAAGACCGCTCCGTCCTCAATGATGAGGGATGGCGTGTCGACATCGGCAAAAACTTTCCCGCTGGGAGACAGATGGACCCGGCGGGAGGCGCGAACCGTGCCGCGCACCGTGCCGGAGATGATGATCTGGCCGACGCGCAGATCCCCTTCGACCTCGCCGCCGTCGCCGACGATGAGATCTCCGTCGGACACCACGGAGCCGTTGAACGTTCCGTCGACGCGGAATGAGGTCTGGAAGCGCAGCTCTCCCTGCACGTGGCTGCCGCTGTCGAGGAAACCGTTGAGGTCGCTCTGCTTGCCTTCGGACTTGAAGATCATCGGATGTCTCCCCGCTCCATCAGGAGGTCGTAGAGGCGCATCAGCTCCTCCTCGGAATGGAAATAGACCTGCAACAGCCCCCCTTTGCCCCGCCGGCGGATCTCGACCTTCGTCTGCAGGCGGCGGGTGAGCTTCTCTTCGGCGGCGGCCGTATTGACCTCGACCGGCTTGGCGGACTTCTTCTTCGGCTTCTCGCGCGGCGAGGTCTCCCGCTCGAGATCGCGGGCCGAAAGGCCTTCGCGGACGGCGCGCTCGGCGAGGAGGACCTGTTCCTCGGGGGTGGCGAGGCCGAGCAGCGGTCGTGCCTGGCCGGCCGTGAGCTGCCCTTCGCGCAACAGCTCGCGCACCTCCTCGGGAAGGCGGAGAAGGCGGAGGGCGTTGGTGACCGTCGTGCGCGCCTTGCCGACGCGGGTGGCGATCTCCTCCTGCGAGAGGCTGAACTTCTCCTGCAAGGCGAGATAGGCCTCGGCTTCTTCCAGCGGATTGAGGTCGCTCCGTTGCAGATTCTCCACCAGGGCGAGCTCGAGCAGCTCCCGGTCGTCGGCCACCGGGCGGACCACCACGGGAACCGCTTCGAGGCCCGCCCGGCGGGAGGCGCGCCACCGCCGCTCGCCGGCGATGATCGTGTAGAGCCCGTCGGGGTCCGGGGAGACCACCAGGGGTTGAATGACCCCCTGGGTGCGGATCGACTCCGCCAGCTCCTCGAGAGAGCTCTCGTTGAACTCGGTGCGCGGCTGGAAGCGATTGGGCCGCAAGCTGGTGACGGGAAGCGTCTGGACCGGCGCCGGGGGCGCGTCCGGTTCTTTCTGGAGCAGGGCGTCGAGGCCCCGTCCCAGGCCGCGTTTCTTCAGGCCCGCCGCGGTCACGCGGCCCTCCGCAGATATTCGCGCGCCAGCGCCAGGTAGGCCTCGGCGCCGCGCGACTTGATGTCGTACTGGAAGATCGGCAATCCGTGGCTCGGCGCCTCGGCGAGGCGGATGTTGCGCGGCACGATCGTCTCGAACACCTTGGCGCCGAAGTGGCGGCGGATCTCCTCGGCCACGTCGCGCGAGAGGTTCGTCCGGTCGTCGTACATGGTGAGCAGGATGCCCGCGATGGCGAGGCGGCGGTTGAGGCCGCCCTGGACGCGTTCCACCGTCGAGATCAGCTCGCTGATCCCTTCGAGAGCGAAGTATTCGCACTGAAGAGGGACGATGACGCCGTCCGCCGCGGTGAGGGCGCTGACCGTCAAGTGCCCGAGCGACGGGGGGCAGTCGAGGAGGATGGTGTCGTAGCGGCCGTCGAGCTGGCGCAGGAGAATTTTCAGCCTCTCTTCCCAGGCCGGCTCGCCGACGAACTCCACCTCGACGCCGACCAGGTCGCGTTGGGCGGGGACCAGGTCGAGATTGGGAAACCCCGAGGTGCGGATCGTCGCGGCGAGATCGGCCTCGCCGGTGAGGGCATGATAAAGGTGCGGCGTCTCGGCCTTGGCGCCCAGCCCGCGGGTGGCGTTCCCCTGCGGGTCGCAGTCCACCAGCAGCACCCGGCGCTCCAGGGCACCGAGACCGGCTCCGAGATTGATGGCGGTGGTGGTCTTCCCCACCCCGCCTTTCTGGTTGACGATCGCAAGAATCGTGGTCATTGAGTTTCGTTGCGCGTTTCCATGCGGTGGCTCATATCCTCTGGGCGATCTCAAGCTGCACCACCCGCCGCGTCCGACTCCCCGGGACCTTGAGGCTGGCACTCGGCCGCAGCTCCGGAGGCAGGTCCGGATCGTCTTCGCCAACCCAGAGCAGGATGCGGCCACCGATTTCCAGGCGGCCCGCGAGAGCGGCGAGCAGATCAGGACCGAGCTTCAGGGCCCGCACGGTGACGAGGTCCAAGCTCTCCGGCAGGCCGGCCGGCAAGGGGAGGCTCACTCTAACATTCAGACAAGGGCAGGGCAATGACGCGCGGCGCGCGGCCGTCGCCAGGAAGGCCCACTTGCGCTCCTGCGCCTCGGCAAGCGTCATGGAGAGTCCCGGCCGCGCCGCCGCGAGCACCAATCCCGGAAATCCGGCGCCCGATCCGATGTCCAGACCACACCGCGCCGAAGGAGGAACCAGAGGAAGGGACGCCAGGGCCTCGCCGTAGTGCCGCGCCACGATCTCGCCCGCCGTCCCGGGACCGATCAGCGAAAGGCGTTGGTTCCACCGCGAAAGCTCCTGGTAGTGGAGGTACAGCGCTTGGACAGCCGCGCCACCGAGGGGCTCCGGCGAACAGGCTTGGAGCGCCGCGGAAAAGTCGGCGAGGGTGATCACGGGAAGGGGAAAGGGCATGGCGGAAGGAGGATCTTAAGCCGGGACCGCGTTTCACGTGAAACGGTTTCACGTGAAACAGCGTCCCTCAAACGCGTCGCGGCGGCCCGAAGGCCGCCGCAGAAGGATGCCG
>DATARD010000144.1:0-17831 GCA_036264355.1 Thermoanaerobaculia bacterium
CACCTCCATCCCCGACTTCGCCAACCGGCGGCGGATGCGGTAGACCAGATGGTCGACGTTGTGCGGGGTGAGACGGCCTCCCGCCGCTGCGGCGATTTCGCGGCTGCTGTAGCCCTCGACGACCGCCATGCGCACGACCCAGGCGTTGAGCGGCCCGGAGCCGATGCCACGCAGGCGGCGGCAACGGTCGAGGAGGAGGCGCTCTCCCTCGCGCTGGAGGGCGACCTCCTCAGGGTTCGGCCCCAGGTCGGGGAGTCGTTGGACGGTGCGGCGGGACTGGCGGCCGAGGCGGCCGAGACGGATCGTCTCCTGGCCGGTCCGCTTGCGCGCGGAGATGAGGCGCAGGTGATCGAGGACGACGCGCTCGGCGATGATCCCGAGGAAGGCGCTGAGCTGCGGCTCGCTGCCGCCGCGGCAACGGCGCAGCCGCTCGCCGCCGGATTCGAGGAGCCGGCAGTAGACCTCCTGCATCAGCTCTTCGACGAGCTCCGGAAAGGCGCGCAGTCCCATGCGGCAGAGCACGCGGCGGACCCGGCTGGCGAGCCGCCGGTCGTGGTACCGGACGACGGCGCCCCAGTCCGGACCGGAAGGCAGCTCGCCGGCGGTGGAACACGAAGGACGTGAGGATGGAGATGAAGATGAATAGGCTGCAACGGGTGAAGCGCTCGGCTCGGCTTCGAAGCTCATCGGCCCCTCCTGGGGGATAGGAGGAGGCGGGCGGACAGGGGAAGGCAGCGGAAAAATCCGCTCGGCAGGGGAGACCTATTTATATAGGACTCGCGCGGCGACCGCAAGGGCCACTTCCGCCCTCCTTCGGCTTCCGTCCTCCTTCGGATTACAATCCGCCTCCCGTGCCGCCTTCCGTCCGCCATCGCCGCTCCTCCCTGCCGGCCGCCGTCCTCGCGCTGTGCCTGCTCCTCACCGGCCTCAGCGTGGCCTGCCGGAACGATTCGCAGCCCGCTCCGGCGGCGCGCCCGCATCTGGCCGGAGCGGCGCGGGGATGGAACGTCGTGCTTCTGACCGTCGACACCCTGCGCGCCGACCGCCTCGGCGCCTACGGCTATACGGCGCGGCCGAACAGCCCGCAGATGGATGCTCAACTGGCGTCCGGCGTGGTCTTCGAGGCGGCGATGGCGCAGCGCGCCGCCACCTGGCCGTCGCTGGCGTCCCTGTTGACCGGCCTCTATCCCAGCGCCCACGGCGTGGCGGAGAACGGCTACGGCTTTCCCGACGACCTGCCGACCTTGCCCAAGGTGCTGCACGGAGCCGGATATCGCACCGCTGCGTTCTTGAGCAACATGTGCGACGCCAACCACCAGGGATGGGACACCTTCGCCTGCTCCGGCGGCCAGGACGGCAAGACTGTGCGCCGCGCGGTCGAATGGGCGCAGGCCCCGCCACCCTCTCAAACCCCGGCCGGCGGTCAGCCGTTCTTCCTCTGGGTCCACCTGTTCGGCGCCCACAATCCGTATTACAACGGCGGCGATGCGGGGCAGAAACTCGATCCCGGCTACGACGGGCCGGTGCGGCCGAAGAAGTGGGCGCTCGACGAGATCATGCTCAAGAAGGTGCCGCTCGCGGCCCGCGACCTGCGCCACCTCGACGCGCTCTATGACGCCGCGGTCGCGGGGAGCGACCGGCTGGCCGGCGGCGTGCTCGGCGGACTGCGCGCCGCCGGCCGTCTCGACCACACGCTGGTGATCCTGGCCGCCGACCACGGCGAGGAGCTGTACGCCCACAACGGCTACATCTATCACTCCTGCTCCGTCTACCAATCCACCCTGCACGTGCCGCTGGGCCTCTCCGCCCCCGGCCTGATCCCCGCCGGCGCGCGCGTGCCGCAGACCGTCGAGCTGATCGACGTCATGCCGACCGTCCTGGCGCTCGTCGGCGTCGCGGCGCCAAAAGAGCAGCACGGCCGCTCGCTGGTGCCCTACCTGGAACGGCCGGGCGGCGGCGGCGCCGGCAAACCCGCCTTCTCCGAGTACGGGGCGAGCAGCGTGCGCACGGTGATCCAGGGGAATTGGAAGCTGGTGAGCAATCCGGACGGCTACGACCCGGTCTGCATCCCCAACGCGCCGCCGCACCACTACCCCATCGGCCGCGCCGAGCTCTACGATCTGGGGAAAGATCCCGGCGAGCGCAAGAACCTGGCGGCCGAGCAATCCGCCCTGGTCGCCGACCTGACCCGCCTCATCCACCAGCGCTTCACCGGCCTCACCCGCCGGCAGAACCAGCACGCGGTGCCGGAGAAGACCCGCAAGGAGCTGGAGGCGTTGGGCTACGTGGCGCCGTAGAGGCGCTAGGAATACGTGTCGTCGTGGCTGGCCACGTCGACGATGAGGAAATAAGGACCGTCTTCGTCTTCCCGCTGCTCCAGCATGATCCGGAAGCTCCTGTTGACTCGAATGGTGAAGAAGCCAGCCAGGTTCTTCACGGCCTCGAAGTTGAGTCCGGGCCTCTCCGGGCTCTCGTGAAACTTGCGCAGGGCTTTGTCAGTGCGTGTCGCGATGGGCTCCCCCAGCTTCGCGCGGCTCTTGATGAAGCGCGCGGACGGTTTCGTCCGGATGGGGGGAGTCACCTGGAGCCTAGGTACTTCAGGAGCTGATCAGGGTCGCTGAACACCGGAGCATCACCGGGGTCTTCGAGTTTGGCGCGCAAGGCCATGAGCCGCCAGCGAGCATCGCGAAGAAGATCCGCATGCCGCTTGGCGACCTCGACGAATCGATCCAGAGTGGCGATGACCCGCGCCTTTTCGCTGGAAGTCCAGGTGAAACGGAGCGTAAACATTTTGTCCCGGGAGCGTTTGACCTGGCTGTTCGCCAAGGTCTCGCGCAGGCGCCCTTCTGCCCTTTGCAATTGGTCAACGACCTCGTCCATGCCTTCCAGATCCTCGGGTGCGAGGTCTGCGGCGAGTCTGTCCAACTGGCTCAGAATTCCGTCGGCACTTTTCTGAAGCCGGGCCGTCTGGGCGGCAAGCTGAGCCATTATGGCCAGCAGCTCTTCCTTGGCCGACAGAGCCGCCAGCTCCGCCTCTCCAGGAGGCCGCGACTCGGCGGCCTTGCCTAACTCTGAGAGATCGGTGAGAAGCGATGCGGGCAATCCCATGGCACGAGTATACATCCGAGGATCTGCGGCTCCTGAAAATTTCCCGTGATTTCCTGTTGACGGAGCCCCGCCCCTTGCGTATCATCATGCTCCTTCGGACGGCGAGGGGGAGGTTAGCTCAGCGGTTAGAGCACCTGCCTTACACGCAGGGGGTCGCGGGTTCAAATCCCTCACCTCCCACCAAGGGAGGCACAGAGGTCGCCGAAGGAAACCCACGCGGGGCTGTAGTTCAGTTGGTTAGAACGCCGGCCTGTCACGCCGGAGGTCGCGGGTTCGAGCCCCGTCGGCCCCGCCAATTTTTTGACGAGACGTTGGACGAATCGCTGGAGACTTCGAGATGCGCGACAAGATCAAGCTGGTCTCTTCCGCCGGGACCGGGTACTTCTACACGACGGACAAGAACAAGAAGCTCTCCACCGAGAAGCTGCGGATGAAGAAGTACGATCCCAAGGTCCGCAAGCACGTCGAGTTCGTCGAAGAAAAGCTCCGCTAGATCCCGCCTGCCCCACGGCGGACGAGTTGCGTGCCCTCCCCCCGCGGAGGGCATCGTTGTTTTGTACCGCCTTGTGCAACAATGGGCACCCCTACGGCGCTCCGGCCCTTCCCCGCGGACCGCCACCCTTGGACACACCGCCGAAAGGAGGAGATGTCACATGCATGAAGTGCCCCCTCTGTCCTATCCCTTCGACGCGTTGGAGCCGCACATCGACGCGAAGACGATGGAGATCCACCACGACAAGCATCATGCCGCCTATGTCACCAACCTGAACAAGGCGTTGGACGGCCACGCGGACTTGCAGGCCAAGAGCGTCGAGGACCTGCTGCGCGGCATCGACAGCGTGCCGGAAGCGATCCGCACCGCCGTGAAGAACCATGGCGGCGGCCACGCCAACCACTCTCTGTTCTGGCAGGTCATGGGCCCGCACGCCGGCGGCGCTCCGAGCGGCGACCTGGGCACCGCGATCCAGCAGGCGTTCGGCAGCTTCGAGGCGTTCAAGGAGAAGCTGACCAACGCGGCGGCCGGCCAGTTCGGCTCCGGCTGGGGCTGGCTGGTGGCGAGCGGCGGCAAGCTCGACGTCATCGCGCGGCCCAACCAGGACAGCCCGCTGATGGAGGGGAAGACCCCGCTCCTCGGCGTCGACGTCTGGGAGCACGCCTACTACCTCAAATACCAGAACCGGCGCCCCGACTATCTGGCCGCCTGGTGGAACACCGTCAACTGGCAGGCGGTCGCCGACCGCTACAGCCGCGCCCGCGGCTGACCCCACAGCGCCAATCTTCCGCCGCCCCTGATCCTCCCGCTAGGGGCGGCGGTGCTCCTCCGCAGCACCCCCCTGGCTCCACGCAAGCTCCGCTTCTCCTGCTCTCGCCGCAACTTTTGTTTATAGAGAAGTTTGCACGTCTCCGCTCAGTCAGTGAGCAGAGACATGCCCCTCATGAGGCGCACTACCAAGTATTTCTCAAGTATGTCTGCTCTAGAATAGATTCAAATGGGATCGGGGAATCGGGACACACACCAAACCGCACCAAGGAGGAAAGACGACAATGGCTAATCTCGACCGCAGCATCTCCATGTTCCGACGGGAGGAGCGGCATCTGACGAAGGTCTTCAAGGCGCTCTCGGACGGCACCCGCCAGGAGATCCTGCGCCTGCTGGAAGGCCATCAGCGCACGGTCGGCGAGATCGTCGGGAACTTCAACCTGTCGCAGCCCACCATCTCGCGCCATCTGTCGGTCCTCAAGGAAGCGGATCTCGTGGTCGATCAGCGCCAGGGCCAGAACGTCATTTACCGGCTGAACGAGCCGGCTCTGTCCACGTCCATGCAAGAATTTTTCGGTCAATTCCGCAGTTGCCAGGAAGTCATGCGCTGAGCCCTTCCCTGTCATCGACAGGGAGGCTATAATCCCCCGCTCACGAAGCTGCCTGACCCCGGCATCCGGCCGGTCAGGCAGCTATTCGTCATTTTCTCACATCTTCGGCGGTGTAGCTCAGCTGGTTAGAGCGAGCGACTCATAATCGCTAGGTCATGGGTTCAAGTCCCTTCACCGCTACCACTCACCACTTCCTGTATGGATCTCCTGCAATCCCTGGAGACGTTTTTTCGTCCTCCCCTCCCTCTCGCAGCCGGTGACGGCGTGGTCGCCGCTTTTTCGGGCGGCGCCGATTCGACGGCGCTGCTCTGGGGGCTGGCGCAGCTCGCGGCGCGGCGCGGCTCCCGGCTTCTGGCGGCCCATCTCGACCACGGTCTCGACCCGGGATCGGCCGGCCGGGCCGGCGCGGCGGCGGTCACCGCGGCGCGCCTCGGCGTGCCGTTCGTTCTCGCACGGCGGGAGGTGCCGGTCCTGCGCCGGCCGGGCGAGAGCGTGGAATCGGCGGCGCGGCGGGTACGCTACGGCTTTCTGGAGGAGGTGCGCGCCGGTGCCGGCGCGCGCTACATCGCGACCGGCCACCATCGCGACGACCAGGCGGAGACCGTGCTGCTCCGCCTCCTCTTCGGCAGCGGGATCGAAGGTCTCGCCGGAGCACGGTCCGTCTGCATGATTCACCGCGGCGCGGTGGTCCGCCCCCTCCTCGGCATGCCGCGCGCGGCGCTGCGGGACGCGGTGGCGGCGGCCGGGCTCACCGCCGTCGAGGATCCCACGAACGCGGACCTCGATACGCCGCGCAACCGCATCCGCCACACGGTGCTGCCCGCCCTCACTGGCGAAGATCCGGACATCGCGCCGCGCCTCGCCCGCCTGGCGATCCGCGCACGCGGGGCCGGCGCCGTCCTCGACCGCCGGGTCGCCGCCGCGATCCGCCTGCGGGATCTTCCGGACGGTGACGTCGCGGTGGACCGGCACGCCCTGACGTCGCTGCCGCGCCCGCTCCTGCCGATCGCCCTGGCGGCCCTGCACCGCCGTGCCGGTGCGCCCTATCCGGCCGGCGAGGCGGCGCGGGAGGAGCTGACGCGCCAGCTCGCCGGCGCCGCGAGCGGCTCTTTCGGGGTTCGCGTCGACTGCGGCGACGGGTGGTGTTGGACGGTGGAGGGCGACCTCCTGACCCTCCGCCGCGCTGTCGACCGGGAGCGGACGGCCGACTTCACTTATACTCTGGAGATTCCGGGTGAGATTGAGATCCCGGAGCTGTCCGTCAGGGTCGGGTTGCACCACCGTCCCGTGGAGCCCTGGATGTTCACCGGGGCTCCCCACCGCGCCGGGCTCGCGCTGCCTCTGGTGGCCGGGGACCGCGTCACGGTGCGAAACCGCCGCCCCGGCGACCGCCTCCACCCCTTGGGTGCGGGCGGCAGCCGGAGACTGAAGGAGGTCCTGGTCGACCGCCGCGTGCCGCAAGCCGGGAGAGCGCGCATCCCCCTCCTCTGTGTAGGAGAGCGCATCGCCTGGGTGCCGGGCGTGACCATCGACCACCGCTTCCGTATCCGGACAGAGGCGACCGCCTGGGTCGCCACCCTGAGCTCGACGAGCTCGACGACTTCGATGACTTGATGAGGCCCGAGACGCGATGAGCAGCAGCCCCCCGACCCGCCAGACCACGAGCCGCTCCGCCCCCTCCGCTATGCCAGACGCGGCGGATCTCGAGCCTTTGTTCGGCACCGAGGTCATCCAGACCGGCGTCGCGAAGCTCGGCCAGCGCATCACCGCCGAGCTCGGCGGCGAAGACCCGATTCTCGTCGCCCTCCTCGGCGGCTCCGTCATCTTCCTCGCCGACCTGGTGCGGGCGATCGGGAAACCGATCCGCTACGAGTTCATCCACGTCGGCTCCGAGGAGGAGTCGGGAGTGATGCAGATCCAGTACCCGATCCCGCTCGACATCGCCGGGCAGAGCGTCCTGGTGATCAAGGACGTCGTGGCGTCCGGGGTCACCGAGCCCTATCTCGAGCAGCAGCTCCGCAATCACGGGGCGCGCGACGTCCGCTTCGCCGCGTTGATCGACATCCCGGACGACCGCAAGACCGGCTTCGAGGTGAGCTACTCGGTGTTCGCGACGCCGCGCCAGGGCGTGCTGGTGGGCTACGGTCTCAAGCGCGACGGGCGGTACGGCAATCTCCCCTATGTCGCGCGCCTGCCCGGGGGCGAGGAATGAGCGCCGCAGGAAACGTCTTGCCGCTGGCGGGAATCGCCGTCCGGCTCCCCGGGTTGTCACAGAGAAGGGACTTTCGGGTCCCGGTATGGCGCGTCCCTCAGGCGCGCTTCCTGAAAGAGGTAGCCGAGCTTTGAACTCTACTCTCAAAACGCTGTTTCTCTGGATGGCGATTTTCGTCGTCGTCATCTTGCTCTGGAACACCTTCCAGCGTAGCAAGGCGAACCACCAGGAGCTCAACTTCACCGAGTTCATGGAAGACGTGGAGAAGGGCAAGGTGGCGGAGGTCACGATCCGTGGCCAGCAGCTCTCCGGCAAGTTCAAGAGCGGAGCCGAGCATCCGGACGGTGAGGAATTCACCGCCCAGCTCCCCAACTATCCCGACCTGGTCAAGGACCTCCAGAAGTCCGACGTCGTGATCAAGGCCGAGGAGCCGCGGGACAATCCGCTGATCGCCGTGCTGTTCACCTGGGCGCCGCTGCTGCTCATCGTCGTGCTGTGGATCTTCTTCATGCGCCAGATGCAGACCGGCGGCAACAAGGCCCTCTCGTTCGGCAAGAGCAAGGCGAAGCTCCTCAACACCTCGGGCAAGAAGGTGACCTTCAAGGACGTGGCCGGAGTTGAAGAGGCCAAGGAGGAGCTGCAGGAGATCGTCGAGTTCCTCAAGGAGCCGCAAAAGTTCCAGAAGCTGGGCGGCCGCATCCCCAAGGGCGTGCTGCTGATGGGTCCTCCGGGCACCGGCAAGACGCTGCTCGCCCGCGCCATCGCCGGCGAGGCCAACGTCCCCTTCTTCTCCATCTCGGGCTCCGACTTCGTCGAGATGTTCGTCGGCGTCGGCGCCTCGCGCGTCCGCGACCTCTTCGAGCAGGGGAAGAAGAACGCCCCCTGCATCGTGTTCATCGACGAGATCGACGCCGTCGGCCGCCACCGCGGCGCCGGCCTGGGCGGCGGTCACGACGAGCGCGAGCAGACGCTCAACCAGCTCCTGGTGGAGATGGACGGCTTCGAGTCGAACGAAGGGGTCATCCTGATCGCCGCCACCAACCGTCCCGACGTCCTCGATCCGGCCCTGCTGCGCCCCGGCCGCTTCGACCGCCGGGTGGTGGTCGACCGGCCGGACATCAACGGCCGGCTCGGCATCCTGAAGGTGCACACGCGCAACATCCCGGTCGACGAGAGCGTGCAGCTCAACATCATCGCCCGCGGCACTCCGGGCTTCGCCGGCGCCGACCTCGCCAACCTGGTGAACGAAGCGGCGCTGATCGCCGCCCGGCGGAACAAGAAGAAGGTCGACATGGGGGATTTCGAGTACGCCAAGGACAAGGTCCTGATGGGCGTCGAGCGGAAGACCATGATGTTGACCGACGAGGAGAAGAGCATCACCGCCTATCACGAGGCGGGGCACGCGCTCGTCGCCTGCTTCACGGTGGGCGCCGATCCGCTGCACAAGGTGACGATCATCCCGCGCGGTCGCGCCCTCGGCCTCACCATGCAGCTCCCGACCGAGGACAAGTACGCCTACCGCAAGCAGTATGTGGAGGCGCAGATCGCCATCCTGATGGGCGGCCGGGTAGCCGAGGAGCTGAGTCAGGACGACGTGACCACCGGCGCCGGCAACGACATCGAGCGGGCGACCGACATGGCACGCCGGATGGTCTGCGAATGGGGCATGTCCGATCTCGGCCCGCTCTCCTTCGGCAGCAAGGAGGAGCCGGTCTTCCTCGGCCGTGACTTCGCGCAGCGCGCCGACTACAGCGAGGACACGGCGGTGCAGATCGACCGCGAGGTGACCCGCATCGTGCGCACCGCCTACGAGAACGCGACGGCGGTCCTCACCGGCAACCGCGCGGTGCTCGACCGGGTGGCCACCGAGCTGCTGGAGCACGAGACGCTCGACGGCGAGGAGGTGTACCGCATCATCCGCGAGATGACCGGTCACGGCCCCGCGCCGACGCGCCCGGTGCCGCCGGGCGAAGGGCTGGTGGTCGGCGGCCAGCAGGTGCCCGAGCCGGTGATCACCCCGCGGCCGATCCCGGGCACAGGCTCGGGTAAGGACAAGGACGACATCACCGGCGTTCCAGCCCCGGCGACGTCCTCGAAGGTCAGCGAGAAGGAAGAGGTCGCCAGCACGGCGCAGCGCCGCAGCGCCCACTCCGAGGTCCCCAAGATCTCAGACATCCCCGAGCCCGAGAAGGGCTGAAAGATCTTCCCCGCTCTTCCCAGCGCCCGGCTCATACCGGGCGCTTTTCATTTCCGGCCCGGTCACTCCTGTCACTCCGATGTAATCACACGATAGACTAGAAGGACGGGGCTCCGCCCCCCGTCCGCTCATGGAGACCGCCAGAACGCTCACTGCCCGCCAGACCTGGACCCTTCGGCTCCCATGTGGCCGCAATCTCCGTCTCGGAGAGCGGCCGCTGGTGATGGGCATCCTCAATCTCACTCCCGACTCGTTCAGCGACGGCGGCCTGTGGAGCGACGGCAACGGCCCGGCCCGCGACCCGGAACGTGCGGTCGAAGGGGGCCTCGCGATGCTCGCCGCCGGTGCCGACCTGCTCGACCTGGGCGCCGAGTCGACACGCCCCGGCGGCGGTGTCTACGGCAGCGGCGCGGCCACCGTGCCGGCCGCGGAGGAGGCCGCCCGCCTGCTGCCGGTGCTCACCGCCCTGCGGCGCGCGACCGACGCCCCGCTCTCGGTGGACACCCGCAAGGGAGAGGTGGCGCGGCAGGCGCTCGCCGCCGGCGCCGACCTGATCAACGACGTCAGCGCCCTCGCCGATCCGGACCTCGGCCGGGCGGTGGCGGCGGCCGGCTGCCCGCTGGTGCTGATGCACAGCCGCGGCGAGCTGGCGACCATGCAGCGGGGCATCTCCTTCCGCGACCTTCTCGGCGAGGTGCGCGACGAGCTGACCGCGGCCGTCGAGCGCGCCCGTGCGCTCGGAATCGACGAGGAGCAGATCCTCCTCGATCCCGGGATCGGCTTCGGCAAGACGGCGGAGCAGAACCTGGAGCTCATCGCGCGGCTCGACGAGCTGGCGCCTCTCGGCCGGCCGCTGTTGGTGGGAGCGAGCCGCAAGAGCTTCCTGAGCCGGGCGGTCGAGGCGAGCGGCGGCCCGGCTCTGCCGCCCACGCAGCGGTTGGCCGGCAGCCTCGCCGCCGCGGCCTGGGCGGTGGAACGCGGCGCCGCCGTGCTGCGGGTGCACGACGTGGCGGAGACGGTTCAGCTCCTCACCGTCTGGCGGGCGATCGCCCGCGAGGGAGCTGCTGCGAGGGTGGAGGCATGAGCGCACAGAAATTCCTGGAGATCCTCACCTGGCGCGACGCGGTCGACATCCTCGCCGTCGCGCTGGTGGTGTACAACCTGTTGCTGCTCATCCGCGGCACCCGCGCCGTGCAGATGCTGGGCGGCATCGTGTTCGTCGGCCTCGTCTACTACGCCGCCCAGCTCGCCGAGCTGCCGACCCTCCAGAAGATGCTGGAAAGCCTGCTGATCGCGCTCCCCTTCGCGGTCATCGTCCTCTTCCAGCAGGAGATCCGCCGCGCGCTGGCGAGCTTCGGGCGCAATCCGCTGTGGGGGTTGACCAAGCAGCAGCAGGTGGTCTCCTCGTTCGGCGACATCGTCCTCGCCGCCACCACCCTCTCCGCGCGCCACATCGGCGCCCTGATCGTCATCGAGCGTCTGCAAGGTCTGCGCAACTATGTGGAGAACGGCATCCCGATCGACGCCAACATCTCCTATGACCTGCTGATCAACGTCTTCACGCCGGACACCCCGCTCCACGACGGCGCGGTGATCGTGCAGGACGACCGCATCGCGGCGGCGGCCTGCTTCCTGCCGCTGACCCCGAATCCCGAGCTGTCGAAGGAGTTCGGCACCCGCCATCGCGCCGCCCTCGGCGTCACCGAGGAGACGGACGCGGTGGCGGTGATCGTCTCCGAGGAGACCGGGATCATCTCGGTAGCCTTCGACGGCGAGCTGATCCGCGACCTCGACGGCAAGAGCCTGCGCAACACCCTGTACAAGTACCTGATCACCGACCTCTACCCCCAGGTGGGAACGGCGTCGTGAACGAGTCGGCGCGCACCTGGGGCCTCCGCCTGCTGGCGCTGGGGATCGCCGTCAGCCTGTGGTTCAGCATCTCCTTCCAGGACCGCGAGGCGCTCTCCGAACGTCTGGTCGAGGCGAGTGTCAGCTACAACCGGCAGCGCGACTTCGTGGTCCTCGACCAGGTGCAGAACGTCAACGTGCGGGTGCGTGGCAGCAGCAAGCTGATCCGCCAGCTCAATCCCTACCAGGTGAGCGTGCAGGTCGATCTGTCCCAGAAGGAGCCCGGGACGGTGAGCGTCAACCTCGGACCGGAAAACGTGTTGATGCCGGACGGGCTCGAGGTCGTGTCGATCGAGCCGAACCTCATCCGCGTCGAGCTGGAGAAGGAGGTCTCGCAGCGCCTGCCGGTCGCTCCGCAACTGATCGGCGAGCCCGCCGCCGGTGCCATCGTCGACGAGCCCGAGGTGTTCCCGAACCTGGTCCTGGTCTCCGGCCCGGAGTCGCTCCTCGCCAAGGTCCACACGCTCTCGACGCGTCCGATCAGCCTGGACGGCCACGCCATCACGTTCGAGGAGACGGCGATCGTGGTGGCGCCGGACCCCCTCATCCAGATCGTTCAACCCTCCAAGGTCTCGGTGCGCGTTCCGATGCACCAGCCGGAAACCCATGAAAGCGCCGGCACGGCGCGGAAGCGAGGATCTTGAGCCCCCAGCCACGACTGTTCGGAACCGACGGCATCCGCGGCCGTTTCGGTGCGCCTCCTCTCGACCGGGACACGGTGACCGCCCTGGGCGTTCATCTGGCGGCGACCCTCCGCGAAAGCTCCCCGGGAGAGCCGCCGCTGGTGGTGCTCGGCGGCGACACCCGCGAGAGCACGCCCGCGCTCTGCCTCTGGCTGGCCGCCGGCCTCGCCGCCGGGGGCGCCGCGATCCGTTTCGCCGGTGTCATCCCCACCCCCGGAGTGGCCTGGCTCACCCGCGATCTCGCCGCCGCCGCGGGTGCCGTCGTCTCCGCGAGCCACAATCCCTATCCGGACAATGGCATCAAGCTCCTCGACCCGCTGGGCTTCAAGTGGAGCGACGAGGCCGAAGCGGCCCTCGAAGCGCGCTTGGCGACCGGACCCACGGTACCGGCTGTGGACCAGGATCTGACGGCGGACCCGGAGCTGCGCGAGAGCTACCTGCGCCGCCTCGCCGCGACGGTGCCGCGCACGGCAGAGCCGCCGCTCGCCGGATTGAAAATCGTCCTCGACACCGGCAACGGAGCCGCCGCGGCGTCGGCCGGCGAGCTGTTCACCCGCCTCGGCGCCGCGGTCACCCTCCTCCACGCCGCTCCGGACGGCCGCAACGTCAACGCCGGCTGTGGCTCGACCGCACCCGAGGAGATGGCGGCCCGGGTCGTCGCCGAAAAGGCCGACCTGGGCGCTGCCTTCGATGGCGACGCCGACCGCTGCATCCTCGCCGACGATCAGGGAGAGATCCGCGACGGCGACGCCATCCTCTATCTCTGGGCGACCGCCCTCCAAGCGCGGGGAGAGCTGTCACCGTCCCGGATCGTGGCGACGACGATGAGCAACCTCGGGCTCGAACGAGCCCTCGCCCGCGAAGGGATCGGCATCGAGCGCTGCGACGTCGGCGACCGCTACGTGGTGGAAGCGATGCGGCGGACCGGCATCGTGCTCGGCGGCGAGCAATCCGGTCACATCGTGGAAAGCCGGTTGACCAGCACCGGCGACGGATTGCTGACCGCGGTGCAGATGGCCGCGCTCGTCCGCCAAGCCGGGCAGCCGCTGTCCCGGCTGCTGGCCGGCTTCCGCCGCTACCCGCAAGTGCTCCTCAACGTGCGGGTGGCGCGCAAACCCGACCTCACCACCCTGCCGCGGGTAGCCGCCGCGGCGCAGTCCGTCGAGGAGCGCCTCGGCGAAGACGGCCGGCTCGTGCTGCGCTACAGCGGCACTGAGCCCCTGGCCCGCGTGATGATCGAAGGCCCCGACCAGCCGGCCATCGAGGCCCTCGCCGCCGAGCTCGCCGGCGTCATCGCGGCGGAGCTGAGCTAGCCGGGCTTGTCCGGGCTTGCCCCTTCCCCGAACTGAGACTCCCTCCGCTACAATAGAATTCTTATGAACCCCCAGACCCTAGTCAACAAGCGGCTCAAGGTCGCGCCCGGGGCTCTGGCGGCCTTCTGCCGGAAGTGGCACATCGCCAAGCTCGAGGTTTTCGGCTCGCTCTTGCGCGAGGATTTTGGCAACGACAGCGATGTCGACTTCCTGGTCAGCTTCGAGCCCGGCAAGGGTCCCGCCGACATGTCCTGGTTCCAGGTCAAAGAGGAGCTGGCTGAGCTCGTCGGCCGCAAAGTCGACGTCCTCGACCGCCGACTTGTCGAACAGAGCCGCAACCTTTACCGCAAGCACCACATTCTGAGCGAGGCCAAAGCGGTCCATGGACCGTGATCTCGGCTTCCTGGTCGACATCCTGATCGCGGCTCGTGACCTGATGGAGTTCAAGCAGGGCACGACCAAGGAAGAGTTCCTGCGCAGCAAGCTTCTTCGCGCCGCGATACTCCACCAACTGATGATCATCGGAGAGGCAAGCCGTCGGCTTTCCGAGGGTTTCCGTGCGCAACATCCGGAGGTCCCCTGGCAGCGGGTCATCGCGCTCCGCAATTTCGTCGTCCACGAATACGATGGCGAAGTCTGCCAGCTCAAGTGCCCGCCCGGAGCGCTCCAACGGTGGCCAGCCTCCCTCACGCCGCCTCTTCGAAGACCAGCTCCGGATCGTGCTCCGCGCGGCGCAGGTAGCCCGCGACCCGACCCGCCAGCTCCGGGGTGGCCGTCTCCATCTCCACCGCTCGGCGGAAGAGGGCGAGCGCCTTCTGCGCCTCGACGTGCACTTTCTTGGACTTGAACACCGGCGCCATTTTGAAGACCAGCCGTTTGACCTCCGCTGTCCACCCTTTCAAAAGATAGAGCCGGGCCAGGTCCATGCCCGCCTGCGCTTCGTCATAGTGCACGCCCTCCTTGTTGAATGCGTCCAACACCCGGGAGAGGGCTTCGATCGCCCGGTCGAGCCTTCCGAGGCCGGCGTTGATCTTCCCTTCCAACCAGCGGAGGCGGATCTGGTTGAGGCCGTTGCCGATCTGCGCCTGAAGTCGGCGCAACGTGGGGAGCATCTCCTCCGCCTCGGCGGCCTTGCCGACGCCGGTCAAACAGTCCGCGAGGTTGAATTGAAGCATGCAGTAAAGGCGCGGCTCGGTCTCGGAGGCGATCCCGGCCAACCCCTCGCGCAGTGCTGCAATCGATCCTTCGAGGTCTCCCATCCGATTCAGGGCGATCGACCGAATACACAGGAGATGCGCCCGGACCGGTCCCGAGCGGGGAGCCAACTCGGCGGCCTGGTCGAGGAGCCGCAGGGCCTGCGGCAACTGGCGCAATTCGATCCGCAGGGAGGCTTCGAGGTCGAGAAGGCGCCAGGGCTCGGGAAGCTCGGGCCGCCCTTCCGGCGGGTCCGCCTGGAGACGCGCCGAGCAGGCGAGGGCCTCCTCCGCTTCGGCCAACTCGCTTCCCACGCGGCGGGCGTTGCTCATGATCGCCCAGCCGAAGACCCGGCACACCCAGCCCTCGTCGCCGGAGACCTGCCCCGCGACCCCGAGGGCGAAGCTCGCCAGCTCCAGCCCCCGCCGCGCATCCACCGACGCCGCCCGTGCGCTCTCCTCGCCCACCAGCTTCACGAAAGCCCAACAGTGGAGACTCGGGAACTCGCTCACCAGCTCCTCAAGGTCTTGCAGGCTGAGGTCTGCCACGACCGGAGCGAGGGCGCGGATCTTCTCTTCGGGGGCTGCCCGGGGCGCGGGCGCTTCGGCGGCGGCGAGTCGGGCCGCGAGAGGCTCGAAGCCATCGGCCATCTCCGCGGCGACCCGGGCGGCGAGGCGATCGGCTCCCGTCCCCAGCCCGGCGAGGCTTCGCCGCAGACTGGCGGCCACGCGGTCCAACTCCTCCGGAGTGACGTCCAGTGCGCAGGCGATCCTGCGGCGCCGCTGCGGCGGAGGAATAGTCCTGCCATGCTCATAGTCCAGGAGCGAGCCGGGCGAGATGTGCGCCTCCCGGGCCAGCCTGCGGACGGACCACTTGCGGCGCCTCCGCAACTCGCGGATGGCGTCGCCGTAGAACGCTTCGATGCCGGCCGGCTCTCTCATGTCGCTCTCCTTTGTGTCCCGGATTTGCTCCCCTGCTCAGAAACATGCCCGATTTTTCGGGCATGACGGGGGCATACTCCCTGGCAGAGGCGCCCGGCAGGCCACTGGCGGCCCTCCCCGGAGCGCCCTCGGCGAAAGGAACACCCCTATGCCTCCCCTCACTCACCGGCGGCACCTCGCGGCCTTGGCTCTGGCCGCGGCCCTCGCTCTCCCCTGGCCGGCCGCCGCCACTCCCCAGGCCCGGCACCAGCCGGCCGCTCCCGGTCTCCTGCAACAGCTCTGGACCGCGCTCACCGCCTTCTGGGGAGCCGGCGTGAGCCCGGACTCCGGCTGCAAGATGGACCCGGACGGCCGCTGCCTCCCGGCCAATGCCCTCCCGGCACCGACGGTCACCCGGGACGACGGCTGCAAAATGGACCCGAGCGGCGGTTGCCTCCCGAGGAGCGCCGTTCCGC
This sequence comes from Thermoanaerobaculia bacterium, assembly GCA_036264355.1. GTDB lineage: Bacteria > Acidobacteriota > Thermoanaerobaculia > Multivoradales > UBA5704 > UBA5704. The sequence continues at coordinate 15,884 of DATARD010000144.1, forward strand.
AGCCCGTCATCACCCCGGACTCCGGCTGCAGTATGGACCCGAACGGCGGTTGCCTCCCGGGCAGCTAGACCGCGGTGCACCGGCTCCTCGTCACCGGCTGCCGTACCGCTCAGTCGACCGCGGTCCGGCAGCCGGAGAGCTCTCAGGCCGCCTCCTCGAAAACGAGATCCGGGTCGTGCTGCGCGCGGCGCAGGTAGCCCGCGACCCGCCCGGCCAGCTCGGGGGTGGCCGACTCCATCTCAACCGCCCGGCGGAAGAGAGCGAGGGCCTTCTGCGCCTCCGCGTGCACTCCTTCGGCCCGGAACACCGGTTCCATTCGGAGCACCAGCCGCTTGGCCTCCGCCGTCCGCCCCTGTCTGAGATAGAGGCCGGCCAGGTCGACGCCGGCCTGCGCTTCGTCGTAGCGCAAACCTTCGCCGGAGAAATCTAAGCGCACCGAGGAGAGCGTTTCGATCGCCCGGTCGAGCCGCCCGAGGCCGGCGTCGATTTTTCCTTCCAACCAGCGGAGGCGGATCTGGTTGAGCCCGTCTCCGATCTGCGCCTGGAGACGCCGCAGAGCAGGGAGCATTTCCGCCGCCGCGGCGGCTTTCCCGACGCCGGCCAAGCCGTTCGCGAGGTTGAATCGGAGCATGCAGAAGAGGTGCGGGTCATCTTCTTCACCGATCTCGGCCAGCGCCTCGCGCAGCGCCGCGATCGATCCTTCCAGATCTCCCAGCCGGTCCAGGGCGATCGACCGAATACACAGGAGATGTGCCCGGACCGGCCCCGTCCGCGGGGCCAACTCGGCCGCTTCGTCCAGTAGCCGGAGGGCCTCCGGCAACTGGCGCAAGTCGATCCGCAGTGAGGCTTCGAGATCGAGAAGGCGCCAGGGTTCGGGAAGCTCGGGCCGCCCTTCGGGCGGGTTCGCCTGGAGGCGCGCCGAGCAGGCGAGAGCCTTCTCCGCCTCCTTGAGGTTGCTTCCCACACGCCGGGCGTTGGCCAGGACCGCCCAGGCGAAGACCAGGCACACCCAGCCCTCGTCTCCGGGGACCCGCTCCGCGATCCAGAGGGCGAAGCTCGCCAGCTCCAGTGCCTGGCCGGCGTCGACCGATGCCGCCCGCGCGCTCTCCTCGCCCACCACCTTCACGAAATCCCAGCACTGGACCTCGGGCGCGGCGTCGGCGATCAGCCGCCAATGGGAGACCTTTCGCTTCTTGAGAAAGCTCCAGCGGGAGCAGGCCTTCTGACGGGCCTCCTCGGCGGCAGCGGCGCGCACTCGCGCGGGCAGCGAGGCCGCCAGCCGTTCGGCCTCGCGAGAGTCATCGGTCATCAGCCAGGCCGGGGTGGGAATGGTCTGGCCGTCGTCGCTCTCCAACCACTCGGCGATCGCTCGGATCTGGTCACCTGCCGCCGCCCCCTTCCTCCCGAAGCTGGCGCATTTGCGATCGTAGTTGGCCGGGAAAAGCTCCCGCTTGCCGGAGACGTATTCCGACACGGTCCCGGCCGCGATGTGCAGATGCCCGCCCGCTCTCTTCTGGTCCAGGCCGAGAAGACTGACCAGAGCGCCGAAGGATCGGTTCAGCAGAGGGATCTCCAGGTTGATGGGCGGCCCGTCCTCGGGCGCCGGCCTGCGGCTCTTCCGTTCGTCGTCCATGGATTCCTCCATCCACAGCGTCCATCAAGAAAGAGTGCTTCACTGCGACAAAGCGAGACACGAAAGAGGCACTTCCTCGCGTCTTCCCAAAAAAACAGGCACGCTTCCGGAGCAATGCGCAAGTGTATCGCATCCACGAAGGGAAGCGCCTACAGTCCTTGGCATGTCGCTGCCGGCCGGCGTCCAGGGGGCGGAGTGAGTGGCAATCATCAAGAGCGGCATGTTCGTGAACCTCGGGCCGGCTCTCCGCCGTGCCCGGGAGCTTCGCGGCACGTCTCAGGCCGAGGTGGCCCGCCGAGCCGGAATCGGCAAGAG
>DATARD010000179.1:0-12554 GCA_036264355.1 Thermoanaerobaculia bacterium
GTCCACCCGCCCGAGATCCTCCTCACTGCGCACCAGCTCCTGGAACGCCGACGGCGTCTGGTTGAGCACCGTCACACCCTCTCCCGACAGCAGCTTGTGCAACGCCTCCGGAGAGCGGCTGACCCAGTACGGCACCACCACTAGGCGACCGCCGTGCAGCAGCGCGCCCCAAAGCTCCCAGACCGAAAAGTCAAAGGCGTAGGAGTGGAACAGCGTCCAGGTGTCCTGAGCATCGAAACCGAACCACTCCCGGGTCGCCGAGAACAGACGCACCACCTGACCATGGGTCACCATCACGCCCTTCGGACGGCCCGTCGAGCCCGACGTGTAGATCACATAGGCCACGCTCCCGGCGGTGGCCGAGGGCCGAGGGTTCTCCTCCACGCCGCTCCAGCTCCCGGGATCGTCGACCTCGACGAAAGTCGTTCCCGGCCGCGCCAAGCCGTCGCGGAATCTCCGCTGTGCCAGGAGGATCGGGATTCCGGCATCATCCATCATGTAGGTCAGGCGCTCCCGCGGATAGGTCGGGTCGAGAGGAAGGTAGGCGCCGCCGGCCTTGAGAATCCCCAGCACCCCCACGACCATGTCGAGGGACCGGTCGGTGCAGAGACCGACGAGATCCCCGGCTCTCACTCCCAGTTCTCGCAGATGGTGCGCCAGCCGATTCGCCCTGCGGTTCAGATCGCCGTAGGAGAGGTCGTCGGTCTCGAAGATCACTGCCGCCGCCTGCGGTTGCCGCGCCGCGTGCTCCTCGAAGAGCCCACACAGGGACTGCGTCGGCTCCCAAGTCACCTGGTGATTCCAGACCGCGAGCAATTGGGCGGCTTCCGCAGCGTCGAGCATCGGCAGCACCGAGAGGCGCCGGGCAGGATCTTGCACCGCCGCCATGAGCAGGTTCCGGAAGTGCCGGAGGAGCCGTTCCGCAGTGGAGTGCTCGAACAGATCCGTGGCGTAGTCGACGTTCACCAGGAGACGATCACCGACCTCGGTGGCGACGAGCTCCAGATCGAACCGCGCGATCGCTCCGGCCTGTGGCGGGCGGCTGAGGCTCAGGCCTGGCAGCTCGACCGGGCGGGATTCGCCGTATAGGAGCTGGAACGCCACCTGTGCCAACGGGTTGCGGCTGAGGTCGCGCTCGGGCTGCAGCCGGCTGACCAGGAGCTCGAAAGGCAGCTCCTGGTGGGCATAGGCGGCCAGGGCCGCCTTGCGGATCCGGGCCAGCAACTCGCGAAAGCTTGGATCCTTGGAGAGGTCCATCCGTATTACCAGGGTGTTGACGAAAAATCCGATCAGCGGCTCGAGCTCTGTCCGCCGCCGGTTTGTCATCGGAAAACCGATTCCGGCATCGTCCTGCCCCGAGTAGCGCTGCAGCAGGGTCTCGAAGGCGCCGAGGAGGAGCATGAATCCCGTGACGCCGCTGTCCGCCCCGAGCCGCCGAAGCGGTTGGAGCAGGCTGGCCGGCAGCTCGATCACGCGGCGGCCGCCCCGGAAGCTCTGCACGGCTGGGCGGGGGAAATCGGTCGGCAGATCGAGCGGTGGCATCCCGGCGAGTTGCACCTCCCAATGGGCGAGCTCCGTCGCGAGAAGGTCCCCGGTCAGCCACTGTCTCTGCCAATGGGCAAAGTCGGCATATTGGAGTGGCAGCGCAGGGAGCCCATGCGGCGAGCCGCTGTCGAACGCCGCGTAGAGTGTCGACAGCTCGCGGCTGAAAACGTTCAGCGACCAGGCGTCGGCGACGAGGTGATGAATCGTGAAGTGGACGAGGTGCTCGCCGGGCTGCAATTGCAAGAGGGAGGCGCGAAGGAGGGGGCCTCGGTCGAGGTCGAACGGCCGGCGCGCTTCCCCGGCCACGAGCTGATGCTCCACCGCGTCCCGCAGGACCGCATCGAGCCCGGACAGATCGACGACGTTGAGCGGCAGAGGCGCCGGTGGGGTCGTCCGCTGAACAGGTCTCCCCTCCACCGAATGAAAAGTGGCGCGGAGGGCCTCGTGACGGCCGGCAATCTCGCTGAGAGCCAAGGCCAGAGCCGGCACATTGAGCGCGCCGCTCAGGCGGAGCCCGGACGAAATGTTGTAGACCGGATTGCCCGGGACAAGTTGCTCGATGAGCCAGACCCGCTCCTGAGCAAAAGAAAGCGGCAGGTCGCCGTCTCCCGGCAAGCGGCGAAGCGGGGGCAGCGACAAACTCGGCCCCGCCCCCTGCTGGCGTTCCACTTCCGTCGCCAGGGCGGCGATCGTCGGCTTCTCGAAAATCGCCCGCAGAGGCAGCTCGACCTCGAAGGTGTCGCGGATCCGCGAGATCACCTGGGTAGCGAGCAGCGAGTGCCCACCCAAACGGAAGAAGTCGTCTTCACGCCCCACCCTTTCCACGCCGAGGATCTTTTCCCAGAAGCCGGCCAGGATCTCCTCGGTCGGAGTGGGGAGGGCCGGGCTGGAGGTGACCTCCGCCCGTGCCGGCGCGGGCAGCGGCAGCGCCCGTCGGTCGACTTTGCCGTTGGACAGCAACGGCAGGCTCTGGAGGGGGACGATGAAGGTGGGGACCATGTACTCGGGCAGACTCTCGCCGACGAAACGCCGCAGCTCGCCGGCTTCAGGGCTCCCTCCCTCCGCGGCGACCACGTAGGCGATCAGCCGGCGGTCTCCGGGAGCGAACTCGGCGACGACCGCGACCGCCTGCCGCACCGCCGGATCGCGCTCGAGAGCGACCTCCACCTCGCCCAGCTCGACCCGCAATCCCCGGATCTTCACCTGGTAGTCGATACGGCCCAGAAACTCGACGTTGCCATCCGGGAGGAAGCGCGCCAGATCCCCTGTGCGATAGAGGCGCTCTCCCGGCGTCCCACCCAGCGCCGCGGGAATGAACCTCTCCGCCGTGAGCCCGGGACGGCCCAGATAGCCGCGCCCCAACCCCATACCGCCGATCAACAGCTCGCCCGCGACTCCTACGGGGACCGGACGTGTGTCGGAATCGACGATGTAGAGACGCAGGTTGGCGATCGGCCGGCCGATCGGCACCGCCCACCGGTCGGCGGCGGGCCGGCAAACCCAGAAGCTCACGTCAACCGAAGCCTCCGTCGGCCCATAGAGGTTATGCAGCTCTGTGTCGAGACGAAAGAAAAAACGATCCTGCAACTCGCGCGACAAGGCCTCGCCACTACAGAAGACGCGGCGCAACGACCGGCAATCCGCGATCCGTGGCTCATCCAGGAAAACCTGGAGCATCGAGGGGACGAAGTGCAGGGTCGTGACACCCCGCTCAGCGATCAACCTGGCCAGATAGGAGCTATCCCGGTGCCCCCCGGGCAGGGCCACGACCAGGCGCGCCCCAGCGAGGAGCGGCCAGAAGAACTCCCAGACCGAGACGTCGAAGGTGAAGGGAGTCTTCTGGAGGACGCAGTCCTCTTCCGTCAGACCGTAGGCGGCCTGCATCCAGAGCAGCCGGTTGACGATTCCCCGGTGGTGGACCATGGCACCTTTGGGAATGCCCGTCGATCCCGAGGTGTAGATGACGTAAGACAGGTTGTCGGGGCTCAATGGCACGGCCGGCGGATGATCCGGAAAGCCTGCCAGCTCGCGGCCCTCCGGAGTCAGACAGAAAACCTGCGCCGCCTGCTCCGGGACCAGTTCCATCAGCCGGTCCTGGGTGAGAAGGACGCGCGGCCGGGCGTCGTTCAGCATGAAGGCCAGCCGCTCCCGGGGATAGTCGGGATCGAGCGGCATGTAGGCGCCTCCAGCCTTGAGAATCGCCAGCAGAGCGACCACCATCTCCACCGAGCGCTCGGCCAGTACCGCCACCGGCTGGTCGGCCTGGACACCGCGGGCGAGCAGTGCATGAGCCAACTGGTTGGCTTGCCGATCGAGCGCCTCATAAGAGAGACACTCGCCCGCGAATTCCAGGGCGACCGCCCTGGGCGAACGCGCCACCTGCGCTTCAATCAGAGTATGCAGTAGCCCGTCCGGATAGGCGGTACCAGTGTCGTTCCAGAGCACCAGCATCTGATTGGCCTCGGCGCCCGTCAGCAGCGGCAGCTCCGAAAGCAGGAGATCCGGCTCGGCGGCGGCTCCTTGGAGCAGGGTGACGAGATGCCCTGCCATCCGCTCGAGGGTGGCCGGCTCGAAGAGATCGGCGTTGTACTCAAGGACACCGTACAACCCGGCCGACGTCTCGGTGAAGTCGAGGGTCAGATCGAACTTTGCCGTGCCGGTCTGCAGCAATAGCGAGCTCATGGTAAGCCCTGCGATCTCAATCACCCTCTTTGGCGCGTTCTGTACCACCAACATCACCTGGAACAGCGGGTTCTGGCTCAGATCCCGCTCCACCTGTAGAGCATCGACCAGCCGCTCGAATGGTAAATCCTGGTAGACGGACGCCTCAAGCACGCCTTCCGACGCCCGCTTCAACAGCGCCCGGAAGGGCGGATCACCGGACAGATCGGTACGCAGCACGAGAGTGTTGGCGAAGAAACCGATCAGGTTTTCGACCTCGGCACGGGTCCGGTTGGCGACTGGACAGCCGACCGCGAGGTCGCGGCTCCCCGTATGGCGGGAGAGCAGCGCACTGAACCCGGCGAGCAGGGTCATGAAGAGGCTGGCCCCCTGCCTGCGGCCGAGCGCCTTGAGACCCTCTGTCAGCTCTCGATCGAGCCGGAGCGGGTGTGCGGCGCCGCGCACGCTCTGGATCGTTGGGCGCGGGTGATCGGTGGGCAATTGGAGCACCGGGAGATCCGCCAGCCGCTCTCGCCAGAAGGCCAGTTGAGCTTCGAGGATCTCACCCGTCAGCCACTCGCGCTGCCAGCAGGCGAAATCGGCGTATTGGATCGGCAACTCGGGCAGCGGCGACGGGAGCCCGTGCGAAAAAGCAAGATAGATTTCGGCAACCTCCCGGACCAGCACGCCTGTGGACCAGCCGTCACCGATGACGTGGTGCATCGTGATCAGCGCCAAGTGCTCCTCGCCCAGCGTCTGGAGCAGAGTCGCCCGGATAAGGGGACCCTGCGACAGATCGAACGTCCGACGGCTCTCCTCCGCCGCCAACTCGTGCGTTAGGGCATCGCGTTTCGCTTCCGGGATCCCGCGGAGGTCCACTACGGGCAGCAGCACCTCCAGGTCCGGCGCAATCGCCTGAATCGGCTGTCCCCCGACCCCTTGGATCGTGGTGCGCAAGCTCTCGTGGCGCCGGACGATCTCTTGCAAGGTCTGCCGCAGAACCCCCGGGCTCAGCTTCCCTACAAGCCGATTGGCAAGCCTGATGTTGTAGGCGGGATTTCCCGGCTGGAGCTGGTCTAGGAACCAGAGCCGCTGCTGGGCAAAGGAGAGCGGCAGATCCCGGTTCCGGCCCGCCGGCACGATCGGAGGAGACAGGAGGCCCCTTCCAGCCAGGCGCGCCTGCTCAATGACTCCGGCCAGCTCAGCGATCGTTGGCCGATCAAAAAAGGTGCGCAGTGAAACCTCGGCGCCGAAGACCGAGCGCAGTCTCGCCGCCATCTGGGTGGCGGCGAGAGAGTGGCCGCCCAGAGCGAAGAAGTTATCGTGAATTCCCACCCGGTCGATGGCAAGCAAATCGCTCCAGATGGTGACCAAGACTTGTTCGGTCAGGCTCTGGAAGTCCCCGCTGTCCGCACCGGCTCCGAGCAGGTTCTCGTCAGGGGGCGGCAGGGCCCGGTGGTTGAGCTTCCCGTTGGGGAGCACAGGCAGTGCCCTGAGCCGTACGAACACGCCCGGGACCATGTAGGCGGGCAGCACTCTCTGCGCTAGGTCTCGGAGCTCTGCCGCCGAAACCTCGGCGTCCGCCGAAGTCACGTAGTACGCGACCAGACGCGGTTTGCCCGGCGAGTCCTCGCGCAGGGTAACCACGGCATTCGACACCGCCGAGTGACGCCGCAGGATCGCCTCGATCTCTCCCAACTCAATACGGAACCCGCGGACCTTGACCTGATGGTCGATTCGGCCCAGGAAGTCCAAGGTGCCATCGGGCCGCCGTCGGACCAGGTCGCCCGTCCGGTAGAGGCGCCCTCCGGACTGGAGACCGAAGCGATCCGGAACGAACCTCTCTGCGGTGAGGTCGGGCCGCCCCAGATAACCCCGCGCCAGGTTGACTCCACCGATGTATAGCTCGCCCGCGACACCGAAGGGCGCCGGCTCCAACCGGCCGTCCAGGAGATGAATCCGCACGTTATCCAACGGACGACCGATCGGTACGATACCCTTCCGATCCTCCGGATGGCAGATCCAATGAGCGACGTCGATGGCAGCCTCGGTCGGCCCGTACAGGTTGTGCAACTCCGCATCGATCCGCGCAGAAAGCTTATCGATCAGATCTCCGGTCAGGGCCTCACCCCCGCAGAAGACACGCCGTAGACAGGCGCAGGCCGCGAGCTCGCGCTCCTCTACGACGACCCGCAGCATGGAAGGGACGAGTTGGAGAACGGTGATCTCGTGCTCGATGACGGCGCGCACCAGATACGAGCTGTCCTGATGACCGTCCGGCTGAGCCATAACCAGGCGCGCGCCGCAAACGAGTGGCAAGAAAAACTCCCAGATCGAGGCGTCGAAGCTGTGGGGGGTCTTCTGCAGAACGCGATCGCCTGCCGCCAGCGGATGGTTGTCCCGCATCCAGAGCAACCGGTTGCGGATTGCGCGATGGGAGACCATTACTCCTTTGGGATGGCCGGTTGACCCTGAGGTATAGATCACATAGGCGAGGTCGTCACCATCGACGCTGGTGGTCGGCCGAAGCGAGAATTCCTCCCTGTTCGCCTCCGCCTCCATATCGACCGCGATGAACGGCACTCGATCGTGAGGCAGGGCATGCCGCAACCGCTCCTGCCCGAGCACCAGACTCGGCATCGCATCCGCGAGGATGGACGACAGCCGTTCGGCCGGATAGCTCGGGTCGAGCGGCAGATAGGCGCCTCCGGCTTTGAGGACCCCGAGCAGCGACACGACCATCTCCAGCGAACGCTCCATGCAGATCGCCACGATGCCATTCGGTCCCACGCCCATTCGGATCAGCTTCCGGGCAAGTTGGTTGGCGTCGGCGTCGAGCTCGGCATAGGTGAGAGTCCGGTCCGCGAAAGCAACGGCGGTAAGGCAGGGCGTACGGTCGCACTGGCCTTCGACCAAGCGGTGGAGGCATTCCTCTCCCAGGTGATTGCGTTCGGTGTCGTTGAGCTCCAGCACGATCTGGTGCCGCTCGCCCACGGCCAGGAACCGGAGCTCGCCGACCGGCTTCTCAGGGTGGTCTACCGCATCGCGCAGCAGAATCAGGAACCGCTCGGCGGCGAGGCGGACGTCCACGGCCCGGAGCACGGAGCCGTCGTAGTCCAGTTCGATCGCCACCTCATCGTCCTGCACCCGGCAGACCAGCCGCAGCTTTGGACGGCTCGCCACACCCGTCAGCCGGTCGACGTGGAACATCAGATCGCCAATGGCGAAACTCGTGGCCGCGTCCTCGAAGTCGAATGCGAATGGCAGGTCGACGGCCTTCGCGGCGCGCTCGCTCGCGGCAAGCAGGCCCCAGGAGAAGCTGTCCTGCCAGCGGCCCGCCACGGACTTCTCGAGCTCCACCGTGACGAGCGCCGCCGCGAAGGGCAGATCCGCCTGGAACTCGCAACGGACCGGAAGATCACGAGCGAACAGCCCGCAGGCCTTGTCGAGACCTTCGTAGGTCCGGCCGTCATACCCGACCGCGATCGTCTGCTCGGTCTCGCCAGTCAGCCGCACGAGCAGGGCCGCCCAGGCGCTCAGGAGGACGGTGGGCAGAGAGCACTTCGACTGTCTCGCCAGGAGTTTGACGCTGGCCCAGAGATCCGGTTCGACCCCGGAGACAATCCTCGCGGGCCACGGTCCGCGCCCTGCCACGGAAGCGCTCTCGAAGGGTAGCTTGGCCCTCGCTTCGGGCATTCGCAATTGCCGCCAATATTCCCGTCCAGCCGCGGTCTCCTCGGACTCGAGCAACTCGTTGAGGGCCTCGGCAATGTCGGCGTATTGCACCGGGTCCTCCTGGTCCAGCCCCTGGTGCGCCTCTCCCAGCTCCCGCACCAAATTGCGGAGAGACGCCACGTCCGCGCACAGGGTCGGCAGCGCGATGAGCAGCCGGTGCTCCGAAAGCGATAGAGAGGCCACCGTGACATGTAGCAACGGCCCTCCCGCGAGATCGAAAGCCAGTCGATCCATGTCGGACATCAGGCCGGCGAGCCGGGCTTCTTTTGTGACGGAGTCCAACCCCCTGAGATCGTAGTGCCGGAAGGCGATGCCCCCCCCCTCCTCAATGACCTGGAGAGGCAGCGCCATGGCGGGAGGAATGCGGAATGTGGTGCGCAAGATCTCATGCCGGGCGACCACCCGCTCGACCGCTGCCTGAAAGCGCTGCGGAGCCAGGGGGCCCTCGAGGCGCACCGTGCAGACCGAGCGGTAAGGCTGCTCGCCATCCTTCTGCAGTTCCCATAGGCGTCCCTGCTGGGGAGACAAGCGAAAGCCTTCAGCGACTATCATTTCCATCTGCATCGTCCTCCAATCACGATCGGGCCGTGGCCTGGCATACCCTACGGTTTGCCTTCACCTTTCGCATCGGCCCCGCCGGTCATCTGCAACGACCTGCGCCTGACGACCTTGAGCTTCTGGCGTCGAGCCTCCTGATATTCCTCTTCCTGAGCGGTGCGCTGCTGCCTGTCGTAGTCTTCCAACACGTCACGAAACCACGGTATGGGCGCCTCTTCCCGAGCCGCAAAAGCACACAGCAGAATCTTGAAGAGTTGCAGGAAACGCTCACCGCTTGCGGCATCGAACCGGCGGCTGTCGTAGCGAATCTGAAGAGGTATCCGAGCCGCGGGCATCAACGCCATACTCACCGGATAGGTCGCCTTTTCGATGAACCGCACGTCGCGGATCTCCAGGCCCGTGTCCTGCTCGCGCAGGGCCTGGTCAACCGGGTAGTTCTGGACGGTCAGGGTACTTTCGAAAAGCTGGCTTCCTCTCGGCACCTCGCTCCATCTTTGCACCTCGGCAAGTGGCGCGTGCTCGTACTGACGCATCTCCGACTGCTGGGTTTGCAATCTTCTCAACCAATCGATCAGGCGCTCCTGTGAGGAGATTCTCACCCGGACCGGCAGGGTATTGAGCAGGACGCCCAGCATGGCCTCCACTCCCGCCAAGGCCGGCGGGCGGACCGAGATCGTGGTGCCGAACGCCACGTCGTCACTCTCGCCAAGATGCGAGAGCACCAGCGACCAGGCCCCCTGCGCCAGGGTGTTGAGCGTCAACTGGCACCTGCGGACCATCTCCACGATCGCCTGGCTCTCCTCGGCCGTGAGCAGGAGCGACCGTTCGACGATCTCGCCGGCTTCACCGGTCGCCGACCTCGCCAGCGGTGTCGGAACGAAACCCTTGAGCAAGCCCCGCCAGAAGCTTTCGGTTTGGGCACCATCCTGACGCTGGAACCACTCGATATAGGCGCGATAAGGAGGAGCCGGAACCAGATCGAGCTGCCGCTTCCGCAGGATCGCGCCGTAGAACCCGAACACCTCCCGAAGCAGGATGGGGATGGACCAGCCGTCCAGCACCAAGTGGTGATAGGTCCATACAAGATGACAGAGCCCAGGCCCTAAGCGAATCAGCGACAGGCGCATCAAGGGCGCTCTCGACAGGTCGAATCCGCGCTCGCGGTCAGCCTGGAGAAATGCCGCGAGCCAACTCAGGAAATCGTCACCGGGCAGGTCGCTCCAGTCCTGCTCCTCGACCGGGATCCGTGCCTGATGGTAGACAATCTGCAAAGGCTCTTCCAGGTGCTGAGAGGCGAAGCCGGTACGGAGGACCGTATGGCGGTCGATCAGCGCCTGCCACGCATTCTTGAACGCGTCCACCTCCAAGTCTCCCACCAGAGTGCAGCTGAGCTGCTGCACGTAGACACCGGACCCAGGGGCCTGCAGCGAATGGAACAGCAACCCGTGCTGCAAGGGCAGGAGCGGATAGATGTCCTCAATCGCGGAGAGGCCCGAGGTCAGCCGGTCAAGCGTCTCCTGGTCGAGCCGCGCCAGCGGAAAGTCCGAGGGCGTGAAACCTCCGGCTTCCAGGCAGAGGCAGTGCTCGATCAGCGTCCGGAGCTCCTCCATGAACCGCCCGGCGAGCCGCTCGACGGTGGCTCGGTCATGGATTCCTTCACCGTACGTCCAGTTCACCTGCAGCCGTTCGCCCACGACGATCCCGTCGACATCCAGCAGGTGGGAGCGGGGCTGCGACGGGCTGCGCGCGGGGCCGGTCGCCTCCTGTGCCCGGGCGAACGGTGACGCCTCCGGCAGCACGTGATCGACCTGCCCGAGATAGTTGAAGCTGACCTCGGCCTGTGGGAGCGCCCGCAACGGCTCGGCAACCTCCGGGCCCTTCAGGTAGCGCAGCAGCCCATAGCCCAGTCCCGCGCCGGTGATCAGGCGCAACTGTTCCTTGACCGATTTCAACGTCTCGACCGGAGTCTCAGCCGGATCGATCTCCAGCAGCACGGGAAACAGAGTGGTGAACCATCCGACAGTCCGTGAGACATCGAGGTCGCCGGCGATCTCCTCGCGGCCGTGTCCTTCGAGGTCGACCAGCAGCCGCCGCGCGCCGGTCCAATCCGACAGCGCCCGGGCGAGCGCGGTCAAGAGCACGTCGTTGACCTGCGTACGGAAGGTCTCGGGCACCCGCCGGAGGAGATCGCGCGTCCTCTCGGGGTCCAGAGAGACCTGGACGATACGTGCCAAGCTCGCCGGATTGAATCCCCGCTGCCGGTCGACCGGCAGCCTTGTCACGGCAGCCCGACGCCGGTCGAGCCAGTACGGCATCTCCTCTTCGACCGCTCGCGACCGTGCGTGCTCCTCGAGTCGCCAGGCCCACTGCCGGAAGGACGTCGTCTTGGGCGGCAGGCGGACGGCCTCGCCACTCTGGAGCTGGCTGTAGGCGCTCTCGAGATCCTCCAGGAGAATGCGCCACGACACGCCGTCGACGACAAGGTGATGCGCGACCAGGAAAAACCGTCCCGTCTTCCCCTCTCCCAGTTCGAAAAGGGCGACGCGCAGCAACGGCCCGGACAGCAGATCGAGGCTGGTCTGCATCTCCGCGGCGACCGCTGAGACAGCCGCCGTCCGCATGGCCGGAGGCAATCCCTCGAGGGCGAATAGGGTGAAGGGGGCCGGAGCTTGGCTCGTGGCGTGGAACTGCCTCCAGCCGTTCTCCCGCCGCTCGAAGCGCAGGCGCAACGCATCGTGTTGCCGCTGCAACACCTCGATCGCGGCCCGCAGGCGGACAGGATCGACAGCCTGCCTCACCTCCAGCAAGAGGGCTTGGTTGAAATGGTGGGGATCGGAGGGCAGCGAGTCGAGGAAGAAGTGCTGGATGGGGGTGAGCGGAGCCTCGCCGGCGACCTCCCCCTGCTCCGCCTGAGCCTCGCCGGCCGCGCCGGTGACCGTCGCCAACTCGGCGATCGTCTGATGCTGGAAAAGTTGCCGGGGCGCAAGCTGTAAGCCGGCCCGCCCCGCTCGCGAAACGATGAGCAGGCTGAGGATCGAGTCTCCACCCAGGGCGAAGAAGTTGTCATGGATGCCGACCTGAGGTGTGCCGAGAACCTCGGACCAGATCTGCACCAGGATGCGCTCGGCGGTGGTCCGCGGCTCGGCGAGATCCTCCTCGGGTCGCACCAGGCCGGGAGCGGGCAAAGCGTGCCTGTCCAGTTTGCCGTTGGGGGAAAGCGGCAGCGACTGCAGCTTCACGAAAGCCGCCGGCACCATGTACTCCGGCAGCTTGTCGAGCAGCAGGCTTCGCAATTCCTCCGGCGTGAGCAGGGGAGCCTCCGGCGACGGTACGAAGTACGCCACGAGACGCCTGCCGCCGCCAGCCACCTCCCGCGCCATGGCCACAGCGTCCTGAACCCCGGGATGGAGCCGGAGAGCCTGCTCGATTTCGCCGAGCTCGATGCGGAAGCCGCGAATCTTCACCTGTTGATCGATCCGTCCCAGGTACTCCAGCTCGCCATCCGGCCGGCGGCGCGCCAGGTCGCCGGAGCGGTACAGACGCAGACCGGGAGCCGCCGCGAAGGGGTCGGGCACAAAGCGCTCGGCCGTCAAAACCGGGCGACCCAGATAGCCCACGGCGACGCCCGCACCCCCGACCAGCATCTCCCCGGCAACCCCCAACGGCACCAGCTGCTGCCAACGATCCACCAGGTGCACTTTAAGATCCGCAATCGGCACGCCGATGGGACTCCCCCCGCTCCCCACGTCGGTCGGTGACACCGGCCGGTACGTCACGTGCACCGTGGTCTCGGTGATGCCATACATGTTCACCAGCCGCGGCCTGTCGGCGCCATGGCGATCGAACCAGGGGCGCAGCATCGCCGGATTCAGCGCCTCGCCACCGAAGATCACCAGACGCAGCTTGCCCTCCGAGTCCACCCGCCCGAGATCCTCCTCACTGCGCACCAGCTCCTGGAACGCCGACGGCGTCTGGTTGAGCACCGTCACACCCTCTCCCGACAGCAGCTTGTGCAACGCCTCCGGAGAGCGGCTGACCCAGTACGGCACCACCAC
>DATARD010000287.1:0-40460 GCA_036264355.1 Thermoanaerobaculia bacterium
ACGTCACCCACGTCGGCACGGCGTGGACCGGGGAGGAGATCCGGATCCGGATTGTTCTGGCGAAGATCACGCAGCGCCGGCTGCTCAGCTTTGAGATCGAGATCGAGGCGCCCGCCGGCATCATCAGCACGGGCACTCATCAGCGCCTCGTCGTCGACCGGTCCCGCTTCGCGCGGCGAGAATAGGGAGCCGGAATCAACCGGCGACGAGGTCGCGGAGGGCGCGGCGATCGATTTTGCCGCTCGGCAGGAGCGGCAGGGTGTCGCGGAAGACCACGGCGTCGGGGACCGCGTAGCGCGGCAGTAGATCGAAACAGCGCCGCCGGACGGCGTCGGGGACGAGGTCGGTGCGCTCGGGGTCCAGCAGGCAGACCGCCACCAGCCGAGTGCCGCGGCGGCTCTCTCCGGCGGCGACGACGACGGCGCGCCGCACCCCTTCGACCTTCTCCACGGCGGTCTCGACATCGGCGAAGACCACCAGCAGACCGTCCCGTTTGACGCTCAGCCCGGACCGGCCGAGGATCTCGACGTAACCGTCGGCGCGGAGGCGCGCCAGGTCGCCGGTCTCGAACCATTCGTCGTCGGCGCGCGGCGCGAACCGCCAGCTTTTTTCCTGGATCAGCTCGTCCTGGATCAGATAGCCGCCGGTGCCGTTCGGCTGCCGGCAGCCCAGACGGCCGATCTCCTCGCCCGCGGCGGCCTCGATGCCGTCTCCCGCCTCTTCGACGCGCAGCTCGATACCGGCGAGCGGGTAGCCGGCGGTCCCCAGGCGCTGCTCCGGGGGATCGAGCGGCGAGGCGGCGGACACCGCTCCCATTTCGGCGCTGCCGTAGAGGTTGAGCAGCGGCCCGAAGCGCGGCTCGAAGCCGGCCATGGTCTCCCGTTTGACCTTGTCGCCGGCGGTCACCACCAGACGGTAGGGGCGGGGCGTCTTGCGCAGGCTGAGGAACGTGTCGCACAGCGCCGGGGTGAGGAACCCGACGTTGGGCACGAAGCTCTCCTCGCGTTCGAGATAGCGGAGGATGTTGCCGCCCGATCCGACGTCCATGGACGAGCCGGCGAGGAGGCCGGGGAGGAAGGCGGCGCCGAAGCCGTAGCTGTGGAAGATCGGCACCGGCACACTCAGCCGGTCGTCGGGGGTGATCTGCCAGCGGTCGACGCAGGCCTGGGCGTTGTTCAGCCACTTCTGGTGCGACATGCGGGTGAGCTTGGGAGACCCCGTGCTGCCCGAGGTGCGCAGGTAAAGATCCGGACCTTGGAAATCGGCGATCACCGGCTCCTCGACGAACCCTGCATTCTCTTCGACCGCAATGCCGTCCAGCGGCGAGTCGGACTCGCGAGCCCGGGCCGCCGACGCCGTGATCACGTGCGCGCAGAAGCTGGGGATGAACCGCGGTGTGCCGACCTCTTTCGCCGACTCGCCGAGCTCGGGGAGGAGCACCACGTCGTGCTCGCGGCTCAGCACGTAGAGGAGCGCCAGCGCTCCGGCGACGGTCTGCGAGCATTCGAGCGCCACCGGGTGCCGGCGGGTGACGCCGCGGCGCGCGAAACGGCGGTCGAGCTCTTCGAGAAGGGCGGCAGTGCCGGCGTATGAAACGGTGTGGCGGCCGTCGGTCAGGAGCCGGTCGCGAATCCCGGCCGCGGTGGCGAGCCACTCGACGAGCGCGGGTCCGGAAAGCGCCTGGAGACCGCGGATCATGACGCAAGCTCCTTGGGGAGAAGGTCGTCGAGCACTTCGTCGAACTCGTGGAAGCCTTGGCGGCCAACGATCCAGCGCGCGGCGCGCAGCGCTCCATCGGCGAGCCCGTTGCGGTTGCGCGCCCGGTGCTCGAGGTGGATGGTGTCGGCCGCCGAATCGAAGCCGACCTGGTGCACCGAAGGGACATAGCCGGCACGCTGGCAGGAGATCGGCACCTCGCGCTCGCCGTAGGAGCGCGCCATCCGGCGGCGCAGCTCCAGGGCGGTGCCGGAAGGGCTGTCGAGCTTGAAGCGGTGGTGCCAGTCGTGGATGTAGGGGTCGTAGCCGTCGACCGGAGCGAGGAGCCGGGAGGCCAGCTCGGCGAGGCGGTAGAGGACGTTGACGCCGAGCGAGAAGTTGGCCGCGTGGACGGCGCCGATGCCGGACGATTCGACGATCTCGCGGACCTCGTCGCGCCGGCTCTGCCAGCCGGTGGTGCCGATGGCCAGTGGGAGCGACAGCGCCGCCGCCGCGCGCGCCGTAGCGACCACGGCGTCGGGCACGGAGAAGTCGATCAGGGCTTCCACGCCGGAGAGCGCCTTCTTCGTCGTATCGTTTCCGGAGAGCGGCCGGTCGCGGGTGAAGCGGTCGACCACTTCCACTCCCAGGGCCGGAGCGATCTCCTCGACCACCCGGCCCATCTTGCCGTAGCCGACCAGCGCCACCTTCATCTCCCGGATTCTCCGATACCGAGGGCACGGGAAAGCTCGCGTTCGAGCAGCAGCGTGCCGCCGAGGTAGGCGGTCAGCGTCGTCGCGGCGCCGTTGGCGAGCGGACCGTCGATCCGCAGTCCCCAGGCGTCGCGCAGCTCGGTCGTCCTGGCGGCGACACCGCTCAACGCGCGCGCCGCCGCGACGGCGAGCAGGAGGGCGCCGGCGCCTTCTTGATCTCCTTCACCGGCGCGCCGCAGGGCGGCGGCGGCCAGATCGGCTTCGATCTCCACTTCGGTGATCCCCAGCGCGACCTGCTGGGCGCTCTGGAATCCGGCCGTCCGGGCGGCGCGGCGCAGCTCCCGGACGCCGTCGCGGGCACAGCCCACGGCTGCGGCGGCCCAGCCGGCGGCATAGGTCTCCAGGCAGCGGGCGAACGCGCCGCCGGGATCGAGCGTCACCGGGCGGGAGAGAAGCTCGAGACCGACCTGCGCGCCGTCAGCGTGGAGCCAGAACGGGGCCGCATCACCGCGAAGCTCGACACCCGGAGCCCGATGATCCAGCCAGGCCAGGCGGTGCTCTCCGTCCAGCTTCACCAGCACGAGCGCGCCGTCGGCGGTGGCCGCGGGCAAACGGACGTCGCCGCGCAGGAGGGCACTGTTCGGGACGGTGCCGGAGCGTTCTCCGGCGAGCGCCACAGCGCCCCAGCCGGGCTCCGGCGCGGGGGTGAAGAGACCGAGCGCGCCAAGCTTCCGGCCCGCCACCAGGTCGGCGAGCGCTCCCGGCTCGAAGAACGCCGCGATCAGCGGGAGCACGCCGAGACGGTGCTCCAGCGCGGCCCAATCCGTCTGGATCGAGGCCTGGATCGCGGTCTCGGTCATGGTCTCGGTCACGCCGCGGCGCCTTTCTGATCGATATAGCGCACGATGTTGTCGATCGTGTGGAGGAAGCTGTGGTCCTCCTCCTGGTCGAGATCGATCGCAACGCCGAAGGTCCGTTCGAGCCCTTCGAGCAGATTCAGGTAGCCGAGCGAGTCGAGCCCGATGGTGCGCAGGTCGGTGTCCCAGCGTCCCAGCTCGGTCTCCTGGATCTTGCCACCCGCGGCCATGTAGACCAGTCTCTGGACCCGCTTCTTCATCGCGGTCCGTGCTTCGTCATTCATCCCTGTGGTCCTTTCTCTTGCGTTTTGACCTGCTCGTGGAGCTGTTCGCGAAGCCAGGCGATCCGTGGCTTGCCGATGCCGTTGCGCGGGATCTCCGGGACGAAGCTGATGCGCCCCGGCACCTTCCACGGCGCGAGCCGGGCGCGGCAGGCCTCGGCCAGATCGGCCCGCGTGACCTCGCCCCCCGGAGCGACCACGGCGAGGTGCACCAGCGCCTCGCGGTTCAGGTCCTCGTCGGGGAAGGCGACGGCGTCCTCGACGCCGGCGAGCGCGGAGACGAGGTCGACGATCTCCGTGGGGTCGATCTTCCGCCCCGCGACGTTGATGTGGTCGGTGGTGCGGCCCACCAGGTGCAGCCGCCCGTCGGCGAGCCGCCCGCGGTCGCCGGAATGATAGAACCCTTCGGCGTCCACCCGCTGCTCGAACAGCCCCGGATGGTTGAGATAGCCGCTCGCCATCGAGGCGGTGCGCACCAGCACCTCGCCGGTGCCGGGGGCGTCCTCGTCGCCCGGAACGATGCGGATCTCGGCGCCCGGCAGCGGCTCGCCCAGGCCGGTGTGATAGCCGGCGTGCCGTTCGAAGGTGCAGGGGCCGGTCTCGGCGATGCCGTAGTAGTCCGAGATGTCGAGGCCGTAGCGAGCGCGGAACTCGTCGCGGACGTCGGCCCACAGCGGCGCGCCGGCGGAGATCGCATAGCGCAGGCTCGCCAGGGCCGAGCGGTCCGGCCCGCCGGGCGCGATGAAGTTCCGGTAGAGGGTGGGAAAGGCGACCAGACGGGTGATGCCGTCCTCCTCGATGCGGCGCGCCACCGGGCGGGTCAGCGGCGCTCCCTTGAGAAAGTGGAGCGCGCCGCCGGCAATGAAGGTCGAGAGCAGCGAGGTGTTGAACGCCAGGCCGTTCGAGAGCGCGGCCAGGCAGAGCGTGCGGTCGTCCGCGCTCATGCCGGTCCCGGCGACCCAGTTGCGCGCCGCCGAAACGACGGCGTGGCCGCTGAACTCCAGGCACTTCGGGCGCCCCGTGGTGCCGGAGGTGAAGCGGCAGACTTCGGTGTCCGGCCGCGGGGTGAAGGGCGGCGCGGCGGCGCGGGCGAGCGGCAGGACGACGACGCCCTCGGCGAACGGCAGCGGCTCGCCCTTGCCCGGGATGTCGAGCGCCTCGGCCTTCGCCCTTTCGACCACCAGCGCGTCGAGCGCGCAGTCGCCGCGGATCGCCGCGATCTCGCCGGTGTTGAAGCTGGCGTCGAGCAGGAGCGGCAGGCAGCCGGCCTCCAGGGCTCCGACGTAGAGGATCACCAGCTCGGCGCGGTTGGCGAGGCAGAACCCGAGATGCCCGGCGGCGGGGAGCGCCTGGCGCAGCAGGTCCGCGGCCGCGCGGACGCGGCGGCCGAGATCGGCATAGGAGAGGACCTCGCCGCCGCCCACCACCGCCGTCCGCGCGGCATGGCGGTCGAGGCAGGCGGACATCTCCTGGCGGATGAGCCCCCTGGCTGCGGTTTCGCTCACAGCGCCTCCAGCTCTTCGCGGTAGGCGAGCGCCTGGCCGGCGATCGCCAGCATCGTCGTCAGGCTCCCCCCGGCCATCTTGAGGCCCAAGATCTGCGCCTGCGCGCGCAGGAAGTCGCTCGTCCACATGTAGCCGGCGCCGCCCTGCATCTCGGCGCAGCGGGCGGCGAGCCGGGAGGTGCGGTCGACGCACAGCCATTTGAGCGCGGCGACCTCGGCGACGGCGTTCTTCTGGCTTTCGAGCTGGTCGAAGGCGTCGAGCAGGCCGGCCCGCATCAGCTCCTGGTCGGCGGCGGCGCGGGCGAGGGCATGGCGGTGGAGCGGCCAGCTCGCCAGCGGGCGCCCCTCGACGATCCGCGTGCCGCCGTAGTCCAGGATGCGGGCGAGCAGGAAGGAGTGCAGGAAGCAGGCGTCCGCGCACATGAGAAAGCGGGCCGCCGTCATCACCTTGTTCCAGTGCATGAGCTGCCGCACCCCGCGCTTGGTCGCCAGGTTGGCGGCCGGCACCCGCACGTCCGCGAAGTCGATCGCCGCCGAATCGATCGCGCGGGTGCCGAGCTTGTCGAACACCTCGAGCACGCGGACGCCGGGGCGGTCCTTCTCCACCAGCACGGTCGACATCTCACCGTCGAGCTTGAGGGTCACGAAGCAGAGATCGGCGTTGGCGCCGTTGACGACATACATCTTGCGGGCGTTGACCACCAGCTCGCCGCCGTCGCGCACCGCGGTCGACTCCATGCCGTGGTCGGCGGCATGGGCGGGCTCGGTGTCGCAGGCGCAGCCGATCAGCCGGCCGGCGATCATCGCGGGGAGGTAGCGGCTGCGCACCTCCTCGCCGTGGGCGGTGGCCAGCCACTGGCCGGTGATCTCGGTCTGGCAGTGCAGGCCGAGGGAGATGCCGAGGTCGCCCAGTTGCGCCGCCGCCTCGGAGAGGATCAGCGCGCCGAGGAGGCCGAGACCCTGGCCGCCGAGCTCGCGCGGCAGCGAGACGCCCACGAAACCGAGGCGGCCGAGCTCCTGCCACTGCGCCTTGGTGAGATAGCCGCCGGGGCCGTTCACCCACGCGGGGAGCTGAGCGGGGTCGAAGCAACGCCGGGCGCGCTCGCGCAGCTCCCGGTGCGCCGGCGTGAAGAGCCGCGCGAGGGCGGGGTGATCGAGAAAAGGACGGTCGTGCATCAGTCTTCCAGGGTGGTGGTGTGGCCATGGCTGAACGCCACGTTCAGCCGGTCGTACTTGAACACCGAATCGTCGCTGATCCCGATGAGGATCACGTAGACGGCCTCTTCGCCGGGTTCGAGCCG
Organism: Thermoanaerobaculia bacterium; assembly: GCA_036264355.1. GTDB lineage: Bacteria > Acidobacteriota > Thermoanaerobaculia > Multivoradales > UBA5704 > UBA5704. The sequence continues at coordinate 6,352 of DATARD010000287.1, forward strand.
GGCCAGGGCGGCGCACTCCTCGCCGTCGAAACCGCCGATGCAGGTGATTCCCAGGGCACTGTCGAGCCGCGTCGCCGCCAGGTGGAGACGCTGGCCGGCCTCCGCGGCACGGAAGTGCATCTCGGCGAAGGCCGAGTACCCGGACTGTTCGAAGAGACCGCAGACCGGCGCATGGAAGATCAGCAGGGCCGCGGCATTGCCGGCGAGGCCCTGCTGCATGCAGGCCGGCCGCGGATCGCCGGCCTGGTCGTCGATCCGGTGCAGCGCATGGCCGGCCGGAACATAGGAGAAGACGCCGGCAAGCCCCTCGACGTTGCGGGCCACGACCCGCACGCCCAACTGCATGGCGCCCTCCAGGGAGCAGTCCGCCGTCAGCCCTTCGCCGCGCAGCGCGCCCAGCAGATCGCCGATCTGATCCAGGGTCACGGGCTCGGCGCGGAACCCCTTGGCCGAGCGCCGGCCGAGGATCGCCGAACGCCACGCTCCCGCGGCCGAGAGCGGCGGACGGGCATCCGGCAGCGGCACGAACGCGTCAGGGGCGAGCTCCACGCGCCGCAGGAGCGACGCGCCCGCGGGAGGGTGCGGCGGCTGCAGCTCGAAATCGAAGGAGAGAAGGCCCTGGAGCGTCTCCCAGTTGCTGATCTCCCGCTCGCCGGGCAGCTCCAGACCGACCGCGCGAGACTGCGCCTCGGCGCCCGGCGCGGCGTCCGGCGACGCATCGACGGCCGCCTCCGTGGTGGCGAAGGAGAGCACCGCGAGCGGCTCGCGGCACAGGCCGTCGAGCTTCAGGTGGTCGACCAGGAGCTGGCGTGAGAACCGCAGGTGGACGATCGGGTCGTGGCCCAGGGCGGCGGTGTAGAGAGCCAGGTTGGTGGCGGTATGCCCCACGTCGAGATGACAGTAGGTATAGCCACGCAGGAAGTACTTCTTCATGCTCTGGAAGGGACGGGCCACCAAGGTGAGCAGCGCTTCCACCCGATGTCTGGGGCGGGTGACGAAACCGGCGTCGGCCAGGTGCTCGCGCAGCAACACCGGCGCGTCGTAGGGGATGAGGCGCCCCTTCTCGACATCCCAGCGGTAGCTCCCCTCGCCGACGACGGTCGCGATCACCTCGAACGGATAGAGCGCTCCGGCCGAGGGCGTGGTCCGCCAGCGGACCTCCTGCCAGGCGCCGGAGAGGAAACGGGGCTGGGTCTGGATGCCGTACCCTACCTTGAGGACGTCTTCGAGCGCCGTCCGCCAGGGCACGATCCCCGGGGCCGGACGGACGGAGGAAGATTTCGCGGCCGAAACGCGCAGGCGCGCCTCGTTCCAGTACTCGACCAGGTTGCGGGTGGATGCGCTCGTTCGGGTGATTGGAATCATGTACGTCTCCCAGTAGGGCTCGCCCGCCACTCCAGGGCGCGAGCGACGAGCTCGAGCGAAAGCGCCATCTTGCCGACGCTGTAGCCGAGGAAGCTCGCGCCACTTTCGGCAGCGAGCTGACGCTTGAGCGCCGCATAGCGCTCGCGTTCCTCCGGGCAGGCACGGAGGTAGTCCCGCAGGTCCGCCTGCTCGTCGAGCCAGGGGCGCCCGCGGTCGCACAGATGGATGACGAAGGCGCGGTCGTCCTCGACCCGCCAGAGCCAACGCGTCACCGGATCGATCGGGCTGTTGCCGAAGCTCGCGTAGCCGGCCGCCGCGAGCGCGGCTTCGATCTCTGCCGCCTCTTCGCCACCTGCATCAGCGCCGGCGACGCCGACGGCGATGTCGATGATGTTCTTCGACCCCAGCCCGGGGACCGCCGTGCTGCCGAAGTGCTCGATGCGCGCCGCGCGCGGCGCGAGCGCGGCGGCGATCCGCTCCGCTTCGCCCGCGAACCAGGCGGCCCACTCCGGATCGTAGGCGCGCTGCTCGAGCGGCAGCTCGGGAAGCCGCAGCCGCTGCCAGCGCGCGAACTTGCGCTCCAGGGTCTCCACCCGGTCCTGGCGTTCGCGCAGCGCGGCGGGGATCTGGCGGAGCATCCGCACGCAGCCGAGGACCTCGCTGAGCCTGCCGCCGGCAGGGGCGGCGACCGGCGGTACCGGAGGGAGTGGCTCGCCGCGCGTCCAGGCGGAGAGATCGCGGCCGAGCAGCTCACCGAGCCGCGCCACGTCGCCGGAGAAACGCTCGCGCAGCTCCGCGGCGAGCGCCGCGCCGGGCGCCGGCCGGGCCGGCCCCTGGTGCACTTTCATCTGATCGAACTGCATGCGCCGCCTCACCTCCGGCGGCACCTGGCGCAGTTGGCGGATCGCCTGGACGCGCGCCAGCTCACCCGCCCGCCGCGGATCGAGCTCGGCGGTGAAGCTTGCGTCGACGCCGAGAAATTCGAGCGTCTTCCGGTAGACGGCGGCGGTGTCGCGCACGAAGTCGTCGAACAGGAGGCACAGCACCTGCTCGCGGCCGAAGACCTCCAGCCAACGCTCGACCTTTTCGGCATGGAGCGCCTCCGCGGTGTACTGCAACCCTTCCGGAAAGTAGACGCCGGCCGGCAGGCGGCGCCCCGCGCGGCGCTCCGGCTCCGCGGCGAGCGCCTCCTCGAAGGTGGCCAGGTCCTCGTTGCTGGTGCGGGTGTAGAGCGAGTAGAGGGAGTGCGCCATGGCCAGCGGCTCGCGCAGCAGGACGATGATGCGCGCCGCCGGCGCGTAATCGCGGATCTCGAACGGCGCGCGCCGCGACGACAGGTAGTGCACCGAGCTCTCGCCGGCGCGCGGCCGGTCGCCGGCGCCGGCGAAGAGGCTGAGATAGAGCGCCTCGTCGCGGACCGCGCCGGGCAGCGGCGTCAGGTCGCTGCCGAAGAAGTGGGGCTCCTTGTGCACCGAAACGTGAATCTGCGGGTGCTGGCGCAGATAGGCGTACATCGAGGTCGTACCGCAACGCGGCGCGCCCACGATGAAGAAGTCGGGCTTGCGCATGGTGCCCCTCCGGCCGGGTGGGCCGGCGCTCAGCCTCTCTCCGCCGGGGCCGCCGGAGCCATGGCGAGCCGCGCGCTGACCACCTGCGCCACCGACTGCAAATCCTTGAACGTATCGACGGTCAGCAGATCGTCCGGCAGCACGATGTCGAATCGCTTCTCGATGAAGCTGATCAGCTCGACCAGCACCACCGAGTCGAGGGCGAGCCCGTCCTCGAACAGCGGCACCGTCGGCGTGAGATCCTGATAGTCGACGTTGAGCTCCAGATCGTCGGCAATGATGCGCTTGATTCCCTCGAGCACTTGATCCGATGTCATAAACAATCCTTTTAGAAACGCACCCGCGTGCGGCTGCCGGAGCGGCTGCCGGCGATCTTCTTCAATCCGCCTTCGAGCATCCGGCTCACATAGTCGCCGTAGACGATGCCACGGTCGGTCAAACGAATATTCTGCTCGTCCACGGTGACGAAACCTTCTTTGGCCAGGCGCGACAGCTCGCCGGCGCAGGCGTGCAGCAGGTCGAGGCCGTGCTTGTCGCGGAAGCGCAGGTGATCGAGCGTCACCAGCTTGATGCCCATCACCGCGTCGCGCACCATGAGATCGAAGCTGGTGCAGTTGTAGGCCCGGAAGGCCGGCAGCTCGCCGCGCTCGATCGATTCGGTGTACCCCTGGATGTCGTTGGTGTTCTGGTACTGCCAGGAGCCGAGCGAGCCGTAGGCCGACACGCCGCACGCATAGCTGTCGTAGCCCTGCCACCGTTTGCGCGTGTTGAGCTGATCGTGACCGCCGCCCTTGGTGAAGGTGAAGGCGTTGACGGCGTGGTAGTTGTGACGCTTGAGCTCGGCGATCGCGTATTCGATGAACGCGAGCTCCTGCTCCTCGCTGGGCAGCGCGATCTCGTTGTGCTTGTCCGCCGAGTAGTACGGCGTATTGGCGTAGAGCTCGAGCTTGTAGATCGTGATGTTGTGCACGTCGGCTTCGATCGCCCGCCGCACCGAGTAGGCCCAGGTTTCAGGCGTCTCGCCGGCCAGGCCGCTGATGAGGTCGACGTTCACCTCCGCTCCGGTGCTCTTGGCGAGCTCGATGGCGTGGAACGCCTGCTCCTCGGTGTCGCGGCGGCCGGTCTGGAAGACGATCTCTTCCTTGAACGACTGGATGCCGAGGCTGATGCGGTTGACCTTGTGCCGCGCGAGGAGCGCCGCCTTGCGCTCGGTGAGAGTCACCGGCTCGCCCTCGAAGGTGATCTGCGGATCGGCGAGCGTGTAATTCCCGTGGATGGCGGCGAACAGCCGATCGATGCTGTCCTCCGACATCAGCGTCGGCGTGCCGCCGCCGAAGTAGATCGTCTCGACCGGCCGCTGCTTGAGGCCGAAGGTGCGCGATCCCAGGGCCAGCTCGGCGCACACCGAGCGCACGTAGAGGTCGATGTCCGCCAGCCGGTTTTCCTTCAAGGTGGTGGTCTTGAAATAGCAATACGCACAGCGCTGGATGCAGTACGGCATGTGGACGTAAAGATTCAGCGGCTGCGGCCGCAGCCCTTCCGCCACCGCGTCCTTGTTCCAGAAGCGGAACTGCGGATAATTGATGATGACCCCCTTGCGCGACAGCTCCGGCTCCGCCGGCTCCTGCGCCACCGGGGTTTCGCCGGGCGGCGCCGGCGGCTGGTCCTGAATGATCTCGAGCATGATCGTTTCCTTTCCTCTGAAGCGTTCTACAGTTGCTGTTCAATCCTGATCAATCCTTGAAAGCGATCCCCTCGGGATCCACGAATCTGGCCTGCACGCCCCAGCCGCCGCGGTTGTCTTCCGAGACCGCCAGCACGAGCTCGTTCTCGCCCCGGACCAGCGGCAGGTACAGCGCATCGAAGTAGCCGATGCTGCCGAGGAAGCGATAGTCGCGGGACGCCTGGGCGTCGTCGCCCCGGTACAGCAGGCGGCGGTTGAGAAACACCCGCACCCGGTCGCTGAAGCCGAAGTCGAGCCGCCGCACGCCGTCGCGCTCGGCGACCACCACCGTGCGCGCCAGGACGGTGTTCCTGCCCAGCACGATCCCCTGCACCTTGGCGAGGTTGGCGAGCCCCGCCGGCTCGGCCTCGAGACGGCTCCAGGTGCGCGCCGCGAGATCATCGGGGGCGAGCTCGAGCGTCTCTCCCAGCCGGCTCTCGCGGAAGGCGTCGGACACCCACCACCCGCGGACGACGCCCGCGGGGGCGTCCGGCGCGGCGGACGCAGCGGCCTGTGCGGGCCGGCTGCGCAGCGGCACCGGCGCGGCCGTGAAGGAGAAATTCGCAAAGTGCGCGGGCGCGAAATCGAGGGCGCTGACCCCGACCCCGCCCGGCGCGACGCCGCGCTTGAGCTCGTCGACCACCAGCAGCGGAGTTTCGGCACCGCCCAGATAGACCTCCGCCCGCGGGCCGGCAAAGACGATTTCGAGGCGCACCCAGGCATTGGGACGGTGCACGGCGGGCACCCCATAGCGCTCGCCATGGTAGAGCTGCCAGCCCGAGACGCCGTTGAACACCGGCGTGTACTGGGTGGCATCGGGGTTTCCCGACTGGTGTGGCCGCAGATAGAGCTCCTCGTAATTACCAGTGTCGGCCACCCGCCAGATCGCGCCCATGAAGCCGCGCTCGCCGCTGAACGCGACGTCCACCGCCAGCGCGCCGTCGACGAAGCTCTGGCCTGCGACGGTGGCGATGCCTCCCTTGAGGTAGAGACTGCGGCGGCCCAGGTGCACCTCGACCCGGCTTTCGCGGGCGTGGATCTCCCAGGCGCCGCTGTCGAACGGCACCTCGCGCATCCCGCTCCCCGGGGCGCCCGCTACCATGGGAACTCCTCGCGGTCCTTGAAGAATTTGCCGCGCGGGCCGTCGTCGGGCAGCATCGCCAGCCAGACCGCGGTCTCCGCTCCCTCCGCCACCGAGCGCGGCGCCTTGAGCAGGCCCCCCATCCGGGTGCGGACCCAGCCGGTGGTCATGGCGTTGACCAGGATGTTGCTCTCCTTGACCTCGTCGGCGAGGATGACGGTCAAGGCGTTGAGCGCGGTTTTCGAGATGCGGTAGCCGGGGCCGCCCGCCGCCAGCTTCGAGAACGAGCCGCGGCCGCTCGACACGTTGACGATGCGACCGTAGCCCGCGGCGCGCATCAGCGGCAGGAACGCCTGGCAGCACGAGAGCGCGCCGAAGAGGTTGGTGTCGAGCGTCCGGCGCATCACCTCCAGGTCCAGGGTCTCCAGGCAGGCCGTGGAGTCGATGGCAATGGCGGCGTTGTTGATCAGCGCGTCGAGCCGTCCGTGCTCGCTCTCCACCCCGGCGGCGACCTGGCGCACCGCGGCGGGCTGGGTGACGTCGAGCGCCTGGAAACGCACGTCGAGCCCTTGGCGGACCAGCTCGCGCACCGCCGCGGCGCCGCGCTCGGGATCGCGCGCGGTGAGCACGACGGTGTAGCCCGCGGCGCCGAGCTGGCGGCAGATCTCGAAACCGACCCCGCGGCCGGCGCCGGTCACCAGGGCCACCCGTTTCATCGGTTTCATCGCGCCTCCTTCACGAGCATCTCCAGGTCCCGTTCCTGCGGCTCCGGAGCCGCCGCCGGCAGCTCGTCCAGCGGGTGCTCCGGATCGGCGGCGACGGCGGCGAGAATCCGCAGGAAGCGGTCGCGCAGACCGCTCACCCGTGCTTCGTCGAGCACGTCGCGGTTGTAGCGGAAACGTCCGGCGAGCCGGTCCGCCTGGGAGATGAAAAGGCTCAGGTCCAGGCGCATCTTGCCGGTGTCGACGTTCAACTGGGTGATGCGGAGATCGGCATCGACCGCCGCCGCGGGCGGCACCTTGACGAGCTGGAACAGGATGCGGAACGTGGTGAGCCCTCCGCGGTCTCCCGCTTCGAGGAAGCTCATGCCTTCCACCACCGGCTCCCAGAAGATGTCCGGGTGATCGTGGGCCAGCAGGGTCACCTCGCGCACCCGCTGCAACAGCTCGCGGAAGGTGCGTACGCCGGCAAGCCGCGTGCGTAGCGGCAATCCGGTGGCCAGGTTGCCGATCAGCGACTCCGTCTCGAGCTGGTTGCGGTTGGCGAAGCTGCACGGAACGACGAGGTCGTCCTGTCCGGTCTCGGCATGCAGCAGCGCCTGGAAGGCGGCCAGCAGCGTCATGAACAGGGTCACGCCTTCCTGCGCGGACAGCGCTTCGAGCTGCCTTTCGAGCTCTTCCGGCACCCACATCTCCTCCGTCCCGGCGGCGAACGTCCGCTCGCGGGAGAGCGGCTGGCCGGGATCCCTGAGATCGACCGGTACGGCTCCGCGCAGATGCTCGCGCCAGAAGGTCACCTGGCTCGCCTGCGCCTCCTCGGCGGAGAGGCGGCGCTGCCAGCGCGCGAAGTCCTGGAACTGCGCGGCGAGCGGCGGCAAGGGAGACGGCTGGCCGGTGTGGAAGGCGAGATAGAGCGCCGAAACCTCGCGCACCAGCAGCGTGCCCGACCACCAGTCCGACGCCACGTGATGGATCGTGAAGAGCAGGACGTGCTCCTCGTCCGCGCAGCGGAAGAGCGTCGGACGGAACAGCGGTGGATGCTCGTAATCGAAATGCAGCCGCCCGTCGAGGATGCTGTGCTCCCGCACCTCCGCCATCTGCTCGGCAGCCCCCAGCCGCCCGAGATCGACTTCGGGGAGCGCCACCGGCAGCGCGGGATGGATGACCTGGATCGGCCCCTGCGGACCTTCCCGGAAGCTCGTCCGCAGCAGCTCGTGGCGTTCGACGACCGCCGCGAGCGCCCGCCGCAGGCAGGCGCGGTCGAGCGGACCTTCGAGGTGCATCAACATCGGAATGGTCGAGGCCACCGAGCGCGCTTCGAGATGCCGCCCCGCCCAGTAGCGCTCCTGCGCGAACGACAGCGGCGGCGGCGCGCTGCGCTCGTGACGGAAGGAGGCAATGGTCGGCAGCTCCGCGCCGCCGCCGCCGTGGCGAAGACGTTCGATCTCCGCGGCCAGCCCCGCCACCGTCGGCGTCTCGAACAGGGCGCGCAGGGGAAGATCGACCTCCAGCGCCTGGCGCAGGCGCGAGATCAACCGGGCGCCGGTCAGCGAGTGGCCGCCGAGCTCGAAGAAGTTGTCGTCCGGACCGACCTGCGCCAGCCCGAGCAGCTCGGCCCAGAGGCCGGCGGTGATCTCCTCGACCGGGGTGTGGAGAGCGCGTTGCTCTCCGCTCGACACCGCCGGTGCCGGCAGAGCCCGGGCGTCGAGCTTGCCGTTCGGCGTCAGCGGCAGCGCGTCCAGGGCCACGAACGCCGCGGGGATCATGACCTCGGGCAGCTCCAGACGGAGGTGCCGGCGCAGGGCTTCGGGATCGAGCACGGCGCCCGGCCGGGGTACCACATAGGCGACCAGGAGGTGGTCTGCCGGATCTCCAGGGTGCGCCTCGCGCAAGACCACGGCGCTCGCCGCCACCGCCGCGTGCCGGCCCAGGCACATCTGGATCTCGGCCGGCTCGATCCGCACCCCCCGGACCTTCACCTGCGCGTCGAGACGGCCGAGGATCTCCAGGCTGCCGTCGAGCCGGTACCGGCCGCGGTCGCCCGTGAAGTAGAGGAGGTCCTCGCCACTCTCCCGACGGAACGGGTTGGGCCGGAAGCGGGCCCGGGTCTCCTCGGGGTTGTCGAGATAGCCGAGGCTGCGGAAGGGGGTCCGCAGCACGATCTCGCCGACCTCGCCGACGCCGCACAAAACGCTTCCTCCGCTCCCCAGCACCAGCGCCTGCGTCTGCGGCAGCGGCGCGCCGACGGGCTGGATGCGCAGGGCGGGCGGATCGGGCACGGTGTAGAAGCACTTCGCCAGGGTGGTCTCCGTCGGACCGTAGAGGTTGACGACGCCGGTCCGCGGGAAGACCGCCCGCCAGCGCTCGACGACCTGGCCCAGGAGCGGCTCGCCGGCAAAGAAGGTCCACCGCAACGCGTCCGCGCCGAGCCGCGGCGCCGTCCCTCCCAGCCAGGCGCCGGCCAGCGACGGGACCGTGTGAAGCACGCTGATCGCGCGCTCCGCGAGCCAGGAGAGGATGCGCTCCGGGCTCATCTCCTCCGCGTCCGGCACGACGAGCGTCGCACCGCTCGTCAGGGGCAGGAAGATGTCCCGCAGCACGACGTCGAAAGAGAGGCCGGTCAGTTGCGCGGCACGGTCGCCGGGGCCGATTCCGAAGGCTGCGCGCTGCCAGGTGAGGAAGTGGCTCAGCCCCTTCTGCCGCCCGAGGACCGCCTTCGGCCGGCCGGTCGTTCCGGAGGTGAAGAAGATGTACGCCGGATCGTCGGGCCGGGGGTCGGCCAGGGCCCCGGCATCGGGCACCGGCCCATCGATCGGAATGATCGGGACGATCGGGGCGGTCGGGACGATCGGGGCGATGGAAAGCGATTCCAGCTCCCACAGCCAGCCATCCTCGGGACGGGGCTCGCCGACGTAGACCAGGCAACCCGGCTTCGCCATCTCCACCATGAGGCGCAGCCGCGCCGCGGGAAGCTTGCGGTCGAGGGTCAGGAGAATCCCACCCGACAGGAAGACGCCGAGCAGGCTCGCGATCAGCTCGGGGCAGCGCGGCCCGCAGACCGCCACGGCTACAGACGGTCCCCCGCCGGACGCCCGGATGGCGCGGGCGATCTCCCGCGCCCGGCTCCCCAACCGGGAGTAGGTCCAGGTCTCTTCCCCGAAGCACAGGGCCGCCTGGTCCGGCTGCTCCTCCTCACGCTGCTGAAAGAGGCGCGCCACGGTGACGAAGGCCGGCTCCGCAAGGTCCGCTCCCGGATCGGGCAGCACCGAGCGCGCCTCGCCGGTGACCAGGGAGAGGCGCGCCACCGGTTCGTCCGGCCGCTCGACCGCCTGCTGGAGCAGCACGTCGAGCTGCGCCAGCACCTCGCCCATGCGCGCCTCGTCGAAGAGGTCGGCGTTGTAGACCAGGTTGATCCCGATGCCCCCATCGCCCTCGGAGACATAGAACGTCATGTCGAGCTTCGACGGCAGCTCGGCCGGCATCAGCGCCCGCAGCTCGAGACCCGGGAGCGACAGCTCCGTCGCCGGCAGGTTCAGCAGGTTGAACAGCACCTGGAACAGGGGGGCTCGCGACAGATCCCGGCGCACGCCCAGGCGGCCGAGGACGGCCTCGAACGGCACGTTCTGGTGCGAATAGGCGTCGAGCGTCACCGTGCGCACCCGGGCCGCCAGCGCGCGGAAGCTCGGCTGCCCCGAGGTGTCGGTGCGCAGCACGAGGGTGTTGAGGAAGCACCCGATCAGCCCTTCCGTCTCCGCCCATTGGCGGCCGGCCACCGGCACGCCCACCGCCACGTCGTCCTCGCCGCTGTGCCGCGCCAGCAGCGCCTGCATCGCCGCGAGCAGAGTCATGAAGAGAGTGACGCTCTCCGCCCGGCCGAAGCTCTTGAGCCGCGCCGTCAGCTCCGCGGACAGCATCCGTTGGCGCCGTCCGCCGCGGAAGGTCTGCACGGCGGGGCGCGGCCGGTCGGTGGGCAGCTCGGCGGCTGCGGCCTCCCCACCCAGCCGGGATTCCCAGTAATCGAGCTCCTCCTCCTGCTTGGCCACCAGCCAGCGGCGCTGCCAGTGCGCGAAGTCGGCGTATTGGATCGGCAGCTCCGGCAACCGGCCGGGCCGCTCTTCCATAGCCGCGGCATACAGCTCCCCCAGCTCGCGGGCGAGCACCTCGATCGACCAGCCGTCCGCGATGGTGTGATGGAGGTTGAGCAGGAACCGGTGCCGCTCTCCGGCCAGCCGCACCAGGAGCCACACGCAGAGCGGACCGCGCTCCAGATCGAACCCCTGGCCCGCGTGCCACCGCGCGAGGCCCTCCGCCGCCGCCCGGCGCACCGCCTCGGGGAGGGCAGAGAGATCGACCAGCGGCAGCGCGACCAGAGCCGTGCCGGCAACCGGCGGCGCGATCCGCTGGCGGAGCGCCCCGTCGACCGGCACGAAGGTGGTGCGCAGCGACTCGTGCCGGCGCAGCACCCCGGTCAACGCCGCGGCCAGGGCGGTGGCGCTGAGAGCGCCGTTGAGCTCGAGCTCCAGCGGCATGTTGTAGGCCGCCGATCCGGGATCGAGCTGCTGCAGGAACCACAGCCGCTCCTGGGCAAAGGACAGCGGCAGCTCGGCGGTCCGCGGCACCCGCTCGGCCCGCTCGACCGCCGCGCCCGACCGGGCCGTCGTCTCGATCTCCCGCGCCAGGCCCGCGACCGTCGGGTGCTCGAAGACCGCCCGCAGCGGCAGCTCGATCCCGAAGGCCGCCCGCACCTGCGACATGAGCCGCGTGGCGAGCAGGGAATGGCCGCCCAGCTCGAAAAAGTCGGCGTCCCCTCCCACGCCGGCGATCCCGAGGATCTCGGCGAAGAGACCGGCCAGCAGCTCTTCCGTCGGGGTGACCACCCGCGCCGCTCTTCCCGTCGACATCTCGGGCAGCGGTCCGTGCTCCGCCAGCCAGCGGCGGTCCAGCTTGCCGCCGGGCGTCAGCGGCAGCGCCTCCAGGAGCACCACGTGAGCCGGCACCATGTAGGCGGGGAGCTTGCTCTTGAGCCCATCCCGCAGCGTTGCCGCGGACGCTGACGAGGGATCGGCGCCGGGCTTCCGCACCACGTAGGCCACCAGGCCGCGCCCGCCCGGCAGACCTTCGCGCAGCACCACCACCGCTTCCGCCACCTCCGCATGGCTCGCGAGAGCCTGCTCGATCTCCCCCGGCTCGATGCGGAAGCCGCGCAGCTTCACCTGGTGATCGATCCGCCCCAGGAACTCGAACGCTCCGTCCGGCCGCTGGCGCGCCAGGTCACCGGTTCGGTACAGCCGTCCCCCGGCAACGCCAAACGGGTCCGGCACGAAACGCTCCGCCGTCATCGCCGGCTCGCCGAGATAACCGCGCGCCAGACCGGCGCCGCCGATCATCAGCTCGCCCGCCGCCCCCGGCGGCAGCGGCTCGAGCTGGCGATCCAGGATGTAGGTGCAGGCGCCGCGCAGGGGACGCCCCAGCGGCAGGTCGGCCGCCGCATCCCACGGCTCACCGCCGCCCAGACGGTAGAGCGTCGCGATCACCGTGGTCTCGGTGGGACCGTATCCGTTGTACACGGCGCTGCCGGGGGCGAGCCGCTGCCAGGCGGCGACGCGATCCGGCCTCGCCTTCTCACCGCCGATCGAGACCAGGCGCAAGGCGCGCGGCAGCGCTTCGGGCCGCGCCGCGATCTCGATCACCAGCTCGTGCCAGTAGGCGGTCGCGAGGGTCAGGACCGTCACCCCCTCGGCCCGGCAGACGGCCAGGAACTGGTCGGCCGCCGGCACCTCGGAGCCCGGGAAGATCACCAACCGGCCGCCGACCGCCAGGATCGGGAAGATCTCCTCGATGCTGACGTCGAAGCTGAGCGACGCAAACTGAAGCGCGCAATCCGCCGCGGTCAGAGCGAAATTGGCGACGGCGCAGCGGGCGTACCAGGCGGCGGCGCGATGCTCGACGACCACTCCCTTGGGGCGGCCCGTCGAGCCCGACGTATAGAGCACATAGGCGGCCTGGCTCGGCGCGGAATCTCCCGGCACGGTCCGGCCCGGCTGGGACAGCCGCGGCAGCAGCTCGCGGGTCATCTCTCGGATAGTCTCTCGGGTAATTACGACCGAGGCCCCGGAGCCGGCCAGCAGCTCGCCCAGGCGTTCCTGCGGCAGCGCCGGATCGAGCGGCAGGTAAGGAGCACCCGCGATGAGCACGCCGAGCAGGGCCACGATGCGCTCGACCCCGCGGTCGAGCAGGATCGCCACCGGGACCTCGGCCCGGGCACCCAGGGCCGCCAGCTCGCGCGCCAGGGCGGTGGCCCGTTCTGCCAGCTCGCCATAGCTTAGATGCTCTGCGCCCGAGGACACCGCCACCCGGTCGGGCGTGAGCGCGGCCTGCGCGAGGAAAAGCTCATGCAGCAGAAGAGCCCCGGGGGCTTTCGCGCCGGCCGGATCAGTGTCATTCCACTCGGCCAGCACCTGGAAGCGTTCCCCGGCCCCGAGCAGAGGCAACTGCGACAGCCGCGTCTCCGGCGCTTCGGCCGCCGCCGCGAGGAGCCGCTCGAATTGCGACAGGAACCGCGCCGCGGTCGTGCGGTCGAAAAGATCCGTGTTGTAGTCGAGCGCCGCCTCGAGCCCCTGCTCGCTCTCATGCAGTACCAGCGTGAGGTCGAAATCCGTCGTCACCGTGGGCATCGCCAGATGTTGCAGCTCGACGCCCGGCATCTCCAGCCGCTCCGGCGCGTTGTTCTGCAGCACCAGCATCACCTGGAACAGCGGCGAGCGGCTCAGGCTGCGCTCCGGATCGAGCTCCTCGACCAGCTTCTCGAACGGCAGGTCCTGGTGCTGATACGCCTCCAGCGTGTCGCGGCGCACCCGGCCCAGGATCTCGCTGGAGCACGGGTCGCCGGAAAGATCGGCGCGCAGCACGAGGGTATTGATGAAGAACCCGATCAGACCCTCCGTCTCCAGACGGTTGCGGCCGGCGATCGGCGTGCCGAGGGTGAAATCGGTCTGGCCGCCGATCCGCGCCAGCCAGCCCTGGAAGCCGGCGGCGAGGACCATGAAGAGCGTCGCGTTCTCTCGCCGCGCGAAAGAAAGGATTTTCTGCGTCAGGACCGGTGAGAGATGGCGGACGCGGACGGCGCCGCCGAAGCTCCGCACCGGGGGACGCGGACGGTCGCCCGGCAGCTCCAGGACCGGCGGTGCGCCAGCCAGACGGCGGCGCCAGTGCTCCAGCTCCCGCGCCAGCACCTCTCCCGAGAACCAGCTCTGCTGCCACACCGCGAAATCCGCGTATTGCACCGGGAGCTCGGCGAGCGGCGACGGCCGGCCGAGGGCAAACGCCGTGTAGAGGGCCGTCACCTCCCGCACCAACACTCCCATCGACCAGCCGTCGCTCACGATGTGGTGCATGGCGAGGAGCAGCACGTGCTCCCTCGCGCCGAGACGCCAGAGTCTCGCCCGCCAGAGTGGCCCCCGTGCCAGATCGAACGGGCGGTGTGCTTCCGCCTCCAGCCAGCCGACCGCCACCGGCTCCCGCAGCGCCGCCGGGAGGTGGGTCAGGTCTACCAGGGGAAGAGCCCAGCCGGCCGGCGGCAGGATCACCTGGCGCGCCCGGCCCCCCATCTCGGAAAACACCGTCCGCAGGACCTCATGCCGGCGCACCACCTCCGCCAGCACCCGCGACAGCACCGCGACGTCCAGCCCGCCGCTCATCCGCAATGCGACCGGCACGTTGTAGAAGGAGCCGCCTTCCAACTGGTCGATGAACCACAGACGCCGCTGCGCAAAGGAAAGCGGCAGATCCGCTGCGCGATCGACCGGGACCAGCGGCGGCGCGCTGCCACCCAGGCTCGCTGCCTTGGCGGCCTCCAGGGCCAGACCGGCGACGGTCGAATGCTCGAAGAGCGTCCGCAGCGGCAGCTCCACTCCCAACACCTCGCGCAGGCGCGAGGCGAGCTGGGTCGCCAGGAGCGAATGCCCGCCGAGCTCGAAGAAGTCATCCCGCGGCCCCACCCGCTCGACGTGCAGCACCTCGGCAAACAGGCCGGCCACCAGCTCTTCGAGCGGAGTCTCCGGCGCTCCGGACATCGCTCCTGAGCCTGATGCTCCTGCCTCCTCGCCGGCCAGACCCAGGAGGGCGCGCCGGTCCACCTTGCCGTGCCGGGTCAGCGGCAGAGCCTCCAGGCGGACGAAGAGGCCCGGCACCATCTGCGCCGGCAACCGCGCTTCGACGAAGCGGCGCAGCTCCAGGCTCGCGACCGAGGCTTCCGCGGCCACATAGGCCACCAGCCGCTCGTCCTCGCCGTCCTCTCCGAGGCGCTTCGCCAGGACCACCGCCTCGCGGACTCCCGGGTAGCCGAGAAGCGCCGCCTCCACCTCGCCCGGCTCGATCCGGAAACCCCGCACCTTGACCTGCTGGTCCACCCGGCCGAGAAACTCCAGGCGGCCCGCGGCGGCAAAGCGCACGCGGTCGCCGGTCCGGTACAGCCGGTGGCCAGCTCCCCCCCCCTCCCAGGTATCCGGCACGAAGCGTTCCGCGGTCAGCTCCGGCCGGCCGAGATAGCCGCGCGCCACCCCCGGCCCGCCCAGCCACAGCTCGCCGGCCACGCCGATCGGCACCGCCGAGCCCTGGCCATCGCGCACCGTCATCGTCACCCCCGGCAGCGGCCGGCCGAGCCCGTTGCTCGACCGCGCCTCCCCGTCTTCAGACGATGCCAGGATCGTGCCTTCCGTCGGACCGTAGAGCACCGTCAGCCGCGACCGCGGAAACGCGCGCCGCATCGACTCCAGAAGCTCCGCGCCCACCGCGTCGCCGCCGACGAAGATCTGCCGCAGCCGCGGACAGCCCACTCCCTGCGACAACACCCTCGCGGTGAGCTGCCGCATCACCGCCGGCACCGCGTGCAGCAGCGTCGAGCTGCGCAGCTCCTCGGCCAGCAGCGCCAGGTCGAGCGTCGGTTGCAGATCGAACAGCACCGCCGTCCCACCGGCGAGAAGCGGCGCCAAAAGCTCGAAAAGGAAGATGTCGAACGACGCGGAGGCGAGCACCGGCATGCGGTCCATGGCGGTGAATCCGAACAGCTCCTGGACCGCGGCGAGGGTGTGGGCCAGGCTCCCGTGCTCCACTATCACGGCTTTCGGCTGGCCCGTGGTGCCCGAGGTGTAGATGAGGTAGGCCAGATCCCGCGCCCCGATCGGAGCGATCGGAGCTGTCGAAGCGCTCGGAGCGGGCTCCGTCTCCGCATCCACCCACGCCACCGGCACCCCGTCGAGCGGCAGCTCCGCCAGCATGTCCACGAGCCCGTGCTGCGTCACCAGGGCCGCCCTCCCCAACGTCCCCGACATCCCCGCCAGGGCGTCCGCCACCAGCAGCGCCAGCCGCGCCCGTGGCTGGCCGGGATCGAGCGGCACCGCGGCGCCTCCCGCCCGCCAGATCGCCAGCAGGCCCACCACCAGATCGAGCGACCGCCCGACCAGGAGCCCGACGCGCGTCTCCGGCCTCACCCCGAGAGCGCGCAGACGGTGCGCCAGCCGTTCCACCCGCCGGTCGAGCTCGCCATAGCTCAGCCGCTGCTGCCCCCAGGCCACCGCCACCGCCTGCGGTGTCCGCGCCATCTGCCCGGCCAGCCGCTGCGGAACGAGCAGCCCGGGCGCTGCTCCGGCGACGCCGCGCCATTCCACCAGCATCTGCTGGCGCTCTGGAGCGGTGAGCAGCGCCAGCTCCGAGAGCCGCCGCTCCGGGCTCGCCACCGCGGACCGCAACACCGATTCGAGCTGGGCCGAGAGCCGGACGATCGTCGTCCGGTCGAACAGGCTCGCGTCGTAATGCACGACGCCGGTCAGTCCCGGGGCCGTCTCCCAGAACGACACCTCCAGATCGAACCGGGTCACGCCGCTCTCGAGGACGAGCGGCACGAGCTTCACCCCCGGCAACTCCACCGTCCCCAGAGGCACGTTCTGCAGTGCCAGGAACACTTGGAAGAGCGGCGTGGCGCTCCGGCTGCGCTCCGGCGCGAGCTCACCGACCAGCTTCTCGAAGGGCAGCTCCTGATGGGCATAGGCCGCGAGCGCTTCCCGCCGCGCCTGGGCCAGGTGCTCGGCGAATGTCGGATCGCCCGACAGATCGCCGCGCATCACCAGCGTATTGACGAAAAATCCGATCAGATCCTCCGTCTCGCGCTGTGTGCGGCCCGCGATCGGCGCCCCCACGCACACCTCCAGCGCGCCGGCGAGCCGGCCGAGGAGACTCTGGAAAGCCGCCAGGAGCACCATGAAGAGCGTTGCCGCCTGCTGCTGCGCGAGTCGCGACAGCGCCGCGGACAGCTCCGGGTCGAACGCCAGGGGCAGCATTCCACCGCTCCGGCCCTGCACCGAAAGGCGCGGCCGGTCGGTGGGCAGCTCGAGGAGCGGCGGCGCCCCGGCGAGATGCTCGCGCCACCAGGCGAGCTCCCCCTCCAGCACCTCCCCGGAGAGCCAGCTCCGCTGCCAGGCGGCATAGTCCGCGTACTGCACCGGGAGCTCGGACAGCGGCGACGGCTGCCCCGCGGTAGCCAGCGCCGGATAGAGAGCCGTCATCTCCCGCACCAGCACGCTCATCGACCAGCCGTCGCTGACGATGTGATGGATGACGAGCAGCAGCACGTGCTCCGTCTCGCCCAGCCGCCAGAGCCCGGCCCGCAACAGCGGTCCCCGCGCCAGATCGAACGGTCGGCGCGCCTCTTCGGTGACCAGACCCTCCGCCACCGGCTGCCGCCACGCCGGGGGAAGGCCGGTCAGGTCCACCAGCGGAACCGCGCAACCGGCCGGCGGCAGAATCACCTGCCGCGCCCGGCCTCCCGCGCCGGGAAACACCGTCCGCACAGCCTCGTGCCGGCGCACCACCTCGCTCAGCACCCGCGACAGCCCAGGGACCGACAGCTCGCCTTCCACCCGCAGCGCGAGCGGCACGTTGTAGAGAGAGCCACCTTCCAACTGATCGATGAACCACAGCCGCTGCTGCGCGAAGGACAGCGGCAGCTCGGCCCCCTCCTGCCGCGGCACCGGCACGATCGCGGGCACGCCGGCCGTCGTCCCACCGGCCGGCCGCAGAGCCTGCACCGTGGCGGCGAGCGCCCCGGGCGTCGGGGTCTCGAAGAGCGCCCCCAGACCGATCTCGACGCCCCAGGTGCCGCGCACCCGGGCGATCACCTGCACCGCCTGGAGCGAGTCGCCGCCGAGGTCGAAGAAGCTGTCGTGGACGCCGATCCGGTCGATGCCCAGAAGCTCTTGCCAGATCGTGGCGAGCTGCCGCTCGATCTCGCTCTCCGGAGCGACATAGGGGTTCTTGAGGTTCGGCCGGGCGTGGAGCGTCCCCGGGAAACCACCGGCCGGAAGCAGGGATGGCGCGGCGGGCAGCTCCTCGGGTGCTGGGGCAAGCCGGGCGTCCACCTCGCCGCGCGACACCACGAGCCGTCCCACTTCCGCTCCCGCGACCAACTGGGCGAGCACCGCGGCCACCATTCCGGCCGGCTCCGCCACCAGGTTGTCCCAAACGACCCGGCCCCACGGGGAAGCCGGCCCTGACCAGCCGGCCTCCTCGGCCAGGGCATCGGCCAGACTGCCCGCTGCGGCGCGCAGCGCCTCCCCCGGCTCCGGCGCGAGCGGCGCAAAGGACGAGGCGAGGAGGCAGAACCCCGGCTCCCGGCCCGCAAGCCGCCGCCCGAGCGCCGCGAAGCGATCCGCCACCCCCGCGAGCGCCGCGTCCCACGCGTCCCAGATGGCGAGATCGGTCCGCGCCAGCGGCAGCGCGGGCAGCTCTTCCAGGAGCGCCTCCTCGCCAACGATCACCCCGGCGAGAGGCGCCGCCCCGGCCTCGCTCTCGCTCCAGACCGCCCGCACCCCGGCGCGGCCGAGCGCCACGGCCGCCGCCGCCAGGAAACCGGCACGCCGCCCCAGGAGCAGCACGGCTCCATTCCCGCCGGACGGCGGCGGCGACGCGAGGTCTTTCGGCACCGGCTCGAAGGCTTCCATCCAGCGCTCGCCGCCGCGCAGCGCGATGCCTCCTCCCCAGGCGGTCTCTGGCGCCGGCTGCATCGCGGCGATTTCAGCCAGCAGGGCTCCGGCCAGCCGCTCTCGCCGCCGCTCGACGGCCGCTCCCGATCCACCCGGCAGCTCGATATCGACCGCGCGGCAGGCGACCCCCGGCAGCTCGCGGGGCAAGGCGCGGCAGAGCGCGCCGAGCGGCGCCAGCTCCGGACGGCGCCGGGTGGACGCCTGGAACGAGAGGAGACCGTCGGCGGCCACCAGCACAGCGACGACTTGGGCCGGGGCCGCCGCCTGAGCCGCGCGGCCGAGCGCCTGCGCCAGCCCGAGCAGGCCGTACGCCCCCAGCTTCGTGCCGCCCGTCTCGACGCCCCACAGATGGACGATCCGCCCCGGCACCGGCCGCCCCTCCCGGCCGAGAGCCGCGACCAGCAGATCGTAGTCGCGCGGCTCGCGCGGATCGACGCGGAACGCATCCGGAGCGAGGACCGCGAAGCCGCCGCCGGCCGTCACCTCCACCACCCGGGCTCCCGCCTGCCGCAGCCGCGCCGCGATGCGCTGGCCGAGGCCGGACTCCTCCACGAGCACCAGCCACGGCGCGCCCTCTCCCCGCAGCTCGACGTCGACCGGCACCGGAAGAGACGGCGTCCGCCGCCAGGCAGGAAGGTAGAGCCGCGGCTCGGTGTCCTGGATTCGATCAGTCCGCTCAGTCCGATCCGTCCGCTCGATCCGCTCGATCCGATCGATCCAATAACGCTGCCGCTCGAAGGGATAGCTCGGGAGAGGCAGGCGCCGCCGCCGTTCCCGGCCCCACACCGCCCGCCAGTCGAGCCGCACCCCGGAGAGCCAGAGCTTCGCCGCGGTGCCCAGGAGGTGGGCGCGGTCCGGCTGCCGCTCGTAGGCGCCCGGCAGCGACGAGACCGCCACCGGATCGGCCGCCGCATCCCCGGCCGGTTGTTGCAGGGCGGCCGGCTGCTGCAGGGCGAGAGACGACAGGCTCGCTCCCGGCCCGATCTCCAGCAGCACCCGCCCCGGCTCCCGCCACAGCGCGGCCACCCCGGCGGCAAACTGCACCGGCCGGCACATCTGCTCCGCCCAGTAGTCCGGATCGGTCGCCTGGGCCGCGGTGATCCAGGTCCCGGTCAGGTTCGACAGGTATGGGATGCGCGGCGCCGCGAGCGGCACCCCGCGCAGCAGCTCCGCCAGCTCCGCCGCCACCGGTTCGAGCAGCGGACAGTGGAAGGCGTGCGTCGTGGCGAGTGGCCGGCTGGCGATCGCCTCATCCCCCTGAACACCGAGCCGCTCCGCGAGATCCGCGATCGCCTGCGGCGTGCCCGAGACGACGGTGAGCCGCGGTCCGTTCACCGCCGCCACCCACACCTCGCCGGCCAGCAGCGGCCGCAGCTCCTCCGGCCCGAGCGGAACGGCGAGCATGGCCCCCGCCGGCAGAGCGTCGATCCGCCGCGCCCGCTCCGCCACCAGGCGCAACGCGTCCTCGGCGGAAAACACCCCGGCGACGCAGGCCGCCACGTATTCGCCCAGGCTGTAGCCGAGCATCGCCTGGGGCTCGATGCCCCATTCGCGCCAGAGGCCGGCGAGCGCCAGCTCGACCGCGAAGAGCACCGGCTGCGACACCGCCGTGCGCGCCAGCCGCTCCGCCGCCGCGCCCGTCCCGGCACTCGTCCGCCCGAGCATCCGCCGCAGGTCGGGACCGGTTGTTTCCGCCTTCTCGTGGTCCGCTCCCGCCAAGAGCACTTCCAGCGGATCAAACCCGAGGAGCGGCGCGAGCACCGCGGCATAGCGGTCCAACCGTTCACGGAAGGCCGGCTCGTCGCGGTAGAGCCCGGCCGCCATCGCCGGGTACTGCTCGCCCAGCCCCGAGAAGAGAAACGCCACCGGCCGGCTCGCGCCATCCACCGTTCCCGCGAGCAGCCGCCGCGGGTCGCGCGTCGCGAGCACCTCCCGCGCGTCCAGGGTGTCGCGGCAGACCACCGCCCGCCGCCAGGCGTGCCCCTTGCGGCCGGTGGCGAGCGTCGCGGCCACATCCGCCAGCTCCGCTTCCGGGTGCGCCGCGAGGTGCGCCACCAGGCGGTCGGTCACCGCCTCCAGCGCCGCCGCGGTGCGCGCCGACAGCACCAGCGGCTGCCACGGACGGGACGGCGCCGCCTCCTCCTGCCGCGCCGGCGCCTCCTCGACGACGACATGAACGTTGGTGCCGCCCAGGCCGAAGGAGCTGACTCCCGCCCGCCGCGGTCCCTCGCCCGGCGGCCACTCCGCCAGCTCGCGGTTGACATAGAACGGGCTCGCCGCGAAGTCGATCCGCGGGTTGGGGCTCTCGTAGTGCAGGCTCGCCGGGATCTGGCCGTGCTGCAAGGCCAACACGGTTTTCAGCAGGCCGGCGACGCCGGCCGCCGAGCCGTTGTGGCCGATGTTGGTCTTCACCGAGCCGACGGCGCAGAACCCCTGCCGCGCCGTGCCGGACCGGAAGGCCCGCGTCAACGCCGCGATCTCGATCGGATCGCCGATCGGCGTGGCGCTGCCGTGCGCCTCGACGTAGCCGACGCTCTCCGGCGACACCCCCGCCGCCGCCTGCGCGGCGACGATGACCTTCGCCTGCCCCTCCTCCGAGGGCGCCGTGAATCCCACCTTGCCGGCCCCGTCGTTGTTGAGCGCCGAGCCGAGGACGACGGCGCGGATCGGGTCGCCGTCCGCCAGCGCGCGGGCCAGCGGCTTGAGCACCACCACCCCGGCGCCGTTGCCGTTGACCGTCCCCCGGGCGCGCGCGTCGAACGCCCGGTTGTGACCGTCCGGCGAGGCGACACCCCCCTCCTGGTAGACGTAGCCCTCGATCTGCGCCGCCGAGACGCTCACTCCGCCCGCCAACGCCAGGTCGCACTCGCCGTCGAGCAGGCTCCGCACCGCCAGGTGCACCGCCACCAGCGAGGTCGAGCAGGCGGTCTGCACGGTCAGCGCCGGCCCCTTGAGGTCGAGCTTGTAGGACAGGCGGGTGGCGAGGAAGTCCTTGTCGTTGCCGAGCGACATCTCCAGGCCGTCGAGATCCGGGTGGCCGACCAGGTTGGTGAGCGCGTAGCTGCTGGTGTTGCCGCCAGCGAAGACGCCGATGCGCACCGCCGCCGCCGCCGGGCTGCCCGCGCCGTACCCGGCGCTCTCCAGCGCCTCGGCGGCGCACTCCAGCAGCACCCTCTGCTGCGGGTCCATGACCTGCGCCTCGCGCGGCCCGATGTCGAAAAAGCCGGCGTCGAAGAGATCCGCGTCCGCCAGCACTCCCCCGGCGGGGACATAGCGAGGGTTCCGCAGCAGCCCGCGGTCGACCCCGGCGCGGTCGAGCTCGGCGGCGGTGAAGAACGAGATCGACTCGACCCCGTCGCGCAGGTTGCGCCAGAAGACCGCGAGGTCGGCCGCCCCGGGGAAACGCCCGGCCATGCCGATGATCGCGACCGCCCGCCCCGCCGGCTCCACCCTCGGCGTGCCTACTTCCAGGGACGGCACCGCCGCCAGTCCGGGCTGCCGCCGCTCGGCGAGCGCGCGGGCGAGGGCGCCGACGTTCGGGTTGCGGTAGATCTCCAGCAGCGGCACCTCCTCGCCCAGTTGCCTGGAGAGCCGGCTCTGCACCTCGGCCAGCAGCAGCGAGTGCCCGCCCAGGTCGAAGAAGTTGTCGCCGAGCCCGACCTTGGCGACCCCGAGCACCTCCTGGAACACCGCGGCAACCAGGCTCTCCAGGCCAGCCGCGGGCGCCTGCACAGCGCCGGGCTCCTCCGCCGCCCGCCGGATCGCCAGTTCGGACAAGGCCCGCCGGTCCACCTTGCCGTGCAGCGTCAGGGGCAGCCGATCCAGGCAGACGAAGCGGCTCGGCACCATGTAGGAAGGGAGCCGCGACTCGGCGAAGCGGCGCAGCTCCGAGCCCTGCAAACCCGCCTCCCCCACGAGACCCGAGACATAGGCGACCAGACGCTCGTCACCTGTGCCGTGCCGCTGCACCAGCACCGCCGCAGCCGCCACCCCCGGACAGCCCAGGAGCGCCGTCTCCACCTCGCCGGGCTCGATGCGGAAACCCCGCACCTTGACCTGCTGATCGATCCGTCCCAGGAACTCCAGGCGGCCGGTGGCATGGAAGCGGACCCGGTCCCCGGTGCGGTAGAGCCGCGCTCCCCGGCCCGACGGAGAGGGCACGAAACGCTCCGCCGTCAGCTCGGGACGGTTGAGGTAACCGCGCGCCAATCCCGTCCCGCCCAGCCACAGCTCCCCGGCCGAGCCGGTGGGAGCCAGCGAGCCCGCGGCGTCCCGCACCTCCAACGCCACGCCCGGCAACGGCCGGCCGATCCCGTTGTTCGATCCCTCCTCCGGCTCCTCCCAGGTCGCGAAGATCGCCGCTTCCGTGGGGCCGTAGAGCACCGTGAGCCGCGCGCCGGGAAACGCCTGCCGCGTCGCCGCCACGAGATCCCGCCCGACCGCTTCGGCACCGGTGAATACCTGGCGCAGACGCGGGAACCGGGAGCCGCGTTCCACAACCTCCGCCGTCAGGCGGCGCAGCACCGAAGGGACCGCGAACAGCAGCGTCGATCGTTCGAGCTCCGCCAGCAGGAGCTTCATGTCCAGCACCGGCCGGTTCTCGATCAGCACCGCCGTGCCGCCGCACAGAAGCGGCAGCAACAGCTCGAGGAGGAACGCGTCGAACGTCGCCGGCGCCAGAACCGGCATCCGCTCCCCGGCCGTCAAGCCGAACAGCTCCAGCGCCGTCGCCAGGGTGTGCGCCAGGCTGCCGTGCTCCACCAGGACGCCCTTCGGCTGGCCCGTGCTGCCCGACGTGTAGAGCAGGTAGGCCAGATCCGAGGCGGCGGGCGCAAACAGAGGGGCATCCTGACCGGTCCCCTCTTCGTCCTCCACCCAGATCACCGGCAGCGCTCCCAGCCGCAGCGTCTCCTGGAGCTCCCGCAGCCCGCGCTGCGACACCACGGCCGAGGCACCGGCCGGCAAGGCGTCCGTGAGGAGCGCCTGGAGACGCGACGCCGGCTGCCCGGGATCGAGCGGCACCGCGGCCCCTCCCGCCTGCCAGATCCCCAGCAGGCCCACCACCAGATCGAGCGACCGCTCGACCAGCAGGCCCACCCGCGTCTCCGCGCCCACTCCGGCCGCGCGCAGGCGGCGCGCCACCACTCCCGCGCGCCGCGCCAGCTCGCCATGGGTCAACCGCGCACCTCCCCATTCGAGCGCCACCGCCGACGGTGTCCGCACCGCGTGCAGCGCCAACCGCGCCGGCACGCTCAGCGCCGGGGCCTCGCCCTCCATCCCCCGCCACTCCCGGAGCAGTTGCTGGCGCTCGGCGGCGCTGAGCAGCGCCAGCTCCGAAATCCGCTGCTCCGACATCGCCGAGACAGCGCGCAGCAAGATCTCCAGCCGCCCCATCAGGCGCTCGATCGTCACGCGGTCGAACAGCGCCACGTCATACTCCACAGACCCCGCGAGCCCCGCCGCCGTCCCGGCCAACGACAGTGTCAGATCGAACCGCGCGACGGTGCTCTCCACAGCGAGCGGCTCAAACCGCACTCCCGGCAGGTCGAGCGGCTCCACCGGCGCGTTCTGGAGAGCGAACATGACCTGGAACAAGGGGGTATGGGCCAGGCTGCGCTCCGGCGCGAGATCCTCGACCAGCTTTTCGAACGGCAGGTCCTGATGCGCGTACGCGTCGAGCGCCTCCCGCCGCACCGCCGCCAGATGAGCGGCAAACGATGGATCGCCGGAAAGATCGCCGCGCAGCACCAGCGTGTTGACGAAGAACCCGATCAGACCTTCCGTCTCATGCCGCGTGCGGCCCGCGATCGGCGTGCCCAGGCACAGCTCGGGCGCACCGCTCGTCCGCGCCAGCAGGCTCTGGAAGGCCGCGGTGAGCACCATGAAGAGCGTCGCCCGGTGGCGCAGCGCGAGCGCCGCCAACGCCTCCGACAGCTCCCGATCGAAAGCCACCGGCAGCAGCCGGCCGCGCAAGCTCTGCACCAGGGGCCGCGGCCGGTCGGCCGGCAGGTCGAGCACCGGAGGGACCCCGGCCAGATGCTCGCGCCAGTACGCCAGCTCCCGCGCCAGGACCTCGCCGGAGAGCCAGCTCCGCTGCCAGACCGCGAAGTCCGCGTACTGCACCGGCAGCTCGGCCAGCGGCGACGCTTCCCCCTGGGAGAAGGCGCGATAGAGAGCCGCCACTTCCCGCACCAGCACCCCCATCGACCAGCCGTCGCCGGCGATGTGATGCAGGGCGACGAGCACCGCGTGCTCGTCCGCGGCGAGCCGCCACACCCGTACCCGCAGCAGCGGGCCGTGCTCCAGGTCGAACGGCCGCTCCGCCTCCGCGGCGAGCCCGCTCGCCACCGCCGCATCCCGCTCCGGCACCGCGACTCCGGACAGGTCCACCAACGGCAC
The DNA here is from genome assembly GCA_036264355.1 of Thermoanaerobaculia bacterium. GTDB lineage: Bacteria > Acidobacteriota > Thermoanaerobaculia > Multivoradales > UBA5704 > UBA5704. Next base: position 31,242 of record DATARD010000287.1, read on the forward strand.
CGAAAGGGCGTCCGGCGGCAGGATCACCTGGCGCACCCGGCTGCCACTCCCCCCAACACCGCGGAACACCGTCCGCAGCACCTCATGCCGGCGCACCACCTCCGCGAACACCCGCGACAGCACCGCGATCGACAGCTCTCCGCTCGCCCGCAGAGCGATCGCCACGTTGTAGAGCGAGCCGCCCTCCAAGCGATCGATGAACCACAGCCGCTGCTGCGCGAACGACAGCGGCAGGTCGGCTCCGTCCCGCGGCACCGGCACGATCGGCGGCTGGGCGGCCGGGGCGCCGCGCCGCAGCTCGTCGATCTCGCGGGCGAGATCCGCGACGGTCGGCCGCTCGAAGAGAACCCGCAGCGGCAGATCCACGCCGAACGTCGCGCGCAGTTGCGAGACCACCTGCGTGGCCAGCAGCGAATGGCCTCCCAACGCGAAGAAATCATCCTCCGCTCCCACCCTGTCGATCCCCAGGATGGTGGCGAAAATTCCCGCCACGAGCTCCTCGACCGCAGTGCGCGGCGCGATCCGGGACGCGCCACCGGCCAGCAGGCCGGTGCCACTCTCCAGCAGGCGTTTGCGGTCCACCTTGCCGTTGGACGTCAGCGGCAGGGCCGCGATGGTCACGAAGTGCGCCGGCACCATGTACTCCGGCAGCCTGTCCTTGAGCGCCTGGCGCAGCGCCGCCGCGGACAGATCGGCTCCGCCGTCTCCCACGCCACGGCCCACGACATAGGCCACCAGGCCCCGGCCCCCGGGAAGGTCATCCCGCAACACCACCGCCGCCTCGGCGATCTCCGCCAGCGACGTCAGCGCCAGCTCGATCTCCCCGAGCTCGACGCGGAAACCGCGCAGCTTGACCTGCTGATCGCCACGGCCGCGGAACTCGAGGTTGCCGTCGGGCAGCAGGCGGGCCAGGTCCCCGGTCCGGTACAGCCGCTCACCCGGCAGCGCCGGACTCTCGACGAACCGTTCCGCGGTGCGCTCCGGATTGCGCCAGTAGCCGAGCGCCAGCCCCTCTCCGGCCAGGTACAGCTCGCCGACGGCACCCAAAATCACCGGCTGCAAACCGGCGTCCAACACGTACGCCCGGGAGTTGGCGATCGGCCGCCCGATCGGCACCGTCACCGCGTCCGCGGCAACGGCATTGACCGGGTACCAGGTGCTCAAGGTGGCGTTCTCCGAAGGTCCGTAGACGTGCAGCAGACGCTCCGGCCCGCCGCCCGCCAGGGCTCTCCGCACCGCTCCGGGATCGGCCGCCTCGCCGCCGAACAGCACGGTGCGGAGCCCGGCAAAGACCTCCGGCGCCTGCTGCGCCACCTGGTTGAACGGCGCCGTGATCAGCAGCACGACGTCGATCCGCGCCGCCGCCAGAAAAGCCGCCAGATCGACCGGCGCCAGGAGCGTCTCCCGGGGCACCGCCACGAGCGTCGCGCCGGAGAGCAGCGCGCCCCAGATCTCGAAGGCCGCCGCGTCGAACGAGATGCTCGAGAGCTGCGCCACCCGCCGGGCGCTTTCCAGCTCCGACGGATCAGAGAGATCGGTCCGATCGGTCAGATCGATGTAGTCCGTCCCCAGGACCAGACGGACGACCGCGCGGTGCGGCACCGCCACTCCCTTGGGCCGGCCGGTCGAGCCCGAGGTGTAGATCACGTAGGCCAGATCCGCCGAGCTTGCAGCGAAGCCGGCGGCCGGCTCGTCGCCCGCACCGGCGATCTCTCCGATCTCTCCGATCTCTCCCCATTGCGAATCGAGCCGTATGATTCGGGCCTGGGACGGCGGCAGGCGGGACGCCAGGCTCTCCTGGGTCAGCAGCAGAGGCGTGCCGCTGTCTTCGAGCATCCAGGCCAGCCGTTCGCGCGGATAGTCCGGATCGAGCGGCAGGTAGGCGGCCCAGGCCTTCAGGATTCCCAGCATCGCCACCAGCAGCGTGCCCGAACGCTCCACGCACAGCCCGACCAGATCCCCGGCTCCCACTCCCTGCCGGCGCAGGAAGCGGGCCACCGCGTCCGACCGGACGGCCAGCTCCCCGTAGCTCAGCTCCTCTCCGCCGAGCACCCAGGCGAGCCGCCGCGGGTGGGCCGCCGCTTGGAGGGCGAACAGCGCCGGCAGTGTGCTGCCGGACGGCCAGTCCGTGCCCGTGGCGTTCCACTCGACCACCATCTGATGCCGTTCGCCAGGCCCCAGAAGCGGCAGATGCGAGATCGGAAGCGCGGGATCTTCGACCACCGCGGAAAGGAGAACCGAACAGGCCCCCGCCAGCCGGTCGATCGTCGGGGCATCGAACAGATCCCGCGCGTAGGAGAGAGCGCCCTCGATGCCGGAACCGGACTCGTGGAGCGTCAGGCTCAGATCGAATTTGGCGACCTCGTCCAGAAGCTCCAGGGGAACCAGCCGCAGCCCCGGCAGCGAGAGGCCCCCCAGGGGAGCGTTCTGCCACGCGAACATCACCTGGAACAGCGGCGTATGGGACAGGCTCCGCTCCGGCGCCAGCTCCTCGACCAGCTTCTCGAACGGCAGGTCCTGATGCGCGTAGGCGTCGAGCGCCTCTCTGCGCACCCGCGCCAACAGCTCGGTGAAGCGCGGCTCCTCCGACAGATCGGGCCGCAGCACCAGGGTGTTGACGAAGAACCCGATCAGGCTCTCGATTTCCAGGCGATGGCGGCCGGCCACGACCGTGCCCAGGGTGAAATCGGCCTGGCCGGCATATCGCGACAGCAGCACGCTCCACGCCGACAGCAGCGTCATGAAGAGGGTCGCTCCCTGCCGCCGGGAGAGGAGGGCGAGAGCCGCGGAAAGCTCCTGCGGCAGCGCCAGGGGGCGGACCGCGCCGCGGAAGCTCTGTACCGCGGGGCGCGGCCGGTCGGTCGGCAGCTCGAGAGCCAGCGGCGCGCAGGAAAGACGATCGCGCCAGTACCGGAGCTCCGCGTCCAGCACGTCCCCGGCGAGCCAGCTCTGCTGCCAGGCCGCGAAGTCCGCGTACTGCACCGGCAGCTCAGGCAGAGGCGAAGGAAGGTCCGCGGCGAAAGCCGGATAGAGAGCCGTCACCTCCCGCACCAGAACTCCCATGGACCAGCCGTCGCTGACGATGTGATGGAGGGCCAGGAACAGCACATGCTCCGTCTCGCCCAGCCGCCAGAGCCCCGCCCGCAAGAGCGGCCCATGCGCCAGATCGAACGGCCGACGCGCCTCTTCCGTGATCCGGCCCTGCGCGGCCGGTTCCCGCAGCTCCGGAGAGAGGGACGTCAGGTCCATCAGGGGGATCGCGAAGCCGGCCGGCGGCAGGATCACCTGCCGCGCCTGGCCGTCCTCGCCGAGGAACACTGTCCGTAGAGCCTCATGACGGCGCACCACTTCCGCCAACGCCCGCGACAGCGCCGCGACCGACAGCTCGCCACTCATCCGCAGCGCAACCGGCATGTTGTAGACCGAGCCGCCTTCCATCTGGTCGATGAACCACAGCCGCTGCTGCGCGAACGAGAGCGGCAGGTCCCCCTCGCGCGGCACCCGCTGGATCGCCGGAGCGGCGGGGCCGGCTCCAGACCGAGCCGCCTCCTCCACCCGCAGCGCCAGGCCCGCCACCGTCGGCTGCTCGAAGAACGTCCGCAGTGGCAACTCGACCCCTGACACCTCGCGCAGACGCGAGGCGAGCTGGGTCGCCAAAAGCGAATGCCCGCCGAGCTCGAAGAAGTCGTCCTGCGACCCGACCCGCTCGACGTGCAGCAGCTCGGCAAACAGGCCGGCCACCAACTCTTCGATCGGGGTCCGCAGCGCTCCGGACAACGCCGGCGACTCTCCTCCGGCGGGCTCGCCAGCCAGCTCCAGGAGCGCGCGCCGGTCCACCTTGCCGTGCCGCGTCAACGGCAGAGCGGAAAGCAGGACGAATTGGCCCGGCACCATCTGCGACGGCAGCCGCGCCTCGACGAACCGGCGCAGCTCCGCGCTCGCGAGCGGGCCCTCCGCGACCACGTAGGCCACCAGCCGTTCGTCCTCTCCCTGCCGCCTGGCCAAAACCACCGCCTCGCGGACTCCCGGATAGGTGAGAAGCGTCGCTTCGACCTCTCCCGGCTCGATCCGGAAGCCCCGCACCTTGACCTGCTGGTCAGTCCGGCCCAGAAACTCCAGGCGGCCCGTGGCGGCGAAGCGCACCCGGTCGCCGGTCCGATACAACCGTCCGCCAAGCCCTTCCGGGTCCGGCACGAAGCGTTCCGCGGTCAGCTCCGGCCGGCCCAGATAGCCGCGCGCCACCCCCGGCCCGCCCAGCCACAGCTCACCGGCCACGCCGACCGGCACCGCCGAGCCCTGGCTGTCCCGCACCGTCACCGTCACCCCCGGCAGCGGCCGGCCGAGACCGCTCCCCGGACGAGCCTCTCCGTCTTCACAGGACGCCAGGATCGTGCCTTCCGTCGGACCGTAGAGCACCGTCAACCGCGACTGCGGAAACGCACGCCGCATCGACTCCAGAAGCTCCGCGCTCACCGCGTCGCCGCCCACGAACACCCGCCGCAGCCGCGAGGTCTCGACTCCCTGCGACCATGCTCGCGCGGTGAGCTGCCGCATGACCGCCGGCACCGCATGCAGCAGTGTCGAGCTGCGCAGCTCCTCGGCCAGCAGCTCCAGGTCGAGCGTCGGGTGCAGATCGAACAGCACCGCCGTCCCCCCGGCCAGGAGCGGGGCCAAAAGCTCGAAGAGGAAGATGTCGAACGACGCGGAGGCGAGCACCGGCATCCGATCCATGGCGGTGAAACCGAACATCTCCTGGACCGCCGCGAGCGTGTGCGCCAGGCTCCCGTGCTCGACCATCACCGCTTTCGGCTGGCCCGTCGTGCCCGAGGTGTAGATGAGGTAGGCCAGATCCCGCGCCCCGACCGCGATGGGCTCCGCCTCGTTCTCTTCCTCATTCGTATCCACCCACGCGACCGGCACCCCTTCGAGAGGCAGCTCCGCCAGCAGATCCAGGAGCCCGTGCTGTGCCACCAGGGCCGCGCTTCCCGCTGTCCCCGCCAGGGCGTCCGCGACCAGCAGCGCCAGCCGCGCGCGCGGCTGACCGGGATCGAGCGGCACCGCGGCGCCTCCCGCCCGCCAGATCGCCAACAGGCCCACCACCAGATCGAGCGACCTCTCGACCAGCAGCCCCACCCGCGTCTCCGCGCGCACCCCGAGAGCGCGCAGACGGTGCGCCAGCCGCCCGACCCGCCGGTCGAGATCGCCGTAGCTCAGCCGCTCCGGTCCCCAGACCACCGCCACCGCCTCAGGCGTCCGCACCGCCTGCTCGGAGAGCCGCGCCGGAACGAGCGCCGCGGGCCATACGCCGGAGATACCGCCGGAGACACCACGCCACTCCACCAGCGTCTGCTGGCTCTCCGCGGCGGTGAGCAGCGCCAGATCCGCCAGCCGCCGTTGCGGGCTCCCCACCGCGGACCGCAGCACCGTTTCGAGCTGTCCGGCAAGCCGGGCGATCGTCGTCCGGTCGAACAAGGTCGCGTCGTACTGCACGACTCCGGTGAGCCCCGCGGCCGTCTCTGAAAACGACACTTCCAGATCGAACCGGCTCACGCCGCTTTCGAGAAGGATCGGAACGAGCTTCACCCCCGGCAGCTCCACCGGCCCCAGGGGAGCGTTCTGCAGTGCCAGGAACACCTGGAAGAGCGGCGTGGCGCTCCGGCTGCGCTCCGGCGCCAGCTCACCGACCAGCTTCTCGAACGGCAGCTCCTGATGGGCATAGGCCGCGAGCGCTTCCCGCCGCACCCGGGCCAGGTGCTCGACGAATGCCGGATCGCCCGCCAGGTCGCCGCGCATCACCAGGGTGTTGACGAAAAGGCCGATCAGATCTTCCGTCTCGCGCCGCGCGCGGCCCGCGATCGGCGTGCCCACGCAAACCTCCGGCGCGCCGGCGAGCCGGCCGAGGAGACCCTGGAAGGCCGCCAGCAGCACCATGAAGAGCGTCGCCGCCTGCTGCTGCGCCAGCCGGGCCAGCGCCGCGGACAGCTCCGGGTCGAACGCCAGGGGCAGCATTCCACCCTTCCGGCTCCGCACCGCCGCGCGCGGCCGGTCCGTGGGCAGCTCGAGCAGCGGTGGCGCTCCGGCGAGATGCCCGCGCCACCAGGCCAGCTCCCCGTCCAGCACCTCTCCGGAGAGCCAGCGCCGCTGCCAGACCGCGAAGTCCGCGTACTGCACCGGCAGCTCGGCCAGCGGCGACGGCAGATCCGCGGCAAATGCCGCATAGAGAGCCGTGACCTCCCGCACCAGCACCCCGAGCGACCAGCCGTCGGTCACGATGTGGTGCAGGGCGACGAGCAGCAGGTGCTCCGTCTCGTCCAGGCGCCAGAGCCCCACCCGCAACAGCGGCCCCCGCGCCAGATCGAACGGCCGCCGTGCTTCCGTAGCGATCTGCTCCATCGCGGCCGGCTCCCGCAGCGCAGGAGGGAGGTCCGTCAGGTCCACCAGGTCGATGGCGAAGCCGGCCGGCGGCAGGATCACCTGCCGCTTCCCGGGAAACACCGTCCGCAGAGCCTCGTGCCGGTGGATCACCTCGGCAAGCGACCGGGACAGCACGGCGACCGACAGCGCTCCCGAAACCCGCAGCGCGATCGGCATGTTGTACAGCGATCCCCCTTCCAACTGATCGATCAGCCACAGCCGCTCCTGGGCAAAGGAGAGCGGCAGATCGGACCGCTCGGTCCGATCGGACCGAGCGAGCGGCGGCGGTGCCGAGCCACCCAGACGCGACGCCTTCTCGATCTCCCGGGTCAGACCGGCGACCGTCGGATGCTCGAAGACCGCCCGCAGCGGCAGCTCGACCCCGAAGGCCGCCCGCACCCGCGAAACCAGTTGGGTCGCCAGAAGGGAGTGTCCGCCCAGCGCGAAGAAGCTCTCCTCGATCCCCACCCGCTCGCGCTCCAGGACCTCTTCCCAGATCCCCACCAGCATCTCCTCGACCGGGCCGCGCGCCGGCACGTGCTCTTCAGAGACCGCGCTGCCGGAAGCGAGCTGTGCCGCCAGCGCCCGGCGGTCCACCTTGCCGCTCGGCGTCAGGGGCAGCGCGGCCAGCACCGTAAGCTGCGACGGCACCATGTACGGCGGCAGCCGCAGCGCGAGGGCCTCCCGCAGCGTCCCGGCCGTGGGAACAGGGCCGTCGCCTGCCATGTAGCCCGCTGCCAGGCGGCGGTCCTCGGGGCCGCCCCGCCCTTCGAGCAGCACCACCACGGCCTCGCCCACTCCCGCGTGCTGCCGCAGCACCGTCTCGATCTCGCCGAGCTCGATGCGGTAGCCCCGCAGCTTCACCTGGTGATCGATGCGCCCCAGGTAGTCCAGCCGGCCGTCGCCCAGGAAACGGGCCAGGTCACCGGTGCGGTAGAGCCTCGCTCCGGGCTCCGCGGCCGTCGGGTCCGGCACGAATCGCTCGGCGGTCAGGTCGGGGCGGTGGAGATAGCCGCGCGCGAGCCCCGCACCGCCGATGTGCAGATGCCCGGCCGACCCGAGAGGCGTCAAATCGCCGGCCCGGTCCAGGAGCACGGCGCGGGTGTTGGCGATCGGACGGCCGATCGATACCGGACCTGCTCCCCCGTCGACCGGTCCCGCGGTCGCGTAGACCGTGATCTCGGTCGGTCCGTAGAGGTTCCAGAACGACCGCGTCGCGGCGGCCAGCCCGGCCGCCAGATCCGGCGCCAACGCTTCGCCGCCGCTCATCCCCCGAACCCCACCGAGCGTGGCAGCTCCCAGGAGCATCTGCCAGGTCACCGGCGTCACCTGCACGACGTCGACGCCCCAGCGGGCGATCAGGCGCGCCAGCGCCGCGCCGTCGGCGGTCTCCTCGCGGCGGGCGAGAATCACCCGCGCCCCCACTGCGAGCGGCAGGAGCAGGTCGACCACCGCCATGTCGAACGAAATCGTGGTGACCGCCAGAACCGTGTCCGCGGCCGTCACCCTGGGGCGGTCACGAATGGCCGCCAGCAGGTTGACCAGCGCGCCGTGGGTGACGACCACCGCCTTGGGCCGGCCCGTCGAGCCCGAGGTGTAGAGCGCGTAGGCAGCGTTGTCCGCCACCGCCCAGGGACGGGGCTCGGACACGCTCTCCGCGGAGAGGCCCGGCATCTCGGTCAACAGAACGGAGAGCCCCGCGTCGCCCGCCGTCCAGGCCAGCCGCTCGGCCGGGAAGCCGGGATCGAGCGGCACATAGGCGCCGCCGGCCTTGAGGATGCCGAGCAGGCTCACCACCATGTCGCACGAGCGCTCGAGCAAAACCCCGACCCGCGCCTCCGGTTCGACCCCGGCGCGCCGCAGCCAGTGCGCGAGCTGGTTCGCCCGCCGGTGCAGCTCGGCGTAGGTGAGCGTCTCCTCGCCGCAGACGACGGCCGTGGCCTCCGGCGTACGGACGGCCTGCGCCGCGAACAGCTCGCCTGCCGTGATGCCGTCGGGAGCCCAGCCGCCCCAGGCGGTCCGGCCATCGCTCCACTCGCGGCTCATCTGATGCCGTTCGGCCGCGCTCAGGAGGTCGAGCTCCGACAGCCGGCGCTCCGGCGCCTCCCCCGCCGCCGCGAGCAGGCGGGAGAAGCCGCCCGCCAGGCGCTCGATGGTCACGCCGTCGAAGCGGTCGCGGTCGTACTCCACCGTCCCCGTGAAACCGTTCGCGCCAGGGGTGAACGCAAAGGTCAGATCGAGCTTCGCCGTGCCGGTCGACAGCTCCCGGGTCTCCAGCTCCAGACCCGGCAGCGCCAGCACGCCGGCCGGCGCGTTCTGCACGATGAGCATGACCTGCACCAGCGGCAGACCGTTCAGGTCGCGCTCCGGCACGAGCTCCTCGACCAGCCGTTCGAACGGCACGTCCTGATGCGCGAAGGCGGCGAGCGTCGTCTCCCGCACCCGGCCCAGAAGCTCGTCGACCGGCGGATCGCCGGAGAGGTCGAGACGCAGGGCCAGGGTGTTGATGAAGCAGCCGATCAGATCCTCGGTCTCCACCCGGTTGCGCCCGGCCACCGGCGTGCCGATCACCAGATCGTCCTGCCCGCATACCCGCTGCAACAAGGTGGCGAAGATGCCCAGGAGCGCCATGAACGGCGTCGCCGTAGAGCCGCGACCGAGATGAGTGAGCGCCCGCAGCCCGGAGAGCGCGGCGGGGGCGAGGACCAGGGCGCGCGTCTCCCCACGGCGCGCCGCGGCGCCCCGGCGCGGCCGGTCGGCCGGCAGATCGAGCACCGGCGGCGCGCCGGCGAGACGGTCGCGCCA
>DATARD010000181.1:0-19993 GCA_036264355.1 Thermoanaerobaculia bacterium
GTCCACCCGCCCGAGATCCTCCTCACTGCGCACCAGCTCCTGGAACGCCGACGGCGTCTGGTTGAGCACCGTCACACCCTCTCCCGACAGCAGCTTGTGCAACGCCTCCGGAGAGCGGCTGACCCAGTACGGCACCACCACCAAGCGACCGCCGTGCAGCAGCGCGCCCCAAAGCTCCCAGACCGAAAAGTCAAAGGCGTAGGAGTGGAACAGCGTCCAGGTGTCCTGAGCATCGAAACCGAACCACTCCCGCGTCGACGAGAACAGACGCACCACCTGACCATGGGTCACCATCACGCCCTTCGGACGGCCCGTCGAGCCCGAGGTGTAAATCACATAGGCCACGCTCCCGGCGTTGGCGCCGCTGGGGAAGCGCGCGCCGTCGCAGCGGGCGATCGCCGGCCACTCTGAATCCATCAGGACCACACCGTACTCCCCCTGCGGCAGATGGCTCGCGAGATGGCTCTGCGTAAGAACCAGCGATGCCCCGGCATCCGCAAGGACAAACTCCACGCGCGCCGCCGGGTAGGTCGAGTCGATCGGGACATAGGCGCCTCCGGCTTTGAGAACCCCCAGGATGGCTACCACCAGATCGAGCGAGCGTTCGACGAAGATCCCGACCCGGACCTGGGGAGTGACACCACAGGTCCGGAGATGGCGGGCGAGGCGGCCGGCGCGCTCCTCGAGATCCCGATAGGTGATCCGCTCGGTCTCACAGACGACCGCGACCGCATCCGGGGTCTGCTCCGCCCGGCCCTCGAACAGCTCGTGCAAAGAGGAGCTGCCGACAGGACCGGCCGCGGCGCCGCCGCTCCATTCGGAAACAAGTTGCTGGGCTTCGGCCGGCGAGAGGAAGGACAGCCGGTCGACAGGCTCATGAGGCGCCGCGACCGCTCCCGCAAGCAGGCGTTCGAGATGGTCCAGCAACCGCTCGATCGTCACCCCGTCGAAGAGATCGGTATTGTGCTCGCAGAGGATGGCCAGGCGGTCTCCCGCCTCCTCGGCGATCAGCGTCAAGTCGAACTTCGCGGAGGTCGAGTCGCTCTCGACCCTGCTCAAGCGAAGGCCGGGCAGATCGAGCGTCCTGCGGGGGGCGTTCTGGAACACGAACACCACCTGGAAGAGAGGGGAATGGCTGAGGCTCCTCACCGGCTGCAGCTCGTCCACCAGCTTCTCGAAGGGCAGAATCTGGTGGGCGAAGGCGCCGAGAGCGGCCTCGCGAGTCCTGGCCAGGAGATCGATGAATCCGGGGGAGCTCCCGAGGTCTCCCCGCAGTACCAGGGTGTTGCCGAAGAAACCGAGGAGATCTTCGATCTCGACCTGGGTACGCCCTGCGATAGGCGTCCCGATGCACAGGTCGGTCTGCTCCGTGTAGCGGCAGAGCAGAGTCTCGAAGCCCGCGAGCAGGACCATGAAAAGCGTTGCCGACTCCGCACGACCCAGAGCCTGCAACCGCTTGGAGAGCTCCGTGGGCATTCGCCGTGAGCGGATGGCGCCGCGGAAGGTTCGGACTGCCGGCCGCGGCCGGTCGAACGGTAAGTCGAGCACGGCGGGAGCGCCTGCGAGCTGGTCCTGCCAGTAGGCGACCAGAGCTCCGAGCCTCTCCCCGTTCAGCCATCGGCGTTGCCACGATGCGAAATCGGGATACTGGATCGGCAGTTCCGGCAGGGGAGAGGGCTGGCCGGAGGCGAACGCCTGGTAGAGGGTGGCCACCTCCCGGACGAAGACGCCAACCGACCACTCGTCGCTCACAATGTGGTGCATGTTGATGATCGCCAGGTGATCCTCCATCGCCAGCCGCACCAGCATCATCCGGAACAGCGGTCCTCGCTCCAGGTCGAACGGCCTTCTCGCGTCGTCCTCCTTCAAGCGCTGGGCCACGCCCCACCTCGCCATCGCGGGCAGGGCGGCCAGATCGACGACTGGAAGCGGCAAAGGACGCGGCTCGGCGATCACCTGGACCGGCTCGTCGTCCCGGAGCTCGAAAGTGGTGCGGAGGGCCTCGTGACGCCGCACGATCTCGCCGAGGCTGCGGGCGAGAGACGCGACGTCGAGCCGCCCCTCCATCCGCACCGCGGCGGGGATGTTGTAGGTCGCTTGGCCGGGCTCGAGCCGGTCGAGCAGCCATAACCGAAGCTGAGAGAACGAGAGGGGGATCGGCAACTCGCGCGACACCGGTTCGATGACCGGCGGCGCGGCCCCCCAGAGACCCGCGGTCCTCTCCATGCCCGCGGAAAGGCCGGCGACAGTGGGCACCTCGAACAGGAGCCGCAACGGCAGCTCCACACCGAAGACCTTGGCTGCCCGCGACACGACCTGCGTCGCCAGAAGCGAATGTCCGCCCAACTCGAAGAAGTTATCCTCGATCCCGATCTCTTCGACCCCCAGGACCTCCGACCAGATCCCGACCAGGACCTCTTCGACCGGGTTGCGCGGCGCCGCCAGCGGCCGCTCGCTGCGCGCCTTCTCCGGCCTCGGCAGGGCCCGGCGGTCGAGCTTTCCGTTCGCTGTAACGGGCAGGGATGCCAGCGCCACGAAGGCCGATGGGAGCATGTACTGAGGCAGGTGCTGCTGCACCAGCAGGCGCAGCTCCGCCACCAGTTGTGAACCGCCCTCGGCAGCGACGACATAGGCCACCAGGCGCTGGTCTCCCGGCTCGTCCTCGCGCACGATCACCACGGCTTCCAGAACCTTGGGATGGCGACTCAGAACAGCCTCGATCTCACCCAGCTCGATGCGGAAACCTCTCACCTTGACCTGCTGGTCGATCCGTCCCAGGAACTCGAGATTCCCGTCGGCGCGATACCTCGCCAAGTCTCCGGTCTGGTAGAGGCGGCCTCCGGGAGTGCTGCTGAACAGGTCCGGCAGGAAGCTCCCGGCGGTGATTACCGGCTCGGAATAGCCCAGGCTCAGGCATTCGGCACCGATATACAGCTCTCCCGGCACGCCGGCCGGCACCGGGCTCAGCTCTCCATCGAGCACGTGGTAGCGCGCGTTCTGGATCGGCCGGCCATACGGGATGCTCACCCAGTGGGGATCGAGCCGGACGACCGGATAGTAGTTGGACCAGATCGTAGCCTCGGTGGCGCCGCCGAGGCCGATCACCTCGGCGCTCGGGAAGGCCATTTTGAGCTGGTCCGGCAGGCCGAGCGGTATCCAGTCTCCGCTGAGAAAGGTCAGCCGTAGCGGCGACTGGATCGGCTCACGGGGCAGTAAGGGCACCAGTTGCTGCAGAGCCGCGGGCGCCGAGTCCCAGAAGGTGATCGGCTCCTTACGCAGGATCTGCAATAACCGCTCCGGATCGCGAACGTCCCTCGCCACCGCCACCCGAATCGAGCCCCCCGCGGCGAGCAGGCCGAAGATGTCGTAGACGGACAGATCGAAACAGAGGGAGGTGACAAAGAGCACTCGGTCCCAGGGACCAACTGCGAACCTGCGGTTCACCCAGTCGATGAGATTGAAGGCAGCCGCGTGGACGACCACCACGCCCTTCGGTGTGCCGGTCGAGCCGGACGTGAAGATGACATAGGCGATATCGTCGACGTCGGCGGCGACCCGCGGGCTCTGTCGCGGCTTGCCGGCGAGATCTGCGCGGCGCCAAAGCCCCACCGGGTTGGGCGGCTGCGCCGCGTCTCTGGAGCCTTCGCCGCTTTCGTCGAGGCAGACGAGATGAGCGAGGCTCAGATCGTGGAGGACCGGGACCAGAGACTCTTGGGTGAGCACGCAACGAATGCCGAGATGAGAGCAGATCCAGGCGATCCGCGCTTTCGGATAGCTGACTTCCAGCGGCACGTAGGCGGCTCCGGCCTTAAGGATGCCGAGCACGGCCTCGATCATCTCGATCGAGCGGTCGAGGAAGACCGCTACGAAATCGCCGGGCCGCACCTCCAGCGAGATCAGATGATGGGCGAGCCGGTTGGCGCGCTCGTCGAGATCACGGTAGGTCACCGCCGCGCCCTCACAGACGACCGCCATCGCGTCCGGCCAGGACTCCGCCTGGCGCTCGAACAGCCGCTCGAGCCGCGCCGTCCGGGCCTGCGCGAGGGCGGTGTCGTTCCACTCCGTGAGGAGCTGGTGCCGCTCGCCCTCGGTCAGCAATGGCAGCCTGGAGAGCACCTCCCCGGGCTTATCGACGGTCGCCTGGAGCAGGATCTCAAAATGCCCCAACATACGGCCGGCCGTGGCGGCGTCGAACAAGTCCGCGTTGTATTCGAGCTTCGCCTGCACTCCTCCAGGTATGTCGTCCAGGAACAGAATCAGGTCGAATTTCGCCGTGCCGCTGTCGACCCTCATCAGCTTGAGAGCGTAGCCGGAGAGCTCCCGGCTCTCGGCCGGATAATTTTGGTACATCAACAACACTTGGCAGAGCGGGTTCCGGCTGGGGTCCCGCTCCGGCTGGATCTCGTCGACCAGCATCTCGAACGGCAGGTCCTGGTGCTCATAGGCCTCGAGGGTGGTACGGCGCACCCGCTGGACGGCCTCGCCGAAACCGGGGTTGCCGGCAAGGTCGACGCGGAGCACGAGCATGTTGAGAAACAGGCCGATCAGTCCTTCGAGATCGGGATGGTTCCGGGCCGCGGTGGCCGATCCGACGACGATGTCGGACTGTCCCGAGTAACGCAACAGCAGTACCTCGAAGATCGCGAGGAAGGTCATGAACATCGTCACGTCGTGGCTTTGGCCGACGGCCTTCATCCCTTCCACGAGCCGTTGATCGAGGACTGTCGACCGGCTTCCGCCGCGGAACGTCTCGAAACGGGGGCGCGGCCGATCCGTCGGGAGTTGCAACGCCGGTAGACCGGTGAGCTGCTGGCGCCAGTAGGCGAGGTGGTTCTCGCGGTTCTCTCCCGTGAGGTACTGGCGCTGCCAGCAGGCGAAGTCAACGTACTGTAGCGGGAGCTCCGGCATCGGCGAGGGATGCCTGTCGAGGAAGGCCTCATAGAGCACACCCAACTCGCGGTAGAGCAGATTCATCGACCAGCCATCGGAGACTATATGGTGCACCGTCAAGAGAAGGACGATCTCCTGCGGGCCGAGGAGCATCAGCGTGGCCCGCAGGAGCGGTCCGCGCGCGAGGTCGAACGGCCTCTGCGCTTCCGCCGCGGTCAACCGAAGGACCTCGGCGTCGCGGTACTCCCCCTCTGCGATCGACCGGAAATCGATCCACGGCAGGTCCACCGCCGCCGCGGGAGCGATCACCTGAAAAGGCTGGCCCTTTGTCGTCGGGAACCTGGTGCGCAGCGCCTCGTGGCGCCGCACGACCTCGTTGAGTGCCGCCTGCATCGCGGCGAGATCGACCCGACCCTCCAGGCGGACACCGGCCGGCATGTTGTAGGAGGCATTACCGGGGGAGAGTTGGTCGAGGAACCACAGACGTTGCTGCGAGAAGGAGAGTGGCAGCTCCTTGTCGCGGGCTGCGCGCGACAGCCGTCCGCCACCGGCCGCGGGTGCTTCCTGGTGCGCCGCCGTCACGGCTGCGGCCAGGCCGGCAACCGTCGGCGCCTCGAACAGGCGGCGAAGCGGCAGCTCGACGGCGAAGGCCTCGCGCACGCGGGAAATCACCTGAGTGGCCAGTAAGGAGTGTCCTCCGAGGTCGAAGAAGCTGTCATGGATGCCGATCCGCTCACGCCGCAAAACCTGAGCCCAGATCTCGGCCAGCCGTTCTTCGGCGGCGTCGCGCGGCGCCACGTAGCGCCCCGCCAACTCGGCCTGCGCCATTTCCGGGGCCGGCAGGGCGCCGCGGTCCACCTTGCCGTTGGCGGTAAGCGGCAAGCGCTCGAGCAGCACCCAGGCCGACGGCGCCATGTACTCCGGCAGCCTGTCGCGAACCAGCGTTTGCAGTTGCGGCACCAGAGCCCGCGCCAGCTTCTGGCGCAGAGGGTTGTTGGCATACATCCACCACGGGCGCACGGGACCCGGCTGGTGCTCCCCCGGATAGAGTACGGCCGCCCCCTCCGCCGGCGCGTCCCCGCGCCGGCTGAAGACCACGTCGAGGCCGCCGGGCCGGCTGCCCGTGGCGAGAGCGACCGACACCGCGCAGCCGAGCTCCTCGCCGAGATCCCAAAGGTCCTCGGGGTCGACCGCGGGCTCACCCGGCGTCGTCGCCAGCCGCTGGCGCAGTTCCGCCGCCGTACGCGGTCCGTCCGCGGCGTCGAGCCAGCCGAGGGCCGCGAGCTCCGGCAGCACGCGCGCGTTGGGCACGCCGCGCAATGCCAACGGCGCCGCGAAGCCGGCGCGCAACTCCTCGCGAAGCACCGGCAGGCTCATCCCCTCACCGCGCCAGTCGCGCCAGCACAGCTCGCCCGCCGGCGACCGCGGACCGACGTGCAGGACAGCGTCGAAACGGAACTGGGTCAGCTCGTTGCGGTGACGTCCTCGCTTGGGGCGCAGCTCGACACCCCCGAGGCCGGGCAGATGTCCGCCCAGCGCCTGGAAGAACGCGGGGTCGACGACCAGTTCTTCCTCTTCGCCGAGCCGGGTCGCCAAGCGCTGGCGTAGTTGCTCGCAGGAGAGCGTGGGGGAAGCCTGCGCCAACTCGATAGCGGTAAGGAAGGCCGGCAGCGTCTGACGGTCGCGCACGTCACCGACGAAGACGAAGCCGCCGGGAGCGACCGCGGCGACGGCTCCTGTGAGGACGCGCAGCAGGTAGTCGACGTCAGGGAAGTACTGCGCCACTGAGTTGAGGATTACGGCGTCGAAGCTGCCCGGCGCGATGCCCTCCAGGTCCGTTGCGGCGGCGCGGGCAAGGGTAACCTGCGGCAGTTTGCCGCCGCCGGCCGCGAGCTGCCGCTCGATGGCAGCGAGCGCCTGCGCCGACAGGTCCGTGGCGTGATAGCGCGCGCAGTGGGGAGCGATGCGGAACAGCAGCAGGCCGGTGCCACAGCCGATCTCGAGCACACGGCTTGGCCGCAGCTCCAGGATGCGCTCGGCCGTGCTCTCGGCCCAAATCCGCATTTCCTCGACGGGGATCGCCTCGCCGCTGTAGCTGCTGGTCCAGCCGGCAAAGTTGAAGGCTGGACCGGTTGCCGGCGCCTCGCCGTAGGTCTCATCGAACAGCTCCTGCCACTGAGCGACCTGCTCCGCGGCGAGGGCGACGGTAGGGATGCTATCCTCCGAGCCGGCGGCGACCGGCTGCGGCGCTTTGGGCACCACGTAGGCCACCAACCGCCGCTCGCCGCGCGGATCGCCTGCGGCGGTGACCACGACATCGTGCACCTCCGGATGCTGGCCGATCGCCGCCTCGATCTCTCCGAGCTCGATGCGATACCCCTGCACCTTCACCTGCGAGTCCTCGCGGCCGAGGAACTCGATGGTGCCGTCAGGCAAGTAGCGGCCGAGGTCGCCGGTACGATAGAGGCGCTCGCCGGTGAACGGGTGACGCACGAAGCTGGCCTGCGTACGCTCCTCGTCCCGCCAGTAGCCGAGGGCGACGCCGGCGCCGCCGATGAACAGATGCCCCGGTACCCACGTGGGCCGCGGCGCCAGACGCTCGTCGAGCACCGCGAAGCACTGGTTGGTCATCGGCCGCCCGTAGGGGATGCTCTTCCAGGCGGGCGCGACCTCGCCGATCGGGTAGAGGATCGACCAGATCGAGGCTTCAGTGGCCCCTCCCAGGCTAATCACCTCGATACCCGGCACCAGGGTGCGGACGCGCTCCGGCAAGGTGAGGGGGATCCAGTCGCCGGAGAGGAGCGCCAAGCGCAGGCTCTCAGGCACGATGCCCGGGCGGCCGGCGGCATGCTCGACGAGCATCTCGAGCAGAGCCGGAACCGTGTTCCACAGCGTCACCCGATGCTCTGCCAGCAGGACCGCCCAGCGCGCCGCGTCGCGCGCCGCCTCAGGCTCCGGCAGCACAATCCGGCCGCCGGCCGCGAGCAGGCCGAAGATGTCGTAGACCGACAGGTCGAAGCTCAGGGACGAGAGGGCGAGAACGCTGTCCTCGGAGCCGACTGCAAAGCGGTGGTTGACGTCGAGGACGGTGTTGAGCGCGCCGCGGTGATCGATCATCACCCCCTTGGGCAAGCCAGTCGAGCCGGATGTATAGATCACGTAGGCGAGATCACCCGGCCCCTGCGCAAGGGCCGGAGCCGCCGCTTCCGCGGCGGCCGGTTCGTCCCGGTCGACGCACAGGCGGCGAACCTCGGGCGGCCAGGGGAGAACGGCGTCCACCCAGGATTGGGTGAGCGCCAGCTCGACCTCACCGTGAGTGAGCAGGTGGCGAAAGCGCTCGGCCGGCAGCGTTGCGTCGATCGGCAGGTAGGCCGCGCCGGCGCGCAGAATGGCGAGCACGGCCACCACCTGTTCCCAGCCCTTCTCCATGGCTACGGCGACCAGGGCGTTGCGGCGCGCACCCAAATCCCTCAATTGCCGCGCCAGGCTGTCGGCGCGGGCCAGCAACTCCCCATAGCTCAAGGTGCGCCCGGCACAGAGCACCGCCGGAGCCTGGGGACGCAACCGCGCCTGCATCATGAAGCGCGTGTGCAGCAATTCCTCCGCGAGTGGCGCGAAGGTGCCGTTGACCGCCCGGCGGATATCGAGCTGTGCCTCCGGGAGCAGCGGCGGCACCGGTTCGCGCCACGCCTCTTCATCCTCCACCAGACGATCGAGCAGCGCGCGATAGGCGGAGAACATGTCGTCGAGGAGACCGTCCGGGAACAGGCCGGCCACAGAGTCCCAGTTGAACCGCAGCCGGCCGGCGTTCTCGAAAACCTGATGATCGATCCAGATCTGCGGTCCCTGGTTTAGGCCGTACACCGTCTCTCCGGCCTGGGCCGGCGCCGGCCGCGCGCTCTCTTCGCCGCCTCCCATGCTCACGGTGCTGGTGAAAACTACAGGCATGGCGGCGCGCGCAATCTCGCCGCGGCTCTGCGCCAGATCCCGGAGCACCTGTACCGCACTGACGTAGCGGTGGTCGAGGTCGCTCCACAACTGGCGCTGTACACGGCGGACGCGGTCGGCGAACGGCTCGCGGGCGGTCAAGTCCACCTCGAGCAAGGTCAGAGAGGTGAAGTCGCCGATGATGTCGTCCACTTGCGGATGCACCGGCAGGCGATTGAACAGCGTCAGATTGAGGGTGAAGCGGCGGCTTTTGCACCATTCCGCCAGCACTTCAGAGAAGACCGTGGCCAGCACCGCCGAAGGGGCGAGCTCCGCGAGCTCCATCCGCGCCTTCAAGCGCGTCCACGCCTCTGGCGACAGCTCTCCCCGGCGGCGTTCGAAGCGCGGCTCCAGCAGGGTCGCGGGGCTCCTCGCCAGCGGCAGCTCCGGCGCCGGCGGCAGGCCGGGCAGGCGGCTCGACCAGTAGTCGAGGGAGCGCCGGTAAAGCTCCGAATCGCGTAGCGCGATCGCAGCGAGGACGTAGTCGCGGAATGAAAGCTCGATCGGGCGCAGCTCGGCGGCAGAATCAGCATAGAGCGCGGCGAGCTCGCGCCCTAGGATGCGCAAGCTCCAGGCATCGCTGATCAGGTAGTCGATGCGCACGTGTACGCGCGTCCGATGCTCATCCAGCAGTGAGGCTTCGACCGCGAAGAGGGGCCAGGAGTCAGTCGGCGCCAACTCGCGGGCGAGGCGCCGGCGCGTCACGGCGAGCGCCTCACGGGACTCCTCGGTTCCCATCTGACGCAGGTCGTGAACCCGCAGGGTGTAGGCGGGCACCCGCTCCAGGATCTGCTGCAGGCCGTCGGGACGCACCACGGCGCGCAGCATATCGTGGCGGTCGATGAGCCGCCTCAGAGCGAGCGTCAGGCGCTCCAGGTCGACGTCGTCCTCGACCTCGTGGTAGATGTGGGCTGCCACATTGCCCAACTCGAACGCCCCGCCGCGGCCGATCCAGTAGGCCTGCTGCACCTCGGTCAAAGGGAAGGGCGCATACCGCCTGTCCGGATCGGACACCAGCTCTTTGAGTTCCGGCTCCACCGGACCGGCCGCGGCCTGGCTTGCCCGCAGGGTCGCGATCTCGGCGGCCAGAGCGGCAGCGTGCGGCGCCTCGAAAAGGCTCTGCAGCGGCAGGTTGACCGCGAGCTCCTCGCGCAGCCGGCCGACGACGCGCGGCGCCAGCAGGGAGTGACCGCCAAGCTCCAGGAAGCTGTCGTAGATACTGATCGGTGCCCTGCCCAGGAAGTACTCCCAGGTGGCAACCACCGCCCGCTCGATGTCGTTACGCGGCGGCGCATGGTCACCGCTGCCCGCCGCAGTTGGGGCGGCGGCGCTCTCCCGCGGCGCCGGCACGGCACGGCCGCGCCGCGCCGGATCGAGCGGCGAGACGAGGGCATGCACCACTCCGTCGAGAGACAGCGCGCGCTCCCACGCCTCACCGAGTTGCTCCCGGCTCAAAGCATGGCCTGGATCGAGCCCCGGGGCGGTGGCGCCGGCCAGCTCCCAGGAGACGATGCGCCAAAGGGCATCGCCGCTACGCTCGCGCTGCCTCGCCCAGATCGCCAGGGCGCGGTCGGCCGCTGCCTCGCGGGCGGCGGCGGCGTTCCCGGTGGTGGCCGCCAGCGAGGTGCAGACCAGGCGGAAGTCGAGCGGCGCGGCAGCGAGTGCCTCGTCGAGCAGGGAGAGCAGCCGCGCCTTCGCCTCCCAGTTGCCCTCAAGACCGCCCGGGGAGGCCAGGCGCAGACCCGCGGTCGCCACGACGACGCCGTCGAGCTCGCCGTATAGCGCTCCGGCCATGGCGGCGAGATGCCGCGCCGCCGCGCCGTCCACGAGGCTGGTGGCGACGACCTCGACGCGAGAGCCGGCCTCCTCGAGCGCCAGCAGCCGACGCACCCGGCCCGCCAAGGCGTCGCCGCCCCTCGGCGCGGCCAGCCATTCCTGCCAGCCGGCGCGCGGCGGCAAATCCATGGTCGCCAGATCGATGAGCAGCAGGCGGGCGCTCACCCGCCGCGCCAGGTGCTCGGCGATGGCGAGCCCCACGTCGCTCAGCCCGCCCACCAACAGATAGGCACCTTTGTCGCGCAGGGGCTGCGATCCGCGGGCCGCCGTTTCCGGCCATACCGGCTCCAGCAGCGGCACCCAGCGGTGGCGATGACGCAAGGCCACCAGCGGCTCGCCGGAGGCGGCGCTCAGCTCGGCGGCCAAGCGCTCGCCGAGCCACTCCTCCCCTCCCCCATCGGCAACCGCGGGCAGGTCGATGGCACGGCAGGTCAGCCGCGGGTACGGTAGCGCGGCGAGCGGCAACAGGCCCAGCGCGGCAGCCGCCGTGGCGTCGAGGTCTTCGCCGCCGGTCACCTCCTCGCCGCCGCCGGTCACCAGAGTGAGCTCGACCGCCGCATCCGCCGCCTGGCCCAACGCCGTGGCCAACCGAGCCACCTCGCTCACCGCGCCGGCGCCGGGCGAGCGGCCCCACACCCAGGCGACGCGCGCCGGGAACCGGTGCTCAACACGCAAAGTGGCCAGCAGCTCGCCGAAGGGCTCGCGTCCGGCGTGGTCGATCTCAAACGTGTCGGCGTCGAGGCGGGCGAATCTGCCGCCGCGTACCGCCATGACCACCGGGTCGCCGCCGGCCGCGAGGCGCCGCCGCAGCTCCTCACCCTGGCCTCCGGTGCCGGCGAGGAGCAGCCAGGAGCCGCCGCGCGGCTCGCGGGCGGCGGCGGGCAGCGCCGACCGCTTCCACACCGGAACCCGAAACCAGGAGGTCGCCTCCGCCGTTCGCACCGGGCCGGCGCCCGGCTGGGTCTGACGCCCTACCGCCCAGTGGCGCTGGCGCGCGAAGGGGTAGGTTGGCAGGCTAACCCGCCGCCGACGGCTGTGGGCGTGGAAGCCCTGCCAGTCCACGGCGGCTCCTGCCACCCAGGCCCTGCCCAGGGAAGCCAACAGTTGCTGATGGTCCGGCCCCTCCTCGCGAGGGTGGCGCAGCGAGCCGAGAAGCAGCGCATCCGACGCTCCCGGTTGCTGGCGCGCCAGCGCCTGTAGCGAGTGGCCGGGCCCCACCTCCAGCAGGATGCGACCAGGAGTGCGCAGCACCTCCTCGACGCCGGCCGAGAAACGCACGGTGTCGCGCAACTGCCGCGTCCAATACTCAGGATCGGTGGCCTCCGCCGCGGTAATGAGCCGGCCGCTGAGGCCCGAAACGAAGGGGAGACGCGGAGCGTGCAGTTGGATGCCCCGCAAGGCCCGCCCGAACGGCCCGAGGACGGGTTCCATCATCGCCGAATGGAAAGCATGCGAGGTCTTGAGCCTGCGGCAGTCAACGCCGCGCTGCCCGAGCTCGGCCGCCAACTCGTCGATCGCCGCCGGCGGGCCGGCGCAGACGCACAGAGCCGGCGCGTTCACCGCTGCGAGCGACAACCGCGGGCCGAGCAGCGACCGCGCTTCCGCCTCAGGCAGCGCCACAGCCAGCATGGCGCCGGCAGGAAGCTCCTGCATCAGCCGGCCGCGCGCCGCCACCAAAGCCAGCGCGTCCTCCAGAGTGAAAACCTCCGCCAAGCAGGCGGCGACGTACTCCCCGAGGCTGTGGCCGAGCATCAGCTCGGGCTTGAGACCCCACTCGGACCATAGCTGTGCCAAGGCGTACTCGACGGCGAACAACGCCGGCTGCGTGAGTCGGGTGGCCGCGAGCTGTGCGGCCGCCGCGGTCTCGGCGCCCGGCCCCGGATAGAGCACTTGGCGCAGGTCGAGGCCCAGATGCGGCGTCAGCAGCCGGGCGCAAAGGTTCAGTTGCTCGCGGAAGGTGGGCTCCGTCGCGTAGAGATCGCTCCCCATGCCGACGTACTGCGTTCCCTGGCCGGGGAAAAGGAAGCCCAGGGAGCGCTCGGCAACCTCCCCCTGCGCCTGCAGCGGACCCGGATCGCGGCCGGCGAGAGCCGCCGCGGCCGTCGTAGCGTCGCTGCAGACCAGGCAGCGACGGTGCTCGAAAGGCGCGCGGCCGACCTGCAGAGTGTAAGCCGCGTCGGCCAGCGGCCGATCGGAGCTCTGGCGCAGATAGTCCGCGAGATTGTCGGTCGCCTCCTCCAGGGCCGGTGCGGTGCGGGCCGACAGCACCAGGAGCTGCCATGGCCTGCCCGGCGCCGACGGAGGCTTCGGCGGCGCCTCCTCGAGCAGGAGGTGGCAGTTGGTGCCGCCGATACCGAAAGAGCTGACTCCTGCACGCCGCCGACCTTGATCGGCCGGCCATTCGCGCAGCGTGGTATTGACGAAGAAAGGACTCGCAGCGAAGTCGATTTGCGGGTTTTGCGTGACGAAGTGCAGGCTGGGAGGGATCTGCCGATGCTCGAGCGCCAGCACCGTCTTGATCAGCCCCGCCGCGCCGGCGGCGGTGTCGAGATGGCCGAGATTGGTCTTCACCGAGCCGAGAGCGCAGTAGCCGCTACGCCGCGCGCCCGCCGACCGGAACGCCTGGGTCAACGCGGCGATCTCGATAGGATCGCCGAGCGGCGTTCCGGTACCGTGCGCCTCGACGTAGCTCACCGACTCGGGGTGGATCGCGGCCATGCTCAGGGCTTCGGAGATCACCTCGCGCTGGCCGTCGACACTCGGTGCTGTAAAGCCGATCTTGGCGGCGCCGTCGTTGTTCACGGCAAAGCCGCGAATCACGGCGCGGATCTCGTCGCCATCGGCGAGGGCGTCCTCCAGCCGCTTCAGCACCACAACACCGGCGCCGCTGCCAAAGACGGTGCCGCCGGCGGCGGCGTCGAAGGCACGGCAGTGGCCGTCGGGAGAGGCGATACCCCCCTCCTCGTAGCGATAGCCGGCGCGTTGCGGCAGGCGCAGGTTGACGCCGCCTGCCAGAGCCATGTCACAGTGGTAGTCGAGCAGGCTCTGGCAAGCCAAGCTCACCGCGACCAGGGAAGTCGAGCAGGCGGTCTGCACGTTGACCGCCGGACCGTTGAGGTTCAGCTTGTAGGCGACGCGCGTGGCAAGATAGTCCTTGTCATTGCCGACGATGAGCTGGAGGGAGCCCAGAGAGTTGATCAGCTCGAAATCCGGCAGGACACTGCTCAGCAGGTAGCGGTTCATGCCGACACCGGCGAAGACTCCGACCGCGGCCGCACCTTGCCGGCGCGCGTAGCCCGCGCTCTCCAGCGCCTCCCAGGCGCACTCGAGGAAGATACGGTGCTGTGGATCGGTGATCGCGGCCTCGCGCGGGTTGATGTTGAAGAACGAAGCGTCGAAGAGCTCGACGTCGTCCAGCACCGCCGCCGCCTTGACAAAACCGGGGTCGGCCAGCCAGCGGGGGTCGACGTCCGCCTCTCGCAGCTCCTCGTCGGAGAGCACGGCGATCGACTCGACCCCAGCGCGCAGATTGCGCCAGAGCTCGGCGACGTTGCGTGCCCCCGGGAAGCGTCCCGCCAAGCCGATGATGGCGATGCCCGGCGCCGCCGGTTGACCCGTACCACTCATTCCGCGTCCCTCCTTACGGCCTCGGGAATCCGCTCCGCCGCCCCTTCGGCCGGCAGCTCCGGCTGCCTGGCCAGCAGCGTCTGGCGGCGGCGGCGGCCGCGGTCCAGCCCTTGTCGCGGACGCGGTGAAGGCGTGTCATCGCCGGCGCCGAAATAGTCCGTCAGCGCCTGGACGTTGGGGTGCTGGAAGACGCTGACCAGAGGAAATTCCCGGCCGAGCTCCTCCTGCAGCCGCTGGTGCGCCCTCACCACGTGCAGCGAGTTACCGCCCATGTCGAAGAAGTTGTCGTAGAGACCCACCCGCTCCACCTTGAGCACCTCCCTGATGATGCCGGCGATGCGCCGCGCCAGCTCGGTCGCGGGAGGCACGTAGGCGGTCTGCGGCGCGGCGGTCCTCTCGCCCGGGCGAGACAGCGCCTCACGATCGAGCTTGCCATTGGCGGTCAGCGGCATGGCGTCGATGGGGACGAAGACCGGCGGCACCATGTAAGGGGGCAGCTTGCCGCGCAGGAACTCGGTGAGCTCACCCGCCAGGCCGGAAGAGCCCGCCTCCGCCGCGACCTCCTCCCCGGCCTCCGGCAGCGCCCCCTCCACCCGCCACTGTCCAGGGTCGATGCGCCCGCCGACCAGGCTGTGCAGCAGCACGTGACTGGGGGAGAGGGCGAACAGCGGGCGGACGGGATCGAGGTCCACTCCGCCCGTCTGGCAGAGGCCCATCTGAAGAGTAGGGGCTTCGGTCTCCAGGAGCTGCGTGATCAGGCCGGCTTCGAGCATGCAGTAGCCCAGGCTGTCGTCGCCGTAGACCGGGCGGATCGCGGCAAGGTCGGCGATCAGGAAGAGGGAGAACGCCGCGGCGTCGAACAGCGCGCGGTTCACCGCCACGTAGAGCTCGCGGCCGACGCCCTCTCCGGTGCTGAGCTGCACGAGGCGATGGTCGCGCGGGTGATAGTAGTAGATCCCGGCGGGAAGTCTCTCGACCCGATCCGGTTTCACGTACAGATAGAGTTGCACCGGGTAGAGACTCCCCGCCGAGCCGTAGCGGCGCTTCGGCATGGCCGAGCCTTCCACCGGGACCTGCATCAGCGGCGCCAGCAAGCTCGCCAGCTCAGAGAGCGGCAGCGATTCCCGGCGGTAGCGGCGGTAGCTGCGGCGCCGCAGGAAGTGCTCGTCGACGAGATCCTTGCTCAACTCCGGCCGCGGCAGCTCGAGTTGGAAATGGCCGGCGTCTTTGCGCAGACCCATCTGCTCCAGCTTGAAAGCCAGCTTGGCGAACGGGCCGGTGCCCGGCGCCGTGGGGCGGCTACCGCCCTCCGTCACGACGTAGGCAACCAGGCGCCGTTCCTCGCGCTCGCCGGGGGCGAGGACGGCGGCGTCGCGCACCGCAGGGTGCTGCTTGAGCGCCGCCTCGATCTCGCCGAGCTCGATACGGTAACCCTGGATCTTGACTTGGCGGTCTTCGCGCCCCAGGAACTCGATGCTGCCGTCAGGGAGGTAGCGGCCAAGGTCTCCGGTCCGGTAGAGCCGCTCGCCGGTCCAGGGATGCGTGATGAAACGGGCTCGCGTCTTCTCCACGTCGCGCCAGTAGCCCAGGGCCAGACCGATACCGGCAATGTAGAGCTCCCCCGGCACCCACGTCGGGCGCGGCCTGAACGCACCGTCCAGGACGTACCACCGCTGGTTGGCCAGGGGGAATCCGTACGGGATGCTCGGCCAGTCGCTCGCCACTTCGCCGATCGGGTAGTAGATGGACCAGATCGACGCCTCGGTCGCGCCGCCGAGGCTCACCGGCCGCGCGCCGGGCAGCAGCGCGCGCAGGCGATCCGGCAGGTCGACCGCGATCCAGTCGCCCGACAGCAGCACCAGACGCAGCGCCTCCGGCCGCGCCGGCAGCGTGCCGCGGGCGTATTCGAGCAGCATCTCCAACAGCGCCGGCACCGAGTTCCACACCGTCACCGCGTGTTCCGCCATCAGCTCGCACCAGCGGCCGGGATCGCGGGCCGCCGCGGGCTCCGGCAGGACGATGGCGCCACCCGCAGCCAGGAGGCCGAAGATGTCGTAGACCGAGAGATCGAAGCTGAGCGCCGACAGGGCGAGCACCCGGTCATGCTCCCCCACCGCCCAGCGGCGGTTGATGTCCAGCACCGTGTTGACCGCGCCCTGGTGATCGATCATCACCCCCTTGGGCAGGCCGGTCGAGCCGGAAGTGAAGATCACATAGGCGAGGTCGTCGACGCTACGCGCTGGGGTCTCGTCATCGACCGTCGGCTCGGCATCGTCGACTCTGCTATCAGGCGGGCTCGTCACCACCAGCGCCTCCACGCCGTCCAGCCAGAGCAGGCTCTCCGCCAGCCACGGCTGCGTGAGCGCCAGGGCGACTTCACCCTGGGCCAGCAGATGCCACCGGCGTTCCTGCGGTAGCGCGGCGTCGACCGGTAGGTAGGCGGCTCCCGCCTCGAGGATCGCGAGCACGGCCACCACCTGCTCCCAACCCTTCTCCATCACCACGGCCACCAGGTGATTCGCTGCTGCTCCTCGCCGTCGAAGCACCCCGGCGTAGTGCCGGGCCAAGCGTTCGAGGTCGCCGTAACTCAGAACCCGGTCGGGGGTGATCACCGCCGGCCGCTCCGGCTGGCGCGCGGCCTGGCCAAGGAAAAGCTCTTCGAGGCGCTGCGACGGTAGCTCAGAGTCCGTGGCGTTGACCGCGGTGATGCGAGCGCTCTGCTCCACGGCCCGCAGGTCGGGGCACACCGCCCGCCACGCCTCGTCGCTGCCGGCCAGCCGCTCAAGTAATTGTCCATAGGCGGCGAACATGTCATCGAGCAACCCTGCCGGGAACAGGTCACTGACCGCATCCCAGTTGAAGCGCAGAGCTCCGGCGGCCTCCCTCACTTGGTGGTCCAACCAGACCTGCGGCGTCTGGGTGATGGCATATACGCCGTCGAGCGCCGGCGCATCTTCAGGCGGCGCGATAGCCGCCGGCGACGCCTCGGCGTGCGCATTCCCGAGGCCGAGAATGCTGGTGAACACCACCGGCATGAGCGCCCCCGCCACTCCCTGCTGCTGGCGGCTCAGCTCGCGCAATACCTTGATGCCACTGAAGTAACGGTGATCGAGGTCGTCCCATAGCCGCTCCTGGACGCGGCGGGCGTGGTCTGCGAAACCGATCTCCGGCGCGCACTCGACCTCCAGCAAGGTCAGCGAGGTGAAGTCGCCGACCAGCCGGTGGACCTGGGGATGCAGGGGCAGGCGGTTGAAGAGGGTGAGGTTGATGGTGAACCGAGGAGACTTGCTCCAGCAGGCAAGAACCTCGGAAAAGGCGGCCAGCAAGACCGCCGAGGGGGTGAGGCCGAAACGCATCGCGCGCGCCTTGAGCCTCTCCCATCGGGGTGCCGGCAGCTCGCCGCTGCGGCGCTCGAAGCGTGGCGGACCGGCGGCGGTACGGGCGGCGCCGACCGGCAACTGTGGCGCCGCCGGCAGGGTAGCGAGGCGGTCGCGCCAGTACCGCCGGGAGCGCTGGTAAAGCGGCGACTGCTGCAGCTCGACTTCCGCCAGGACGTAGTCGCGGAACGAGATTTCGAGCGGC
The DNA here is from genome assembly GCA_036264355.1 of Thermoanaerobaculia bacterium. Lineage (GTDB taxonomy): Bacteria > Acidobacteriota > Thermoanaerobaculia > Multivoradales > UBA5704 > UBA5704. Next base: position 17,923 of record DATARD010000181.1, read on the forward strand.
GGCAGGGCGGCGTGGGGGTCGCGGTAGAGCTGTGCCAGCTCTTCGCCGAGGACGCGCCAGCTCCAGGCGTCGCCGATCAGCAGGTCGAGGCTGACGTGCAGACGCAGGCGACCCTCGGTGAAGCGCGAGGCGCGGATCTCGAACAGCGGCCAGCGGTCGCTCGGCAACACCTGGTGCGACATGCGCTCGCGCACCGCGGCGAGCCGCCCCTCGGCCTCTCCGGCTGGCAGCTCGCGCAGGTCTTCGATCTCGATCTGGTACGGCGGCACCCGCTCCAGGATCTGCTGCCGGCCGTCGCGCAGCACGACCGCGCGCAGCATTGGGTGGCGGTCGATGAGCTGCCGCCAGGCCGTGACGACACGCTCCAGGTCGAGCGTCGCGCTCTCCAGCTCGAAGTAGGTGTGGGTGGCGATCTTGCCGAGCTCAAACGCCTCGCTGCGCCCAATCCAGTAAGCCTGCTGGACGTCCGTCAGCGGGAACGGCTGGTGCAGATCGGCCGCGGCGGCCACCAGGGCGGGCAGCCCCGCGAACGGGTCATCGGTTTCCGTATGCCGCCCCTTGAGCTGGGCGATACGTGCCGCCAGTTGCGCCACCGAGGGAGAGCCGAAAAGATGGCGCAGGCGGAGGTCGACCTGGAAGGCCTCGCGTAATGCCGCAACCAGCCGGGTGGCGAGGAGGGAATGGCCGCCGAGGTCGAAGAAGTCGTCCTCGATCCCGACCCTCTCGACTCCCAGCACCTCGCCCCAGATGTCCGCCAGCACCTGCTCCACCGGGTTGCGCGGGGCCAGATAGCCGGCCCGGGCGACGGCGTGGGGCACCGGCAGCGCCCGCCGGTCCACCTTGCCATTGGGGGTCAGGGGGAGTTCGTCCAAGTGGACGAACATCCCTGGCACCATGTAGTCCGGCAGGCGGGCGGCCAGGAAAGCCCGCAGCTCAGCCGAGCTCGGCGGCGCCTCGCCCGCCGCCACAACCCAGGCCACCAGGCGACGCTCCCCGTCCTCCATCTTGCGGGCGGCGACGACCGCTTGGCGGATCGCGGGGTGCCCGGCGAGCGCGAGCTCGATCTCGCCCGGCTCGATGCGAAAGCCGCGCACCTTGACCTGGCCGTCGATGCGGCCCAGGCATTCGAGCCGGCCATCAGGCAGGCGACGCGCCAGGTCGCCGGTGCGATAGAGGCGGCCACCGGGCTCGCCCTCCCCCGCGGGCGAAGGATCAGGGACGAAGCGTTCCGCGGTCAGGTCCGGACGGCCCAGATAACCGCGCGCCAGGCCGTCGCCGGCGATACAGAGCTCACCGGCGACGCCGACCGGCACCGGCTCGGCGGCGCCCGACAGCAGCAGGACCCGCGTGTTGGCGAGCGGCCGCCCGATGGAGACCGGTCCGCCGTCTGCCGTCTGCCGCTCGAGGGTCGACCAGATCGTCGTCTCGGTCGGACCGTAGACGTTCCACAGCGCGTCCGCCGCGCCGGCCAGACGGTCGGCCAGGTCGCGCGGCAGTGCCTCGCCGCCGCAGAGGGCCATGAGCCCCGGTTTGCCCGTCCATCCGGCGGCCAGGAGCATCCGCCAGGTGGCGGGTGTCGCCTGGAGCACCGTGATGTCCGGCCGCGACAGCACCGCCGCCAAGCGCTCGCCGTCGCTCGCCACCTCGCGCGAGGCGACCACCACCCGGCCGCCCACCACCAAGGGGAGATAGAGCTCCAGGGCGGCGATGTCGAACGACAGGGTGGTGATGGCGAGCAGCGAGTCTCCAGCGGTGAGGCCTGGGCGGCGGCTCATCGAAAGGAGGAAGTTGACCACCCCGCGATGGACGACCTGCACCCCCTTCGGCCAGCCGGTGGAGCCGGAGGTGTAGATGACGTAGGCGACATTGCCGGGGCCGGCGGGGAGACGAGGGACATCGACGGCGGGCGCGGCGGCCATACGCTCGCCCGCCTCGCGATCCAGCACCACCAGCGTCACTCCCGGCTCGGGGGCGAAGCGCGCCAGCAGACGCTCCTCGGTCAGCAGCACGCGCAGGCCGCTGTCCGCCACCATGTAGGCCAGCCGCTCGGCCGGAAATTCTGGATCCAGCG
>DATARD010000186.1:0-39671 GCA_036264355.1 Thermoanaerobaculia bacterium
TCGCTCCCACACGGGTAATCTGGTTGTCGTTGCTCCCTCAAATCCACCCAAAAACTCTTACATCCACGAGTTGTACTGATTTATTTTATCTCGCGTCCCAAGCCCTCTCTTTTCTGATAGTTGTGGAGTTTCCGAGACGTCAAGCTAAGCGCCACCGCGCCAATCCTCCCGCCTATCTCCGAGGGCACGAGGGCCAGATCTCTAGTCGATCACCTAACCGCTCTCACAAGCCCTGACGATTTGCGAGCGTTGGCAACGCTCTCGCCGAAGGAGCAAGCACGCCTTGTGGAGCTACGATCGCAGCAACACGATCTCTTCGCCGCTGATCCCAGACAGCGCGCGCGTGAGCTGACCTTAAGGGGCGAGCGCATCGATCTCCTTACACGCCACGTCACCGACCTCTTCGTGATCTTTCGTGGCGTTGCTCTTGACCATTTGCGATCGACTGCGGAGTCACTCCGTGTCGCGCAGGCAGCGCTTGCCGACTTGAGGCGAACAACACTCACCTCCGACTTACTTCCGGGTACCGGAGAAGAGACTTGGAGAAAGATGTGGGAGGCCGCCGAGGCGTTCTCAGCCATCGCCTATCCAAAATCCCAATTTCCAGCCCTGCCTCGCGGGGCACGTTGCCCCGTCTGTCAACAGGAGATCGGAAACGAGGCCGAGGACAGACTGCGTCATCTCGCTGAATATGTGTCATCGATTGCCCAAGAACGAGTGCGCGACACGGAAAGGAGGTATGAGGCCGCACTCTCCTCTGTAGCACAAGCCGTCATCATGCGCCCCGACCTTGAATTGGCGCTGAATGAACTCCGCTCGGAGAATCCTGCGCTGGCTGAAGAGGTGCACCAGTTTCTTCAAGCTGCGGAGCGTCTCCAAAAGGGAATCACCGAAGCCCTTGCGCTCGGCGTCGGATTCCTGGCGAATGGCATGACGCAAAGTCCTGAAGCCAGCCTCCAAGCGGTGGCCTCACGACTACGCGAGCGCGCTGAGCAGCTTCAGGCAACCAAGCCGATGATGACACCCGGAGACTCTGCCGATATCAAAGAGCTTGAAGCCCGGGTCTCTCTAAGCCAGCATCTCCAACCCATTTTGGATGAGATTGAGCGCCTGAAGCGCATTGCGGCCTATGACCAGTGCCTCGCTGACGCTTCCACCCAAGCGATCACGCGAAAGAGTACGGAACTCACCAAGCTCTTGGTCACCGACCAGCTCCGCGCGGGCTTCCACGAGGAGCTTGAACGGTTGGAGTTCAAACACCTTGCTGTCGAAATCCAGGCTGCGGGGGGCGCGAAGGGTTCGTTGTTCCATAAGCTAGCCTTCACGAACGCTCCGGGTGTTGCAGTGACCCATGTGCTGAGCGAAGGCGAGTCCAGGACACTCTCGCTCGCATCGTTTCTCACGGAGCTTGGAACGGCTCCCAATCGGAGTGCGATTATCTTTGACGATCCCGTGTCCTCCCTAGATGAGGCTTGGCGCGAACGCATTGCTCGCCGGCTGGTGTCTGAAGCCACCGAGCGACAGGTCATCGTCTTCACGCATGACCTTCTCTTTCTGCGCTTTCTTCTCGACGAGTCAAGACGCCAAGAGGTCTCCTACGTTCATCAGTACATTCGTCGAGAGAATGAGGTGGGCCTGTGCTCCCCAGACCTGCCGTGGAGCGCTATGGGTACCAACGAGCGTATTGGTAAACTCCGCAGCCGCTGGCAGTCCGCCGACAAACTCTTCCGCACGGCCCGGAGCAGCTACGAGGCCGATGCGCGTGACATATTTGGCCTACTCCGGGAAGCGTGGGAACGAGCCACCACAGAGGTTCTCCTGAACGATGTTGTGGAACGCTATCGACACAGCATTGAGACGCAGAAGGTCAGACCTCTTCATGACATCACGGAGGACGACTGCAGGGCGCTCGATGCTGGAATGGCAGAATGTTCGCGGTGGATGCGAGGGCACGATCGCCCCCCCGCCGACGGCACTCCTTTCCCCGAGCCTGAGGCTCTCAAGAAGAGAATTGATGATCTCGAGACTTGGGTGAAGTGCATCAGGAAACGAAGACAGACGAAGTAGGGACGTGGTCGTTGGTCATGAAGATGTCCCACCGGCCGAACGTGACCCTCCGGCGGCGGTCGAAGCTTGGTGGCTTCCGGGCCGGAAAATAAGCTTTCCTCGCGGCTTGGCAAGCTTCCCGGCTCCCAGATAAGCTCCCCTGGTGACTTGGTAAGCTTTCTTGCTCGACAGGTAAGCTTCCCTGGCGACTTGGCAAATAAACCACCTAGCCCTTTCAACCTAGCGTCAGCTAGAGATTACGCCTTGTTTGCGGGGTAAGTCAATGCTTTGGGCCGGACTGGTTGGATTAGCGGCGAACTCCGCACTATGCACACTGGATATCCGATTAGACCGGCGCTCGCCAATTTTCCGTCAGCAAACCCGGCACCCGATCAAACTCCTGGAGGTTGTCCGACACCAGAATGAGATGCCGCGAGAGCGCCTGGGCTGCGATCAGCATGTCGTAGGCGCCGATGGGCTTGCCCGGACGCTCAAGGGTAACCCGCAGCCGCCCGAAAGCGCGGGCCGCCGCTTCGTCGAATTCCAGGCCCGGAAGCTGAGTTTCCAGAAGATCGATCCGAGCATGGTTCTGTTGCGGCCTGCCGCTCTTGTCCGCTCCATAGCGGAGCTCTGCCAGGACGATGGAGCTGAGCGCAAGATCCTCCGGGTCTGTAGCGACGATCCTCTCTCCAACGCTCGGGAAACGTTGATTGAGAAAGTCGGCCCAGGCGTTCGTGTCCAGGAGGTACTTCATTCCAGCTCGGGCCCGGGATCGGCAGGTGGAGGATCGTCAGGATAGGGAAAGTCCGGCGCACTCCCTGCCAAGGCCAGAAATTCAGGGCTCCACGTCCGGCGGACGGGTTCGAGGACAATCCGATTGCCCTGGCGGTAGATCAGGACCTCTTCCTGTTGGTCGAACCGAAATTCTCGGGGCAACCGCACCGCCTGGCTTCCTCCACTCTTGAACAGCTTGGCTCGTTGCGACATGCGGATAGTATATACTTTTGTGGATACGACCACCAGCCCTGGCGCCCAGGAGGCCCATGTCCGATCCGACACCCTCAGCTCTCTTATCTCCCGATCCCATCGACCAGGTCCTGAAGGAGATGGACGAGATCGTGGCGTGGTGCCTCGCCAACGCGAGCCGCGCCGGGTATTTCGCCGCGCTCTATCGGCGGGTGACTCGCACCGTGCGCTCCAAGATCGGCACCGGCTACTTCGATGACGACGCTCGCATGGAGACGCTCGACGTCACGTTCGCGACCCGCTACCTGACAGCCTTCCACCAGTGGCGGGCAGCCGATCGGGCGATCTCCACCTGCTGGCAGGTTGCTTTCGACGCGGTCGCCGACCCGACGCTCATCATCCTGCAAAACCTGCTCACCGGCATGAACGCCCATATCAACTACGACCTGGGAATCGCCGCCGCCCAGGTGGCCGGCACCATGGAAGGGCTCGACAGCCTGCACGGCGACTTCGACAAGATCAACTCCCTCCTGGCCTGCCTCGTCCCCACGGTGTTCAGCGAGCTCGGCTCCCTCTCTCCCCTCATCCATCTCGTCGAAGATCTCGCCGGTCCGGACGAGGAGAAGCTGGTCGACGTCGTCATGGAGTTCGCCCGCGATTTCTCGTGGCTCCTCGCCAACGAGCTCGTGATCCTCTCCGGCCGCCCGGACCTGGAGCAGAAGCTCCTCACCACCAAGGACCGCGAGGTGGCTTGGATCGGCCAGCGGCTGATCCATCCCGGCGGCAGTCTCGAAAAGATCCTCCATGTCGTCTGGCTGCCCGAGTCGAAAGACGTGGTCAAGAACATCGAAGCCCTCGCCGCACCCGCGCTCTTGCCGGCAAGCTGCGGATGAGCAATTTTCTCACGAGATTTCGTTAATTCCCGAGATCTCATGACGTAGCTCGTCGCGAACCCCTCCCAAGCTGCTGATTCTAAAGAGCGGCCCGCTTGGCATCGATCGTGGATTGCTTCCAGGACGGAGGCGGATCACGATGTTACGGATCGAAACCCAGACCGAGACAGCAGCCGGCGTGACCTACGCGCTCATCGGCAAGGTGACGGAAGAGCACGTGGCGGAGCTGGAGCGGTTGTTGACGGCCGCGAGCCAGGCAGGGCGCCGGGTGACGTTCGACCTGGCCGGCGTGGTGCTCGTGGACCGTGAGCTCATCCGCTTCTTTTCGACTGGCGACGGGGCGAGCGCGGAGCTCGCCCACTGCCCTTCCTACGTCCGGTCGTGGATCCGCTGTGAGAGGGACGAGGAGACGACTCAGTGAACAAGATCACCAAGATCGGATTGATTCCTTTCGTGCTCGTTGTACTCGGCGTGGCGGCAGCAGGGGCCTCCCATGGCCAGACCGCCGCTCCGGCGCCGACGCCTCCGCCGATTCGGCTGTCGTTGACCGACGCGGTGACGCAGGCGCTTTCAGATGCCACGCAGGAGCATCTCGCGACACTGTCGGTGAGCCTGGCGCAGACGCGCGCCGACTTGGCGCTCGCCGCGCTACGGCCGCAGGCGAACGCCGAGCTGCGGGTGGCGAGCGACATGGTGAACCTGAAGACGTTCGGCTTCGCGGCTCCGGGCTTTCCGACCGTGGTGGGCCCGTTCGACGTGGTGGACGCCCATGTGACGGCGGCCTGGGACGTGATCAACTTCGCGGCCAAGCGGCGGTATGAGGCGGCTCGCGCGGGGGTGCGGATCAGCGAGGCGGAGCGGCGGCGGATCGAGAACGAGGTCGCTGCCGCGGTGGCCTCTCTCTATGTGTCCGTCGAGCGCAGCAGGACGCGGATCGACGAGATCCGCTCCAATGTGACGCTGTTCGACAAGCTGCGCCAGCTCGCGTTCGACCAGCAGAAGGCCGGCGTGGGCACGCGCATCGACACCACCCGCGCCGACGTGCAGCTCGCCCGCCAGCGGCAGGCGCTGCTGGTGGCGGAGAACCAGCGCGACTTGGCGCAGCTCGCTTTGCTGCGTGCCGTCGGCGGCGACCTCGGAACGACCGATGTGGTGCTGACCGACGATCTGACCAAGCCCCAGGAGGACAGACCCACCGTGCAGTCGGCTCTCCTGGCGGCGCGGCAACTGCGGCCCGAGCTGCATACGCTCGCCGCGCAGATGCGCGCCGCCGAGCTGGCTGAAAAGGCGGTGCGGGCCGAGAAGCTGCCGCACCTCACCTTGAGCGCGACCGGCACGGAGAGCGGCAACTATGTGCGCGACCTGTTCTGGACCCGCAGCCTGAACGCGGTCGCCTCGGTGCCGATCTTCACCGGCAAACGCCTCGAGCAGCAGATCGTCGAGGCGCAGATCCAGCGGCAGCAACTGACCGAGCAGCAGCGCGACCTGGAGCGGCAGATCGAGCAGGAGGTGCGGCAGGCGCTGTTGCGCTATGACAACGCCCGGAGCCGCGTCGAGCTGGCCGAGCAGAACATCAAGCTGGCCGACGACGAGCTCGAGATCGCCCGCGACCGCTTTCAGAGCGGCGTCGCCACCTCGATCGAGGTGGACAACGCGCAGACCGCGGTCGCCGAGGCGCGCGACAGCCGCGTCGACGCGCTCGCCGACCAGGCGCAGGCGCGCTTCGACTTGGCGCGCGCGACCGGAGAGATTCGCAACCTGATTCCGGGCCAGACTGGCCCGCTTTGACGGGGATGAGGAGAACCCGAGATGAGCAGCCCCCTGAAAATTGAAAAACCCCCTGAGCGGCCAATCGACCGGTCGATCGAAAGGCCCGAACGGAATACCGAAAAGCCTGAGGTCAAGGCCGAGACGAAGACGAAAGGCGGCGTTCGCAAGATCATCATCCTTTCGATCCTCGCCATTCTGGTCGTCGTCGGTGCCGTGCTGGGTGGCCGCACGGTGGTGTTCTACGAGCATCATGAAACGACCGACGACGCGCAGATCGACGGCAACATCAATCCGATCCTGCCGCGCGTTTCGGGCTACGTCGAAGAGGTGCTGGCCAAGGAAAACCAGGTCGTCAAGGCCGGCGACGTGCTGGTGAAGATCGACACCCGCGACCAGCAGGCGAAAATGGATCAAAACCAGGCGGCGGTCGCCAACGCCCGCGCCGCCGTGGCGGTCAGCCGCGCCAATGTCGTCGCCGCGCGCACCCGCCGCGAGAAGGACGCCGCCGATGTCCAGCGCTACAAGCCGCTGCGCGACAAGGAAGAGATTTCGCGCCAGCAGTTCGACGCCGCCGTCGCCACCGCGGAAGCATCCGCCGCTCAGCTCCAAGCCGCCCAGGAGCAGGTCGCGGCGGCCGAAGCGCAGGTGAAACAAAAGCTGGCGGACATCGAAACCTCGCGCCTTCAGCTCTCCTACGCCGTGCTCACCGCGCCGGCCTCCGGCATCGTGGCGAAGAAAAACGTGGAAGTCGGTCAGCTCGTGCAGGCCGGACAGCCGCTCCTCGCCATCGTCGACGGCAGCGACACCTGGGTGACGGCGAACTTCAAGGAGACGCAGCTCGCCAAGATGCGGGTCGGCCAAAAAGTGGAGGTCGAAATCGACGCCTATCCGGACAAGAAGTTCAACGCGCGGATCGAATCGCTCTCCGCGGCGACCGGCGCCCGCTTCTCGCTGCTGCCGCCGGACAACGCGACGGGCAACTTCACGAAAGTGGTGCAGCGCATTCCGGTCAAGATCGTGTTCACCGATCCGCCCGATCCGCAGCACCCGCTCCGCGTCGGCATGAACGTCAGCGTCGTCGTGAACGTCGATTGAATTTGCTGGTAACTTGATGGCAAACGGGGACAACGAACGTGCCGGCGCAGGGCTCTGCCAATAAGTGGATCATCACGATCACGGTCATCCTGGCTTCGATGATCGAGCTGATCGACACCTCGATCGTCAACGTCGCGCTGCCCCAGATGATGGGCAACCTCGGCGCGACGCTCGATCAGATCGCCTGGGTGGTGACCGGGTACGTGGTCGCCAACGTGATCGTGATTCCGATGACCGCGTTCCTCGCGGCCCTCTTCGGCCGCCGCAACTACTTCGCGGGATCGATCATCCTGTTCACCATCGCGTCGTTCTTCTGCGGCCACGCGACCGGCCTCTGGGAGCTGGTGATCTTCCGCTTCATCCAGGGCGTCGGCGGCGGCGCGATGCTGTCGACTTCGCAGGCGATCCTCGTCGAGGCTTTCCCGCCGGACGAGCTCGGCCTCGCGAACGGCCTCTTCGGCCTGGGCGTCGTCGTCGGTCCGACCATCGGCCCGACGCTCGGCGGCTGGATCACCGACAGCTACTCCTGGCGCTGGATCTTCTACGTCAACCTGCCGATCGGCATCGTCGCGGCGCTGATGGCGATGGCGTTCATCCCGCCGCCGCAGGAAGTGCGCAAGGTGGGAACGATCGATTGGACGGGGATCGGTCTTCTGGTCGCCGGCATCGGCTCGCTCCAGATCGTGCTCGAACGCGGTGAGTCGGAAGACTGGTTCTCCGCCGGCTACATCCGCTGGCTGACGGCGACCGCCGTCCTCTGCATCGCGGCCTTCATCTGGCGCGAGCTGTCGACCGAGCATCCGGTGGTCGACCTGCGTGTGCTGAAAGACCGCTCGCTGGCGGTGGGGACGCTGTTCACCTTCATCCTCGGTTTCGGGCTCTACGGCTCGGTGTTCATCTTCCCGGTGTTCGCCCAGAACCTGCTCGGCTTCACGGCGATGCAGACCGGCCTCATCCTGCTGCCGGGCTCGCTCGCGACAGCGGTCATGATGCCGGTCGTCGGCAAGCTCCTGCAACGCGGGTTTCCGCCGCAGATCTTGAACGCGCTGGGCTTCATCTCGTTCTTCGGCTTCACCTACCTGCTTTCGCACTCGACGCTCGCTTCCGGCAAGGGAGACTTCTTCTGGCCCTTGATCCTCCGCGGCGTCGGCCTCGGCCTCCTCTTCGTGCCGTTGACCACCTTGGCGCTCTCCGGCCTGAAAGGCAAGAACATCCCGCAGGGCGCGGCGATGACCAACATGATGCGGCAGCTCGGCGGCTCCTTCGGCGTGGCGCTGGTGGCGACGTTCATCCAGTACCGTTCGTGGACCCACCGCTCGCGCCTGCTCGATCATGTCTCGATCTACGATCCGGAGCTGCGGCAGCGCCTGGCCGAGACCACCAGCGGCCTGGTGGCCAAGGGGGCGAGCCTGTTCGACGCGCAGCGGCAGGCGTATGGAGCGATCGAGGGGGCGGTGATGCGGCAGACGTTCCTGCTCACCTACATGGACGCCTTCCGCGTCGTCGGCGTCTTCTTCCTCTTCTGTATCCCCCTGCTGCTGCTCTTCAAGAGGAAGGCGGGACCGGCGGCGCCGGTGTCGCTCCACTGATCACGGAGCCATCGGAGGTGAGGCTGCCATTCGCCTTGATCTGCACGTGGACCTCCTTGTCGACGCGCAGGATGAAGAAGCTCGGATCGGCCATCCCCCACTTCAGGTAGGGGATGGTGACGTGGCCGACGGCGGCCACTTTGGCGCCGTCGGCTTTGGCGGTGACCACCAGGTCCATCGGCCGCTGGACGCCGTGCATGTCGAGCGTGCCATGCAGCTCGATCTCGCTGCGGCCTGCGCGGTTCAAGGTGCCGCTGATGCGCTCGACGGTGAAGACCATCAGCGGGAACTTCGGGCTCTCCAGGATCTTCTCGTGCATCTTCTTGTCGCGCCGCTTGACGCCGGTTTCGGCGCTCGTGGCGTCGATGACGATGCGTCCGGTCGCCTGGCCGGTCGCCGGATCGAAGTGGATCGCCCCCTCCTGGACGCGGAGAGTGCCGGCGACGGAGTGGAGGGTCGCTCCGAAGCCGAGCTCGATGGTGGTGGCCGCCGGGTCCAGAGTGAAGGTCAGCGTCTCGGCGGCGAGCGGTAGCGCGAAGAGCCAGCAGAACGGTACGGTCAGGAGCCACACGGTCTTCCGGCGGAGCATGGGAGTCCTCCTCAAGTCGTACGTCCCTTTGTCATCATCGCAGGTTCAAGGTGTCACGAGGCGCCAGGCGAGGCGGAGCGCGCCGTCGAGCCCCAGCTTGCGCGGTGGCAGGGTGCGGGCGTGAATGCCGAGCAGGCGCGAGAACAGGGCCGGCTCGGCGGCGAGAGCGCGGATGGCCCGGGCGCGCAGCCGCGGCCGGCGCTCCAGGAAGAGCATGCAAGAGGTCATGGCGTTCGGCAGGCGGTTGATGCGGCGCCAGGCGGCGGCATAGGCGGACAGATCGCCCCGCGCCGCAACCAGAGCGGCGGCTTCGTGGAAGGCGACGGCCAAACCTTCACCGGTGATCGCGTCCAGATAGCCGGCGGCGGCGCCGACCAGGGCTAGATTGCCGCGCACGACGCCGCGCACCCGCTGATGCAGCGGGCCGGCGCCGCGGTCGCGCGAGGTGACGGCGGCTCCGGCGAGCCGGTCGCGCAGGATAGGAAAGTGCGCCAGCAGGGTGTTGAAGTCGCTTGGACCGCCGCTCCAGAGGAGGGCGACGCCGATCTGGCCCGGGCTCACGGGCGTGACATAGGCTTCGCACTCTGGCCCCCAGAACACCTCCACGAAGTCGCTCCACGGCGCCAGAGCGAAGTGGCGGCGCACCCCGAAACGGCGCACTGGCGCCGCGGGTCCGGCGAGACCGGCCTGCTGGCGAAGGCGCGACAGCAGGCCGTCGGCGGCGGCGATCCAGCGGGCGCGAACGAGACCGTCGGCTGTTTCGACACCCGCATACGGCGGCCCCGCCGGCAATCCTGTCACCTTGGTCCCCCAGGCGAGCTTCACTCCGACGTCTTCCGCGCGGCGGACGAGCGCCTGGTGGAGCGCCAGGCGGCGAACCCCGAGGCCGGTCGCCCGCGGGAAGATCCCCTCGGCCATGATGGTGCCGTCGATGTAGCGGATGCCGCGGAACGGATAGCAATCGCCGGCTGCCAGCTCGACACCCAGGGCGCGCAGATGCGCCGCGGCGTCGGGCATCAGCCCTTCGCCACAGGCCTTGTCGATCAGCGGCCGGGCGCGGTCGAGAACGGTGACGCTCAGGTCGGCGAGGCGGGCGCCGATCGCGGTGGCAAGACCGGCCGGACCGCCACCCACGACCACCAGATCGACAGGATCGGCCGGCTCCGGGAGACTACTCATGGGGAGTGTCCACCGGGCGGCTCCAGCGGAACCGGGCGTAGGCGATGCCCGAGCGCGCCATGGCCTTGGCCATGCGCAGTGGCGTGACCGGCTGCGGTGGCGTCAGGGCGCCGGCCAGATAGAGACGGAGAGCCTCCTGCCGCCGCAGCTTGCCGGACGAAGTGCGGGGGAGCGTTCCCGGGGCCAGTGCCTCGACGCGGTCGACGGCGAGCCCCGTCGCGGTCAAAACCGCTTCGCGGCAGCGTTCCGGCAGCGCGGCGAGCTCGCTCTGCGGCGCGGTGCGGGAGACCTCGACGAAAAGCACCAGGAGCTCTCCTTCGGCTCCTTCGGGCAGCCAGCTCGCGGCGATCGCGCAGCCGGTGCGGAAACCGGGCAGACCGTCCACCGCGCGCTCGATCTCGTCCGGCGCATGGTTGCGACCGCGCAGGATCACCACGTCCTTGGCGCGGCCGGTGAGGAACAGCTCGCCGGTTGGGTCCGGAGGGTGGAAGAAACCCAGATCGCCGGTGTCCAGCCAACCGTCGCAGAGGGCGCGGGCGGTGGTGGCGGGGTCGTCGAGATAGCCGTCCATGAGCGACGGCCCCTGAATCCACACGCGTCCGATCCGGCCGGCCGGCTGCACCCGGCCCGCTTCGTCGCGCAGGCTCACCCGAAAGCCGGGGACCGGCCGGCCGACCGACACGATCTCGCGCCCGTCGGCCACCTCGCGGGCCGCAACGCCGCGCGACAAGGCGTCGCGGTCGAACCGCAGGCAGCGGAACCGCTCGTGAATGCTGGAGAAGGTGACGGCGAGCGCCGCTTCGGAGAGGCCGTAGACCGGCGTCAGCGCCTCCGGCCGGAAACCCCAAACGGCGAAGCGGTCCACGAATGCGCGCAGCACCGACGGCGCGACCGGCTCGGCGCCGTTGAGCGCCGTCTGCCAGCAGGAGAGGTCGACCCCTTCCATCTCGGCGTCGGCGATGCGGTGGACGCAGAGGCCATAGGCGAAGTTGGGAGCCGGCGAAATGGTGGCGCGATAACGGGAGATGGCGCGCAGCCAGAGCGCCGGCCGCGCGACGAAAAGCTCCGGCCCGATCAACGTCAGCTCGGCCTCGCGCGACAGAGCGGGAAAGACGCAGCCGATCAACCCCATGTCGTGGTAGAGGGGGAGCCACGAGACGCAGGAGTGGCGGAGAGCGTCCGTATCCTGCCAGAAGCCGTTCAGGATCTCCGTCTGGGCGACGATCGCGCGATGGCTCAGGGCGACCGGCTTCGGATCGACCGTGGTGCCGGAGGAGAACTGGATCAGCGCCAGGTCGGACGGCGCGACCGTCACCGGCCGCCCCTCCACGCGCGGCAGCTCGTCGAGCGTGCGGCAGCCGAGCCGCGGGCGGGCCAGGGCAACCGATTCGCCGAGGATCCGTTTCACCCGGGCGTCGGCGAGGACCAGCGCCGCCTTCGTCACCTCCAGCATGCGGGCGGTGCGGCGCAGGTATTCGTCGAGACGGCCGAGGCGGACCGGCGGATAGAGCGGCGCCGGCACGGCGCCGGCGAGGAGCGTGCCGAAGAAGGCGGCGAAGAAATCGAGGCCGGTCGGAAAGACCAGCGCGACGCGATCTCCCGGCTGCACGCCCAGCTCCTGAAGACCGCCGCAGACCGCGCGCGCCCGGTCGCGCACCTCGGCCCAGCCCACCTGATGCGCTTTTTCGCCGCGGTCGAGGAAACGCAGCCCGGCGTCCGGGCGGCCGGTGATCCGCTCCAGATAGTCGATGAGCGTCTGTGGCGATTCAGACACCGAGCTTCCTCCGCACGATGGCCACCAGATCCCCCACCGTCTCGATCCGCCCTTCGTCCGCCTCGTCGAGCAGGACGCGGAAGCGGTTTTCGACCTCGATGGCCAGGGTCATCATGCGCACCGAGTCGAGGCGCAGGTCCTCCACCAGCCGCATCTCCGGCGTGAACGGGCCCTGCCAGTCGAGGTGCCGATGCGCCACTTCCGCGATGCCGGAGAGGATCGCGTCATCACTCATCGGTTGCTCATCGGGCGAACGCCTCGTCATACGGAGTCAATCTCTTCAGAGCCCCCTCCTCGGCGCGGATGCGGACCCACAGAATCAACGCGTTGAGAACGCTGAACACCAGGGCCGTCAGCCAGGCCGTATGGACCAGCGGAAGCGCTGCAATCTCCGTGCAAACCGCCAGATAGTTGGGGTGATGCAGCCAGCGGTACGGCCCGCCGACCACCGGCGGCGTGCCGGGCAGCACGACGATGCGCGTCGTCCAGCGGCCGTCGAGGGTGCGGATCACCCAGTAGCGGAGAGCCGTCGCGAGGACTACCAGCAAGACCATCACCGCAGCCAGCGGCGCGAGGAACGGACGGCCGAGGAGCCAGACTTCGAGCGGGCAGGCGATCAGGAACGCGGTGTGGTTGAGCACCATCCAGCGATAGTGGCCCGGAGCCACCTCGACACCGCCCCGCGCGAGCAGCCGCTGCCGGTTGCGCGCCGCGATCCGCAGCTCCACCAACCGCCCGACGGCGACCAGGGCGACCAGGATCGTATAGAGAAGGCGTGTGTCCAAGCCGTCCTCACCACCGGAGCAGCACGAGCTCCGAGCAGAATCCCGGCCCCATGGCCATCAGGATGCCGTAGCTGCCGGCCGGCGGGCGATGGTCCGCCAGGGTGTCGGCGAGGACGAGCAGCACGGACGTGGAGGAGAGATTGCCGACGGTGCGCAGGCTGTTCCAGGTGACGTCGAGCGCGCCGTCCGGCAGCTCCAGCGTCTCCTGCATGGCCTCCAGGACCTTCGGGCCGCCGGGGTGGCAGACCCAGGAGGCGATGTCGCTTCGGGTCAGGCCGTGCTCGGCGAGGAAACTGTCGACGTCTTGACGCACGTAGTCGCGCACGACGTTCGGCACGTCCGCCGAGAGGACGATGCGGAAGCCGTTCTCGGAGATGTCCCAGCCCATGACGCGCTCGGAATCGGGGTAGAAGATCGAGCGCGTGGCGACGATCCGCGGACCGGGCTCGGCGCGCTCGGCGCCGACGACCACGACGGCGGCGGCGCCGTCGCCGAACAGGCCCGAGGCGATGAGATTGGGGATCGAAAGATCCTCGGATTGCAGGGTCAGCGAGCAGAGCTCCACCGACAGCAGCACGGCGACCTGATCCGGGAAGGCGCGCACGTAGTCGGCGGCGCGGGCGATGCCGGCGGCTCCGGCCACACAGCCGAGGCCGAAGATGGGAATGCGCTTGATCCGCGTCGGCAGGCCCAGGCGGTTGATCAGGCGCGCTTCGATCGACGGCGTCGCGATGCCGGTCACCGAGACGGAGAAGATGGCGTCGACGTCGTCCGTCTTCAGCCCGGCTTTGCCCAGCGCGTCCAGAACAGCCGCGCCGCCGACCTCCTGCGCCACCCGGATCCAGGCGTCGTTCGCCTTGCCCCAGGTGGTCAGGCCGTCGTACTCCTCGATCGGCAAGGCCAGGTGGCGGCCGCCCACCAGGACGTTGCGGTGCAGCCGCTCCATGCGGTCGAGGTTGAAGATCTGGCCGGCCCAGCGACGGCGCAGGGCGGCCAGCAGGGTGTCCTGATCGTAGAAGTGCGGCGGCAGCGCCCGCCCGACAGAGGCAATTCTCAAGCGCCAGGCGACCTTTCTGTCATGGGCGCCGGCTTCAGGGCTGCAGGTTGGCCGCCGCGGCGGCGAAGCCGAGCAGCAGGCCGCAGAGGGTGTAGAGGATCCACCACTGGAACGCCATGGTCCACCACGGCGACGGCGGCAGGCCGGCGACTCCCACGACGCTCACCACCAGCAACGGACCGCGGAAAACCCAGGCGATCCAGCCGGCGAGCAGCCCGGAGAGCCAGCGCACGTTGTTCTTGCCGTAGATCAAGAGGAAGAGCGACGACAGGCCGAGCGATTCCAGGGCCCAGGTCACCAACGGCACCCACGGCGGCAACACCCGCGCGCCGGCGGCCGAGATGGCGAGGGGGTTCGGCAACTTGCCGAGCGCTTCCAGGGCAAAGTGGAAGAGCGCCATGGCGAGGATGAGGAGCGGCAGCGAAAGGAGGAGAAATCGTCTCAAAGGACCCCGATGATACAGCAAGGACATCGACGCCATCGCCAAGCCATCCAAGATCGCCAGGAAGACGTATACACTGCCGGAGGTCATGAGATTGCCCGGCAGCACGCCCACTCTGCTCGTCTTCACGCTCGGCGCTCCCACGGAATGCGCCCGGCGCAGACTGCTGCCTGGCGGACATGTCCTGGAGAACGAGCTCTGGGAGCGGTGCTTCGCCGCGGCGCTCGAAGCGGGCCGCGGCAGCCGGTGCCGGCTGGAGGTCTGCTCCCCGGCGCCGCTCGACCTGCCGGACGAAGCCCGCGGCGTGCCGCAGCCGGCCGGTTCCTTCGGAGAGCGCCTGGAGCAAGCCCTGCTGGGTTCTTTCTCCCGCGGCGCCGGACCCCTGGTGGTGGTGGGGACCGATGTGCCCGGCCTCGCGGCCCGCCACATCGGCCGTGCTCTGGCTGCCCTCGACGCCGACCCGGAAAGCGTCGTGCTGGGCCCGAGCCCCGATGGCGGGTTCTACCTCCTGGCGTGCAGGCGGCCCATTGCCGGTCTCGCCGGTGCCACGCGCTGGCGCCGGCACGACACATTGCGCGGTCTGATCCGCTCACTCCGCGCCGCAGGCCGGCCGGTCGTTCTGCTTGAGCCCTTGCTCGATCTCGACCGCCGCGCCGATCTTGAACAGTGGCTGGCCGGCTGGCCCGCCGGAGATGTGTCGTGGCGCGGCCTGACGCGAAACCTCGAATCGCTCCTGGCCCGCCAGTGCCGGCCGCCGGCTCCCGGCCGGGTCGGCCGGCCACGGCCGGCGCAGCTCGTCCGCACTGCCGGCCGCGCACCTCCCGCACAACCCGCCCGCTGAAAAACTCCTGAGCCTGCGCAGCACGGCTCGTGCACCGATGTCGGTGGCACCGCCCGTGTGCGGCAAATTTTCTCTGCCGGAGGAGACATGCCTGCGATAGAAGTGGAGAGCGTTGTTCGTGAACGATACCGGCAAGGCGCGCAGGAACGCGTCGCGGATCTCTGCTGCCCGGTGAGCTACGACCCGCGGTACCTCGCCGCGATTCCGCAGGAGGTTCTGGAGCGCGACTACGGCTGCGGCGATCCGAGCCGGCATCTGCGGGCCGGTGAAACCGTCCTCGACCTGGGCAGCGGCACCGGCAAGATCTGCTTCATCGCGGCCCAGGTCGTCGGGCCGGCCGGCCGGGTGATCGGCGTCGACATGACGGACGAGATGCTGGACGTCGCCCGGCGCAACGCTCCGATTCTCGCCGACCGGCTGGGATACGCCAACGTCGAGCTGCGCCGCGGCCTGATCCAGGACCTGGCGCTCGACCTCGATCTCCTGGACGCCACGCTCGCCCGCGAGCCGGTCACCAGCGCCGAAGGCCTGCGCCGCGCCGCCGCCCTGGCCGACGAGCTGCGGCGTACCCGGCCGCTGATCGCCGACGGCGAGGTCGACGTGGTGGTGTCGAACTGCGTGCTCAACCTGGTGGACGGCGGCGAGAAGCCGCGGCTCTTCCGCGAGATCTACCGCGTGTTGCGCAACGGCGGACGCGCCGTCATCTCGGACATCGTGAGCGACGAGCCGGTGCCGCACGAGCTGCAGCAAGACCCCGAGCTGTGGAGCGGCTGCATCTCCGGAGCGCTCACCGAAACCGGCTTCCTGGAGGCTTTCGAGGCGGCCGGCTTCCACGGCGTCCGCATCCTCGAGCGGCAGGAGGAGCCCTGGCGCACCGTCGCCGGCATCGAATTCCGCTCGCTCACCGTCGAAGCCTTCAAGGGGAAGGAAGGGCCGTGCTTCGAGCGCCGCCAGGCCGTCATCTATAAAGGGCCGTTCCGCGAAGTGCTCGACGACGACGGGCACCGGATGCGCCGCGGCGAGCGCTACGCGGTCTGCGACAAGACCTTCCGCCTCTATCAGCAGGAGCCCTACCGGCAGCATTTCGTGCCCGTGGAGCCGCTGGAGCCGGTGCCGCTCGACAGCGCGCCGCCGTTCGACTGCTCGCGGACCGCTCTCCGCCACCCGCGCGAGACCAAGGGCCAGGACTACCAGGTGACCACGGAGGCCAAGGCATGCTGCGAGCCCGGAAGCTGCTGCTGAGCGCTGGGATTGTCGCTGGAATCGCTGGCTTCGCCGCAGCCGCCAGGCCGTTGCGGGTAAACGGCTCGACGACCGTGAATCCGGTGGTGACCGAAGCCGCCGAAGCGCTGCGCGCCGAGCGCGGGATGGTCATCCACGTCGACACCCAGGGCGGCAGCTCGGGTGGTATCGCCGCGCTGGGCGACGGCCGCGCCGAGGTCGCCATGATCTCGCGGCCGCTCGACGCGGACGACCGCACGCACTACCCGAAGATCCACTTCCAGGCGGTGCAGATCGGCGCCGACGCGGTCGCCCTCGTGGTCTCGCGCGATGTCTGGGAAGGCGGCGTGCGCGCTCTCTCCAAGGAGCAGGTGCGCGGCCTCTATGAAGGACGCATCAAGAGCTGGCGCGAGGTCGGCGGCCCCGACCGGCGGGTGGTTTTCTTCAACAAGGAGCCGGGGCGCGGCACCTGGGAGGTGTTCGCCCAGTGGGCCTATGGCGATGCCAAAAAGGCGCCGCTGGTCAACCTGCCGGAGATCGGCGCCAACGAGGAAGGGCGCAACAAGGTCGCTTCGATGCCGGGCGCGATCACCCAGCTCTCCTCCTCCTGGGCGGACGGCCAAAAGACGTTCGCGCTCGCCATCCGCCGCGACGACGGCCGGACCGTGCGGCCGGATCTCGCCGCGGTGCGCGACGGGAGCTATCCGCTCGCCCGCCCGCTCTCCGTGGTCACCGACGGCGCGCCCCGCGACGAGGCCAAGATCCTGATCGACTTCCTACTCGGTCCGCGCGGCCAGGCGCTGGTCAAGAAGCACGGCTACCTGTCCCTCGGCGAAAAGGGGGCCGGCCGGTGAAACGGCGCTGGGAGGTGACGGCCCTCCTGAGTTGGGGTTTCTCCGCGCTCACGGCGGCCGTCTTCCTCGGCATGCTGGCGCTCTTCGCGGTGGAGAGCCTGCCGGTCTGGCGCCAGGCCGGCCTGGGCTTCCTCACCGGCACGAGCTGGTTCTTCCGCGCGCGGCAGTTCGGCGTGCTGCCGATGGTCTATGGCACGGCGGCGGTCTCGGCCGTGGCGCTCCTCGGCGCGGCGCCGCTCGGGATCGGCGCCGCGATCTTCACCGCCGAGATGCTGCCGCGCCGCTGGCGCCTCGCGGCGAAGACCGCCGTCGAGCTCCTCGCCGGTGTGCCGTCGGTCGTCTACGGCCTCCTCGGCGTGCTGCTCCTGCGCGACGCCGTGCTCCGCCTGCTGGCGCGCTGGGAGCCGCTGAGCGGAGACACCCTGCTGACCGGCGGCCTCCTCCTCGCCGTCATGGTCCTGCCCACCATCATGTCGCTCGCCGACGACGCGTTGACCGGGGTTCCGGCACCGCAGCGGCTCGCCGCCCGTTCGCTCGGGCTCACCCGGGCGGAGAGCATCTTCAAGGTCGCTCTGCCGCAGGCCCTCCCGGGCCTCGCTTCGGCCGTGCTCCTCGGTCTCGGCCGGGCGCTCGGCGAGACCATCGCCGTCTTTCTGGTCATCGGCCGCCAGGACAACCAATGGCCCGAGCATCTACTCTCGCTGCGTCCGCTCGCGGGCGCCGGCCAGACGCTCACCTCGAAGCTGGGCGGCTCGGAGACGTTTCTGGCGTTCGGCGACCGGCTCCACTGGGCGGCGATCACCGGCGTGGCTCTGGTGCTCTACGGCGGCATCGCTCTGGTCAGTCTGATCGGCGCCCGCCTCTCGCCGCTCGGAGGCCGCCGTGCGTAGGTGGACCGACCGCGCCGTCTGGCTGGCTTGCGCTCTCTGTGCCGCGGTGGTCGCCGCCCTCCTCGCCGGCATCGCCGGAGCGCTCCTCTGGCGCGGCCTGCCGGTGCTCGGCCTCGGCTTCCTGATCCATCCATCTTCGGAAGCCGGCGCCGCGGGCGGCGTCCGCGACGAGATCGCGGGCACTCTCCTCCTGATCGCCACCGCTCTCGCCGTCGCCGTGCCCTTGGCGACCGGGATCGCTCTCGTGCAGGCGGAGTATCTGCGCAACCCGCGCGCCCGGCGGCGGCTCCTGGTCGCTCTCTACACTGCCAACGCCTTGCCGTCGATCCTTTTCGGGATCGCCGGCATGATCGTCTTCTCGCGCTTTTTCGGCTGGGGCAAGTCGTGGCTGGCCGGCGGTGTTCTCCTCGGGCTGATGATCCTGCCCACCCTGAGCGTCGCGCTGATCGAGCGGCTGCGCAGCCTGCCGCCGCGCTACCGGGAGGCTGCCGCGGCGCTGGGGCTCTCGCGGGCGCAGACGATCTGGTCCGTGCTGCTGCCGCAGAGCCTGGGGGGCCTCCTCTCCGGCGCCCTGCTCGGCCTGGCGCGGGCCGCCGGCGAAACGGCGCCGATCCTGTTCGCGGCGGCCGTCTTCTCCGGCGCCGGATTCCCCGCCGGCTTCCGCGACAGCCCGGTGGCCGCGCTGCCGTACCACATCTTCGTGCTTGCCCAGGATTCGTTCGACCCCGCGGTCCAGGCCCATCTCTGGGGAGCCGCGTGCGTGCTCGTCGGCCTCGTCCTCGGTCTCAGCCTGCTTGCCTTGCCAACCCGCCTGCGCGCTCACGAGGAGGCCTGGCATGCTTGACGCTCTACGCATCCCCGAGGCCCGACCCCGTTCCTCCGCCGCGCCGGTGCTCGCCGTGCGGGGGCTGAGCGTCACGGCCGGAGGCCGCCGCCAGGTTTTACGCGATATCGACCTGGACATCGCCCCCGGCAGCGTGCTCTGCATCATCGGCCCTTCCGGAGCCGGCAAAACGACTCTCCTGCGCTGCCTCAACCGGCTGGTCGACCTCGTGCCGGACCTGACCGTCAGCGGCGACGTGCGCTTCCACGGCGCGCCGATCTATGCGCGCGGTGTCGACGTCGACGCCCTGCGGGCGCGGATCGGCATGATCTTCCAGCAGCCGGCCGTCTTTCCCGGCAGCATCGCCGACAACGTGCTGTTCGGCGTCCGCCACACCGGCCGGCTGCCGCGCCGTGCCCTGCCGGAGCGCCTGGAGCGCGCGCTCCGCGAGGCGGCGCTCTGGTCCGAGGTCGCGCACCGCCTGGACGAGCGGGCGGCCAGTCTCTCGGTCGGGCAGCAGCAGCGCCTCTGCCTGGCGCGCGCGCTCGCCGGCGAGCCCGAGGTCCTGTTGCTCGACGAGCCGACCAGCGCTCTCGATCCGCAGTCGACGGAGGCGATCGAGGAGCTCATCCTGCGCTTGCGGGAACGGCACGCCGTGGTGCTCGTGACCCACAACCTGGGCCAGGCGGAACGTCTGGCCGATTCCGTCGCCTGCCTGACCGTGCGCTCAGATGGCGCCGGAGAGCTGGAGCCCAGATGAACGGGCCCCGAGTCGTCTTGAATTCGCTCGACACCCTCTGGTTCCAGGTGGGCGGCACGGTCTGCAATCTCGCCTGCACCCACTGCTTCATCTCCTGCTCGCCGACCAACCACACGCACGAGATGATGCGCCTGGACGCGGTGCAGCGCTCTCTTGAGGAAGCCACCGCGCTCGGCGTGCGGGAGTACTACTTCACCGGCGGCGAGCCGTTCCTCAATCCGGACATGGAGGCGATCCTGGAGGCGACGCTGAAGGTCGGACCGGCCAATGTGCTGACCAATGGCCTGCTTCTCGATCCCGCGCGCTGCGCCCGGCTCAAAGCGATGGAGGAGGCCTCCGACTACTCGCTCGACCTCCGCGTTTCGCTCGACGGCTACGACGCCGCGAGCAACGATCCGATCCGCGGCGCCGGTACCTTCGAGCGCATCCTCGCCGGGGTGCGCAACCTCGTGGCGGCGGGCCTCAACCCGGTCATCACCGTCACCGAGGTCTGCCGCGAGGCGGGCACCGACGCGGGCAAGGCGCGCTTTTTCGAGCTGCTCCGGGAGTTGGGAATCGAGCGGCCGCGGCTCAAGATCCTGCCGGTCTTTCAGATCGGCGCCGAGGCCGAGCGCGGTGGCGCCTACGAGAGCTGGCAGCTTCTGCGCGACGGCGACGTGGCGGCCGGGGGCTGGGATCACCTGCAGTGCAGCGCCTGCCGCATGGTCACCGATCAGGGGGTCTGGGTCTGTCCGATCCTGGTCAACGAGCCGGCGGCGAAGATGGGCGAGAGCCTCGCCGACTCGCTCGGCACCTTCCCGCTGGAGCACCCTGCCTGCTGGACCTGCCACGCCTATGGAGTGAGCTGCAAGACATGAGCACCGCGAAGCTGACCGCGCACCGCGGCCTCGCCACCTGGGGCGAGCGGCTCGTTCCGCTGGCCGACTTCCACGCCGCGACCACCGCCGCCGGCCAGAGCCTCAGCGCGGAAGAGCGGGCGGCGGCGGTCGCGGCCTATATCGGACCGGTTGCGGACCTGACGCCGGTCGAAGGGCCGTATCACCGCATCGCGGTCTTCGGCGGCATCTACAACAACCGCTTCGGGCTGGCCGCATTGCTGGACGACGCGGCCCGCCGTGGTGCCGAGGCGGTCTACTGCCTCGGAGACCTCGGCGGCTTCGGTCCCGAGCCGGAGGAGGTCTGGCCGCTGCTCCTCCAAGGCGGCGTGCGTGCCATCCAGGGCAACTACGAGGAGTCGCTCGCCTCCGGCCGCGAGGACTGCAACTGCGGCTACACCGATCCGCGCGACAATCACTTCGCCGGGATCTCGTATGGCTACACCGCGCGCGGCTGCTCGCCGGCCTTCAAGGCGTGGATGGGCGCCCTCCCACGGCGCCGCCGGGTGCGGGTCGGCGAGCGCGAGCTCCTGCTCGTCCACGGCTCGCCGCGGCGCATCAACGAGTTCCTGTTCCGCTCCACCGCGCCGGTGCCGTTCCTCGAAGTGCTGCTCGACCAGAACGCCTGCGACGGCATCCTGTGCACCCACACCGGCCTGCACTGGCATCGCCGGCTGCCCTCCGGCCGCGACGTGATCAACGCCGGCGTCATCGGCCGGCCGGCCAACGACGGCGACACCCGCGTCTGGTATGCGATGTTGGAATCGCGAGAATCGCGCGACGAGGCGGCGGGGGGCTTGGCGGTGGAGCTGGTGCCGCTCGCCTACGATCATCAGGCCCTCGCCGCCGCGATGCGCCGCGAGGAGCTGCCCGAAGAGTTCGTCGAGACCATCCTCACCGGCTGGTGGACCACCTGTCTGGAGATCCTGCCGGCCCGGGAGCGGGCGGCCTCACGCTACTAGGAGACGGCCATGACCACATCCAAACCGCACATCGCCATCCTGGGATCCGGTCCCACCGGGCTCGAAGCCGCGCTGGCCGCCTCCGACGCCGGCTTTCCGTTCACGCTCTACGAAGCCGCGCCCGAGGTCGCCGGCAACGTCCGCGCCTGGGGGCACGTCCGCCTGTTCACTCCCTGGGACCTGAACGTCTCGCCGCGCATGCGCCGCCACCTGCCTAATGCGCCTTCGTCCGCCACCGAATGCCCGACCGGCAACGAGCTGGTCGAAAAGCTCCTCGCGCCGCTGGCCGCCCTGCCGTCCATCGCTCCCAACCTGCGCCTCGGCACCCGCGTGATGGCGATCGGCCGCGAGGGGCTGCTCAAGCATGAAGAGATCGCGACCGCCGAGCGGGGCCGCCGGCCGTTCCGCCTCGTCGTGGCCGGACCGGACGGCCGCGAGCGCGCAGAGAGCGCGGCGATCGTCATCGACGCGACCGGCACCTATGGCAACCCCAACCATCTCGGCGACGGCGGCATCCCGGCACCCGGCGAGCGCGCCGCGAGCGGTGCGATCCGGCGCTCCATTCCCGATTTCTCCCGGGAAGGCACAGAGTGGGCCGGCAAGACGATCCTCCTCGCCGGCGCCGGCCATTCGGCGCAGACCGCGGCGCGCGACCTCGCCGCTTTGGCCCAGAGCGCTCCGGGCACCCGCGTCATCTGGGCGCTCCGTTCGACCGAGCCGGGCTGGGGAAGCCACGAAGGAGATCCACTCCCGGCGCGAGCCGAGCTCGCCGCCGGCGCTGCAGCTCTCGCCTCTGGCGCCTCGCCGGCCGTTGAGACCCGGCGCGGCGTCTCCATCGACGAGATCTCCCGGCCGAACGGGAAGCTGAAGGTCGTACTGCGCAACGGTAACGGCTCCGAAGAAGTCCTTGTGGACCGTATCCTGGCGCTCACCGGCTACGTCGGCGACAACGATCTCTATCGCCAGCTCCAGGTCCACGAGTGCTACGCCACCTGCGGCCCGATCAAACTTTCCGCCGCCCTCCTGGGCGCCGCCGGAGGCGACTGTCTCACCCAGACCAGCCATGGCGTCGACACTTTGACCAATCCCGAGCCCGGCTTCTACATCCTGGGGATCAAGTCCTACGGGCGCACCAACACCTTCCTCCTGCGCGTCGGCTGGGATCAGGTGGCGGAGGTATTCGGCGCGCTGCAAGGGTGAGCTATGCTCTCGCCACCATGAAGTACTTCGGCCAACCCGATTTCCAGCACACGGAGATTCCGGCGGTCGGCATCCTCCTGGCCAACCTCGGGACGCCGGACGCGCCGGACTCTCCTGCCTTGCGGCGGTATCTTCGCGAGTTCCTGCTCGATCCGCGCGTCATCGAGATGAACCGGCTCGCCTGGTGGCTCATCCTTCATCTGTTCGTGCTGACCACCCGGCCTCCCAAGTCGGCGGCGCTGTACCGCAAGGTGTGGACGCCGGAAGGCTCGCCGCTCCTGGCGATCTCGAAGCGGCAGGCGGCGGCTCTCCAGGAGGAGCTGCGGCGGCAGGTCAGTGCTCCTCTCCACGTCGCTCTCGGCATGCGCTACGGCAATCCATCGGTCAAGGCGGCGCTGCGCGAGCTGGCGGCGAAGGGCTGCCGGCGGGTCCTGGTCCTGCCGTTCTATCCGCAATATTCAGCGGTCACCACGGGCTCGACGATCGACGCGGTCGCCGCCGAAATCGTCACTTGGCGGTGGATGCCGGAGATCCGCACGATCAATGGCTATTACGATGACCCGACCTACATCCGCGCCCTGGCCGCGAGCATCCGGGACGCCTGGGCGGCGGGCGGGCAGGCGCAGAAGCTCCTCTTCTCGTTCCACGGAATTCCGCAGCGCTACTTCCTGGCCGGCGATCCCTATTTCTGCCACTGCCAGAAGCTCGCCCGCCTCACCGCCGAGGAGCTGGCCTTGCCGGCCGACCGCTGGATGGTCTCGTTCCAGTCGCTGTTCGGCCGTGAAGAGTGGTTGAAGCCCTATACGGACAAGACGATCCAGGCCCTGGCGAAGTCCGGCATCAAGAGCCTGGACGTGGTCTGTCCCGGCTTTTCGGCGGACTGCCTGGAAACGATCGAGGAGATCGATGAGCAGAATCGCGAGATCTACCTCCACGCCGGCGGAGAGCAGTACCGCTACATCCCGGCACTCAACGACCGGCCCGATCACATGCAGGCAATCACCGGACTGATCCTCCGCCACCTCCAGGGGTGGGTGGAGCCGGCCGGTGCCTGGAACGCTGAACGGGCGGCGGCGGCCGCAGCCGCGACAGACCGGCGCGCGGCCGCCCTGCGCCCTCACTGAAATTTCCACGCAAGGAGAGCACGATGAGAAAAACCCTGTTTACCGCCGGCCTGGCGGTTTTCGCCGCCGCGGCGATCTCCGCCCAGCAGCAGCCTTTGACCGTTCCCCGCCCCAGCCCCAACGCCAGCGTCTCCCAATCCATCGGCATCACCGAGGTGGCCCTGCACTACAGCCGCCCGGGCGTGAAGAACCGCACGATCTGGGGAGACCTGGTGCCATACAACCAGGTCTGGCGCACCGGCGCCAACGAGAACACCACCATTTCGTTCAGCACGCCGGTGAAGATCGAAGGTCACGAGCTGCCCGCCGGCCTCTACGGCTTGCAGACCATCCCGGCTCCGGGCGAGTGGACGATCATCTTCAGCAAGGACGCCCAGCTCTGGGGCGCCTTTGATTACAAGCAGGAGCACGACGCTCTGCGCTTCCAGGTCAAGCCCTCTCCGGCAGCGCCCCAGGAGCGGATGAGCTTCGAGTTTACCGACCTGACCGACACCTCGGCCAAGGTCGTCCTGCGCTGGGAGAAGCTGCAGGTGCCGTTCACGGTCGAGGTGGACACGCCGAAGCTGGTGGCCGATGCCGCCAGAAGCTCGCTGCGTTGGCAGAACGGCGTCCAGGCGGCCAGCTACTGCATCCAGAACAACACCTGCCTGGACGATGCCGGCCGCTGGCTCGACGCCAGCATCGCTCTCGACGCCAACTTCTCCAACCAGCGCGCCAAAGCTCAGTTACTGGCCAAGAAGAACGACTTCAAGGGAGCCGTTGCAGTCGGCGAGAAGGCCCTCGCCGCCGGCAAGGCCGCCAAACAGCAGCCGCCGCCGGATCAGCTCGCAGATCTCGAAAAATCCGTCGCGGAATGGAAAAAGAAGTAGCCGGGAAGAGGGCGACCCGGGCTCAGGCGCGCAGGACCGCTGCCGGTTCCTGAAGTCCTGCCAGCCAGCCCGGGAGCTCGGCGACCGCCTCGAGGCAGGCGAGCGGGCGCAACCGCAAAAGCTCATCCCTGCCGTGCGAGCCGGAGCAGACCCCCACCGCCGCGGTCCGTGCGTTGAGCGCCATCTCGAGGTCGTAGGTGGTGTCGCCGATCATCACCGCCGCGCCGGGTTGCACGCCGAGCTCGTCGAGGATGTCGAGCAGCATCTGGGGATGCGGCTTCGAGAAGGCCTCGTCCACCGTGCGCGTCGCCTGGAAGATCCCGCGGTCGAGGCCGGTCTGTGCAAGGACATGGTCGAGACCGCGCCGGCTCTTGCCGGTGGCGACCGCCAGCAGATAACCCTGCGCCGCCAGCTCGGCCAGCATCTCGCGGACGCCAACGAACAGGACCGGCTGATCGCGCCAGGTGGCCACCCAATGCTTGCGATAGATCTCCAGGATGCGCGCGAACATCTCCTCGCCGCCGCCGGGACAGAGCACCTCCATGGTTTCGCGCAGGCCGAGGCCGATGGTGCCGCGGACCGTCTCGTCGGGAACGCCGTGGAGCCCCAGCTCGTCCATCATCGCCCGCGTGCAGGCGACGATCGAGCCGATCGAATCCATCAAGGTGCCGTCCCAGTCGAAGACGAGAAGCCGCAAGTCCATCCCACGGCGATCATGACAGAGCGGTCGGACGGGTTCAACCGAACGGGGTGAAGACCGCGCCGCCGACCACCGAATCGTCGAGGCTTGGAGAAAAGCCCAGGCGCTGCGGCATGATCACCCGCCGCTCCACCCAGGTGCCGGGTGGCACCGCGGCGCCGAAACCGACGATCGAGTCCTTCACCATGCAACCCTTCCCCACCCGTGCCCCGGGCAGCAGCAGCGAACGCTCCACCCGCGAGCCCTCGGCCATGCGCGCCCCCGCCTCGACCGCGGAGCTTTTCACCACCGCGCCGGTGCCGATCTCCGCCTCGGGGGAGATCCACGAACGCCGCCAGAGCCGCTGCGGCCAGCGGCTGCGCGCCCAGTCCACCACGCCGTCGAGAAGCCGCTGCGGCGTCCCCAGATCGTGCCAGCGGCGCGCCGTCACCACGGAGTCGAGGAGCGTGTCCCCCCGCTCCAGACGCGGCATGTAGAGATCGCGAACGATATCCGACACCCCGGGCGGAATGTCCTTGAGGAGGCGCGGCGCGATCACGTGCGCGCCGGCGAAGACGTAGCGGTGCGCCACCGCGGCGGATTCGGCGCCGCCGGAACGGAAGGAGAGAATGCGCCCATACCGGTCGATCGCGACTCCACCGCCGAAGTCCGCCGGCTCCGGGCGCGACGCAAGCAGGAGGGTCGCCTCGGCGCCGCTCGCCAGATGACGGCGCAGCAGCCGGCGCAGCGGCCAGTCGCAGAGGCTGTCGCCGTTGATCAGCACCACGCGCTCGGCGGGCGCGAAGAACTCGCGGAGCGGACCGAAAGCGCCCAGCGTGCCGAGGAGGACCGGCTCTTCCGACCAGGTGATCCGCATGCCGCCGAACGACTCTCCGAAGCGCTGGCGGATCTGGTCTCCCAGATGATGGAGGTTGATCGCCACCTCCTCGCATCCCAGCGCGGCGAGCTGCGCCAGGGTGCGGCCGAGGATGGGCAGACCCGCCACCGGCAGGAGCGGCTTCGGCACGAGGTCGGTCAGCGGGCGCAGCCGGGTGCCGAGACCCGCCGCGAGCACGAGCGCCCTCAGGCGTCTACCCTGCATGCGTCACCTGCCTGGCCAGTGAAGGGATGATCCGGCTACTGCCGAAACACCATCTCGGGAGGTGAGTCCGGGTGCTTCTTCAGGTGGTCCTCGTAGAGCCGCAGGTAGGACCGCCTCTCGGCCTTGTCCGCGTCGAAGCCACAGCGTTTCGCCACCGTCTCGGCGCCGTCCCCCTCGAACTCCGCGAAGTCGCCGATCGGCGTATGGTCGAGGGCGATGGTGACACCACCCAAGTGCCATTCCTCACGCATTTTCTGATACCGCCGGACGACCTGGTAGCCGAGCCCCTCGAGGAGCGCGCGCGCTTCGTCCGCGTCCTCGATCTGCACCTCGAGCTCCTGGCGGACCTTGACGTTCCCCTCGAACTGCATGGGACCCTTGAGGGTCAGCCGCGCCCGCCCGGCGTCGGTGCGCAGCCGGAGGATCCTGCCGCTCGACAGCAGCTCGTCCCCGCGGTCGAGGATCCAGTTGTCCTCGAAGGCCGGCGGCCCGACGCGCTCCGCTTCGAGCTCGATGAGCCGCGCACGCACCTTGTCGAGCTCGACGCCCGGGAATTTGATCTCGCGCTCGAAATTGTCCTTGCTCCTCATAGCTCGCCCAGCCGATCCAGCAGCCGCGCCACGGATCGAATGCCCTTGTAGAAGTGGCTGATGTTGAATTTCTCGTTGGGAGAGTGCAGACCGTCGTCGTTGAGGCCGAAGCCCAGCAGCAGGACCGGCGCCCCGAGGACGGCGGCAAAGGTCGAGACGATCGGGATCGAGCCCCCTTCACGGATTCGCACCGGCCGCGCCCCCCAGACGTCTTGCATGGCGTCGAGCGCGGCGTCGACGATCGGCCCTTCGACCTTGACCACCACCGGGTCGGCGCCGTGGAGCGTCTCCACGTCCACCTGGACCCCCGACGGCGCGATCGAGCGGACGTAGCGGGTGAAGAGCTCCGCGATCTTCTTCGGCTCCTGGTCGGGCACCAGCCGCATGGAGATCTTGGCGCCGCCCCAGGACGGGAGCACGGTCTTCGCGCCCTTGCCCATGTAGCCGCCGAAGATGCCGTTCACGTCGCAGGTCGGGCGGCCCCAGGTCCGCTCGCGGGTGGTGTAGCCCGCTTCGCCATGCAGCTCGGGCACGCCGAGATCACGCCGGTAGGCGTCCTCGTCGAACGGCAGCTTGGCCCACTCGTCCCGCTCCCAGCTCTCCAGCGGCCGCACGTCGTCGTAGAAGCCGGGGATCAGGATCTTGCCGGTCTTCTCGTCGCGCAGCTTGTCGATGATGATGCCGAGCGCGTTGAGCGGATTGCGCACCGCACCGCCGTAGGTGCCCGAGTGCAGGTCCCGGTTCGGGCCGGTGACCTTGATCTCCATGTAGGCGAGCCCCTTGAGGCCGTAGATCAGCGACGGCTGGTCGGGCGCGAAGAGCGACGAGTCGGAGATCACGATGGCGTCCGCCTTCAGCCGCTTGCCGCCGTCCTGGCGCACGTAGCGGTCGATCGACTCGCCTCCCGCCTCCTCCTCCCCTTCGATCAGGAACTTGACGTTCACCGGCAGCTTGCCGCGCTGCTTGAGGGTCGCCGCCACCGCCTTCACATGCGCGAAGGACTGCCCTTTGTCGTCGGTGGCGCCGCGCGCCACCAGCTTGTCCCCTTCGACGGTCGGCTCGAACGGCGGGTTGCGCCACAGCTCGATCGGGTCCACCGGCTGCACGTCGTAGTGGCCGTAGAAGAGCACCGTCGGCTTGCCGGGGGCGCCGAGCCACTCCGCGTAGACCAGGGGGTGGCCGGCGGTTTCGATCCGCTCCGCCGTGAGACCCGCCTCGCGCAGCTTGCCGAGGAGAAACTCGCTCGCCCGCAGCACTTCGCCTTTGAAGTCGGGATCGGTGGAGATGGAGGGGATCCGGATGAAGTCCTTGAGCTCCTCCAGGTAGCCTTCCTTCTCGGCCTCGATGTGTGAGAGGACGTCCTGCGAATCGCTTGCCATCTCTTTCAGCTCTCCTTTTCACTCTCGGGCTGACTCTGCGCGAGTCTACCAGAGTCGCCGTGTCCCCTGGCGAGGCGGCCCAGGTTGACGGCGTTGACCAGAAAGTGCCCGACGATGGGCGCCAGAAGGTTGCCGCGCCACACCGCAAGGCCCGCGAAAACCAGCCCGGCGACCGCGGCGAACAGCGTCCACAGGCGGAATGCCTTCCCCGGCCCGCTGTGCAGGATGGCGAAGGCGAGGGTCGCGGGCAGCCAGCCGATGGCCCCTTGCACCGCACCGCGGAAGAACAGCTCCTCGGCGAAGCCGGAAAGGGCGGCGAGGGCGACCGCCTCTCCCGGCTGGATGGGGCCGAGGGCCGCCATGATCTGGCGGTCGAGGTCGCGGGCCAGCGGCACCGTCCGCTCGGCCCCGATCCAGGTGCCGAGGAGGAGCAGCGCGGCGGCGACCCCGAGCAGCAGATCGAGCCACCAGGTGCGCAGGTCAAAGAACAGCGACAGCGGGATGATGCCGCGGCGCAGCCCAATCCAGACCACCCCACCCACCGCCATGACGAGGTAGAGACCCCAGGCGAGGCGGTACAGCCGCCCCGGTGCGGAGGTCACTCGTCGAAGCTCTTGCCGGTCGCCTTCCAGTCGGCAAGGAAGCGGTCGAGACCGGCGTCGGTCAGCGGGTGCTTGTAGAGCTGCTCGAGGATCTTGAACGGCATCGTGGCGATGTCGGCACCGAGCTGAGCGGCCTGGATCACATGGATCGGGTGGCGGACCGAGGCGACCAGCACCTTGGTGTCGAATTCGTAGTTCTGGTAGATGCCGACGATCTTCTCGATCAGCTCCATGCCGTCCTCGCCAATGTCGTCCAGCCGGCCGACGAAGGGCGAGACGAAGAAAGCGCCCGCCTTGGCGGCGATCAGGGCTTGCGCCGCCGAGAAGCAGAGGGTCACGTTGCAGTGGATCCCCTCTTCGAGGAACTTGGCCACCGCGCGCAGCCCGGGGGGCGTCAGCGGCACCTTGACCACGATGTTCTCGGCCAGGCCGGCGAGGCGGTGCCCCTGCTCCATGATCTGGTCGAACTCGGTGGCCAGCACCTCGCCGGACACCGGTCCCGGCACCAGCTTGGCGATCTCCTTGACCGTCGGCAGGTAGGGCTTGCCCTGCTTGGCGATGAGGGTCGGGTTCGTGGTGACGCCGTCGACCAGGCCCCACTCCAGGCCGGTCGCGATCTCTTTGATGTCCGCGGTATCGAGGAAGAACTCCATGTCGGGTCTCCGTTTCTGAGAGGTGATCAGCGGGCGAAGCGGGATGAGACCCCCGCTCGCCCGCCAAGTCTACACTCAGCGCGGCTCAGTGCACCGTCTCGTCCGGTCCGCCCTCGCCGCCGTCGTCCTCGTCTTCGTCCAGATCGGCGAGGTCGCCGAGGCCCCCGTCCAAATCATCCATGTCATCCGCGGCTTCGAGCTCCAGCTCCGGCTCGATTTCACCGGCTTCGAGGAGCGCCGGGCTGCCGCCGCCTTCGCCTTCGACCATCGCCTCCTCCTCGCGCTCGACCTTGGCGATGGAGACCAGGCGGTCGTCGGTCGACAGGTTCATCAGCTTGACGCCCATCGTCGAGCGGCCGACCACGCGGACACCCGAGACGTTGATGCGGATGATCATCCCTTCCTGGGTGATGAGCATCAGGCCGTCGCTCGCGGTGACGTGGCGCGCGCCGATGACCTCGCCGGTCTTCGGGCCCACCTTGAGGTTGATGATGCCGAGGCCGCCGCGGCTCTGCAGCCGGTACTCGTCGACCGGCGTCCGCTTGCCGAAGCCGCGCTCGGTGACGGAGAGGATCTCGCCGTTGCGGTCCAGCGCTTCCATGCCGACCACCCGGTCGCCTTCGCGGAGCGTGATGCCGCGCACGCCGTAGGTGGCCCTCCCCATGGAGCGGGCGTCGCTCTCCGGGAAGCGGATCGCGAAGCCTTTGGCGGTGGCGAAGAGGATGTCCTTCTTGCCGTCGGTCTCGCGCACGGCGAGGAGACGGTCGCCTTCGTCGATGTTGATGCCGATGATGCCGCCCACCCGCGGGTTGGCGTAGAGCGACAGCTCGGTCTTCTTGACCGTCCCCTTCTCGGTGGCGAAGACCAGATAACGGTCGTCGGGGAAGGTGCGCACCGCGACGGTCGTCGCCAGCCGCTCGGTCGGCTCGAGCTCCAGGAGGTTGACGATCGCCTTGCCGCGCGCCGTCGGCCCCGCCTCCGGGATCTCGTGCACCTTGAGCCAGTGCACCCGGCCGCTCTCGGTGAAGACCAGGATGTAGCTGTGCGCCGTGGCCACGTAGAGGTGCTCGACGAAGTCGTCTTCCTTCGTCCCCATGCCGGTGCGCCCGCGGCCGCCGCGGTTCTGCGAGCGGTAGAGGGTGAGCGGCGAGCGCTTGACGTAGCCGGTCCGGCTGACCGTGATCACCATCGGCTCGTCGGCGATCAGGTCCTCGATCGAGATGTCCGCCGTCTCCGGAATGATGTCCGTCCGCCGCTTGTCGCCGTAGGCTTCCTTGAGCTCGCCCAGCTCGCGCTTGATCTCTTCGAGCACCAGGCGGTCCGAGCCGAGGATGGCGCGCAGCTTCTCGATGAGGATCATCAGCTCGCGGTACTCCTCGACCACCTTGTCGCGCTCCAGGCCGGTGAGGCGCTGCAGCCGCATGTCGAGGATGGCCTGCGCCTGCACGTCGGTGAACGCGAAGCGCGCGATCAGGTTGTCCTTCGCTTCGCCCGGCGTCTGGCTGGCCCGGATGGTCTGGATCACCTCGTCGAGGTGGTCGAGGGCCTTGAGGATGCCTTCCAAAATGTGAGCCCGCTCTTCCGCCTTGCGCAGGTCGTAGCGGGTGCGCCGGATGATGACGGTCTTCCGGTGATTGAGGAAGTGGAACAGCAGCTCCTTGAGCGTCATCACCTTCGGCTGGTTGTCGACGATCGCCAGGAAGATGATGCCGAAGGTGACCTGCATCTGGGTGAGCTTGTAGAGCGCGTTGAGGATGATCTCCGGCTGCTCGCCCTTCTTCAGGTCGAGGACGATGCGGATGCCGTCGCGGTCGGATTCGTCGCGCAGGTCGGAGATCCCTTCGAGCTTCTTCTCGCGCACCAGCTCGGCCATGCGCTCGATCAGCCGCTTCTTGTTCACCTGGTAGGGGATCTCGGTGACGATGATCGACTGCCGCTCGGTCTTGGCGTGGGTCTCGATCTCCGCCTTGGCGCGGATCTGCATGATGCCGCGGCCGGTGGTGTAGGCCGAGCGGATGCCGGCGAGGCCGTGGATCGTCCCCGCGGTCGGGAAGTCCGGTCCGGGGATCGCCTGCATCAGCTCGGAGATCGTCACGTCCGGGTTCTCGATCATCATCAGGAGACCGTCCACCACCTCGCCGAGGTTGTGCGGCGGGATGTTGGTCGCCATGCCGACGGCGATGCCCGACGAGCCGTTGACCAGCAGGTTGGGCACGCGCGCCGGCAGCACCAGCGGCTCGGTCTCGGAGCCGTCGTAGTTGGGTCCCCAGTCCACCGTCTCCTTGTCGATGTCCTCGCGGATCATCTCCTCGGCGAGCTTGGTGAGCCGCACTTCGGTGTACCGCATGGCGGCGGGGTTGTCGCCGTCGAGCGAGCCGAAGTTTCCCTGCCCGTCGACCAACAGGTAGCGCAGGGCGAAGTCCTGCGCCATGCGCACCACCGTGTCGTAGATCGCCGAGTCGCCGTGGGGGTGGTATTTGCCCATGACGTCGCCGACGATGCGCGCCGACTTCTTATAAGCCCGGTCCGACCGGTTGCCGGACTCCCACATGCCGTAGAGCACCCGCCGGTGCACCGGCTTCAAGCCGTCGCGCACGTCCGGCAAAGCCCGGCCGACGATCACGCTCATCGCATAATCGAGATAGCTACGCCGCATCTCCACTTCGATGTCGACCGGGATCGGCTGCTCGAAGGGGAGGTTCTGATCGTTATCGGTCATTGGTTTTCAGCTCTCACCTGTATTCGATGGGTCTAGACGTCCAGATTCCGTACTTCCAGCGCGTTGTCCTGGATGAACGCCCGCCGTGGCTCGACCTCGTCGCCCATCAGGACGGTGAAGACCGCGTCGGCTTCGACGTCGTCCTCGACGCGAACGCGGAGGAGGCGGCGTTTGGCGGGGTCCATGGTGGTCTCCCAGAGCTGCGTCGGGTTCATCTCGCCCAAGCCCTTGTAGCGCTGAATCGAGAGGCCCTTCTTCGCGCCGGCGTACATCTTTTCGAGGGCCTCCTCGACGCTGGGAAACACCGAGACGTCGTCACCCTTGATGAGGGTGAAGCCGGTGGCGTTCAGCGCTTCGAGGCCCATGGCGTTGGTCACCATGCCGCGGTATTCGGCGCTGGTCACCAGGTTCCAGTCGATGCGCCCCTCGCGGTCGACGCCGTCGCGGCGGCTCCAGAAACGGATGAAACCGGTGCTGTGCTCTTCGTCCTGCCCCACCTCGACGTTGCGGAAGCCGGAGGCTTCGATGATCTCCGCCACGCGCTGGAGCTTCACCGGGTCGAGGAGGGAGGTCTTGTCGCGGATTTCGTTGCGTAGCGCGACGCGCAGGGCCTCCGCCGGGAAGCCGCGCGAGACGAGGCGGTCCATGTTCTGGCGGAAGGCGTCGATCTTGTCCAGGAAGACCGCCAGGCGCACCCCGGTCAGGCGTCCGCCGTTCCCGTTCCCACCGTCTCCATTCGCCCCGTGCCCGATTTCGAGCTCCCAGGCGTCCTTGATCCGCTCCACCAGGTAGGCCTGGTATTCGCGGTCGTCCTTGAGATAGGTCTCGCTCTTGCCGTGCGACACCTTGTAGAGCGGCGGCTGGGCGATGTAGAGGTAGCCGCGATTGATGATCTCCGCCATCTGGCGGTAGAAGAAGGTCAGGATCAAGGTGCGGATGTGGCTGCCGTCGACGTCGGCGTCGCACATGATGATCAGCTTGTGGTAGCGGAGCTTCGCGACGTCGAAGTCGTCCTTGCCGATCCCGGTGCCGAGCGCCGTGATCATGACTTTGATCTCGTCGGAGGAGAGCATCTTGTCGAAGCGCGCCTTCTCGACGTTCAGGATCTTCCCCTTGAGCGGCAGGATGGCCTGGAAGCGGCGGTCGCGTCCCTGCTTGGCCGAGCCGCCGGCCGAATCGCCCTCGACCAGGAAGAGCTCCGCCGCCTCGGGGTTGCGCTCCGAGCAGTCAGCGAGCTTGCCGGGGAGATTCGAGGAGTCGAGAGCGCCCTTGCGCCGGGTGAGGTCGCGCGCCTTGCGCGCCGCCTCCCGGGCGTGCGCCGCTTCGACGCACTTCTCGACGATTCGCTTCGCCTCCTTCGGATGCTCTTCGAGGAACTGCGCGAGCCTCTCGCCCACCACCTGCTCGACCCAGCCCTTGATGTCCGACGAGACCAGCTTGTCCTTGGTCTGCGACGAGAACTTGGGATCTTTGATGCGCACCGAAACGACCGCGGTCAGCCCCTCGCGGATGTCCTCGCCGGTCAGGCTCTCCTTCAAGCTTTTGGCGAGGGTGGTGGCGGTGGCGTAGGTGTTGACGGCGCGGGTCAGCGCGCTCTTGAAGCCCTGGAGATGGGTGCCGCCGTCGCGGTTGTTGATCGTGTTGGTGAAGCTGTAGATCAGCTCCTGGTAGCCGTCGTTCCACTGCAGGGCGACCTCGACCATCTCCGCGCCGGTGCCGTCGTCGCGCGTGTCCATGAGGTAGATCGGCGGCGCATGGAGCGGCTGCTTGTTGCGGTTCAGGTGCTCCACAAAGGAGGAGATACCACCCGCGTAGGCGAACTCGACCTCTTTATCCGTCCGCTCGTCGCGCAGGCGGATGTGAACGCCGCGGTTCAGGAACGACTGCTCGCGCAGGCGCTGCGCCAGGGTGTCGTACTGGAACTCGAGGATGGCGAAGATCTCGGGGTCCGGCCAGAAGCGCACCTTGGTGCCGGTTTTGTCGCTCTTGCCGATGGCCTTGATCGACTCCTCGGGGAGCCCCTTGTGGTAGACCTGAAACCAGACTTGGCCGTCGCGCTTGATCTCCAGCTCCAGCGTTTCCGAGAGGGCGTTCACCACCGAGACGCCGACGCCGTGCAGACCGCCGGAGACCTTGTAGGAGTTCTTGTCGAACTTACCGCCCGAGTGCAGCTCGGTCATGATGACCTCGGCCGCCGAGCGTCCCTCTTCCTTGTGCAGGTCGACCGGAATGCCGCGGCCGTCGTCCTCGATGGTCACCGAATTGTCGGTGTGGACCACCACGTCGATGACCGAGCAATACCCCGCCTGGGCTTCGTCGATCGAGTTGTCGACCACCTCGAAGACCATGTGATGCAGGCCGGAGGCATCGTCGGTGTCTCCGATGTACATGCCGGGGCGGGTGCGCACCGCCTCCAAGCCCTTGAGGACCTTGATGTTCTCAGCCGTATAGGTAGATTCTGGATTCGCCAAAACCGGTTCTCCGCCGATTGTTCTTGCTGACTCGTGCTGAACGGCCCCCCGCAGGATCTGGGGCCTGGGATGTGCAAATTATACCACAGCTTGCGGTCTGCTTCGAGCGCTCTACTGTTTGAGAACCAAAGAGTTACGCCCGTACGAGAGATAACGCAAAAAGGCGCCGAAATCTTCCGGGAACGGGGTCGGAGCGGTCAGGCGAGCACCTTCATCCGACCCTTCTCCATCTCCCACGCCTTGCCGACCTCCAGGGTCAGCCAGACCTGCGGCCGGTTGGAGGTCGCGATGATCTGCGGCGCGTTGCGGAAGACCCCCCAGACCGCGCTGTGGGTGGGCGGGGCGAGCTCGGCGTCGGCGTCGTCGAGCAGGTAGAGGGGCCGGCGGCCGGCGGACTCCAGCACCCGCCCATGCGCCGCGACGAGCAGCAGGGAGAGAGCCTTGCGCTCGCCGGCGGAGGCGACCCGGCGGATGTCGTGCCCGGCCCAGAGGATTTCGAGCTCGTCGCGTTGCGGCCCGAGGAGGGGGACCTGGCGGAGGCGCTCGCGGTCGGCGGCGCGCTCGAGGGCCGCGGCGATCACCAGCGGCCCTTCGAGACCGGTCGGCGGCGAGGGTTTGTAGCGCACCTCGATCGGCGGCAGGTCGAGCGTGCTCTCGGCGACAACGCCGGTCAGCACCTCGCGCAATCTCTCTGCATAGGCGTGGCGCAGGCGGATGACCTCGGCGGCGGTGGTGGCGAGGATCTCGTTCCACACCTCCAGATCGGCCGCGGCGCCCTGGTGGGGGTGGGTACCGTGGAGCAGGAGCTGGCGTTTCTGCCGCAGCGCCTCCATGTAGCGGTTGAGCAGATCGAGCGCGGGAGGGCGGAGACCGACGACGCCGCGGTCGAGGAACCGGCGGCGGGCCTTGGGAGCGCCGGTGAGCACCTCGGCCTCGGCGTGGGTCCAGGCGACGATCGGCAGCACCGCCAGATGCTCGGCAAGCGGCGCCGCCCGGCCGTTCAGGAGGCGGATGCGCTTGCCCTCGATCCAGCGCAGCTCCAGGGTGGCGCGGTGGTCGGTGTCGACCTCGCCTTCGAGTTGGAACCCGTCGCTGCCGTGGCGCACACAGTCTTCGAGGCGGGCGGCGCGGAAGCTGCGGGTGGTGGCGAGGGCGTAGATGGCTTCGAGCACGCTCGTCTTGCCGGCGCCGTTGCCGCCGAGGAGGAGATGGGAGCCCGGCCCGGGCCCCCACTTGAGCGGCTCCAGGTTGCGGAAGTTGAGCAGCGAGAGGTGGGCGAGCAAGGGAGAGGGGAGTGGGTCAGATTCTCATGGGCATGATGACGCAGAGGTAGCGGGTGTCGGGACCGTCCTGCGGATAGCCCACACACTGCGTATTCTCGTCCTTGAGCTCGAGACGGATGCGTTCGGTCTCCACCGCGGCGAGGAACTGCGTCAGGTAGTCGGGATTGATCCCCAGGCGCAGCTCAGGCCCGTCGTAGTCGCACGCCACCTCTTCGGTCGCTTCACCCAGGTCCGGGTTGGCGGCCGAGATGACCATCTGATCGGGTGAGAACTGCAGGCGGACGGCCCGGGCGCGGTCGCCGGTCAGCAGGGCGACGCGCTGCACCGCCTCGGCGAGCGGCTTGCGGTCGAAGAAGGCCTTCTTGTCGTTGTCCTTGGCGATCACCCGCTCGTAGTCCGGGAAGGTCCCTTCGAGGATGCGGCAGATCAGCTCGCGGCGGCCGAGGCGGAACGACAGGTGGTGCTCGCCGCGGTGGTATTCGAGCTTGCCGTCCCCTTCGAGACGCTGCAGCTCCTGCAGGGCCTTGCGCGGCACGAGGACGGAATCCTCGCCGCCGGCGCTTTCGAGCCCCCCTTCGACCAGGGCGAGGCGATGGCCGTCGGTCGCCACCATCTCCAGCGCGCCGTCCTTGAGCTTCAACAGGGCCCCGTTGAGCTGGAAGCGGGACTCCTCGGCCGAGACGGCGAAGAGAATTTTCGCGGTCATGCGGCGGAAGTCGGCGAAGGGGATGGCGACCCGGCGGCCGTCCTCGACGGCAGGAAGGGTCGGGAAGTCATCGGGCGACAGACCGTGGATCTTGAAGCGCGACTTGCCGGCGCGGATGGTGAGCTCCCGCGCCTCTTCGAGGACGAGGAGGACCTCCTCGCCGGTCAGCGAGCGGATGATCTCCACCAGCTTCTTGGCCTGCACGGCGATGGCGCCTTCGCGCTTGACCTCCGTGTCGCACCACGACGTCAGCGAGACGTCGAGGTCGGTGGCGGCCAGGTGGAGCTTGTCCTCCCGCGCGGTCAGCAGCAGGTGCGACAGGACGGGGATGGTGGTCTTGCGCTCGACGATGCCTTGCATCGGGACGAGCTCGCCGAGGAACTCACTGCGGTTGAGGCGGATTTCCATGCACTCTTCTCCGTCTAGAAGACACCTGAATATATAGCATAGTAGGAGTAGTAGATAGGGGCTGGCTCAGGGTGCGGAAAAGCGGACCAAACCTCTGTGAGAACGGCAGTTAAGCCTGACGGGAAGGGTGTGAGGAAGCTGTGGAAGGGCTGTGGGGCGGTGCGGAGAAGTTTTCGGAGGCCGAAAATTTCCGCAGTTTTCCCACAACTCGACGCGGCCTCTTCTCCACAGCTTTCCCTCAGACGTGACACCTATTTGAGCTGCTGCTCGAAGGCCTTGAGGACGCGGTCGAGGTCGGGATCGCCGGCGCGGCGCTCCGCGATGCCACTGACGGCGTACATGACCGTGGAGTGGTGCTTGTCGTTGAACAGCTTGCCGATCTCGGGGTAGGAGATCTGGGCGAGATGGCGCAGCAGGTACATGGCGACCTTGCGCGGGAAGACCACCTGCTGCGAGTTGCTCTTGCTCTTGATGTCGGCGATCTTGAGGCCGTAGTGGCGGGTGACGACCTTGATGATCTCGCTGGGGTTCGGCTTCTTCGCCTCGTCCGGCAGGATGTCCTTCAGGGTCTCGGCGGTGAACTCGACCGAGAGCGGCTGGGCGGTCAGCGAGGAGTGGGCGATGACGCGGTTGAGCAGCCCTTCGAGTTCGCGGATGTTCGACTTCACCTTCTTGGCGATGAACTCGGCGACCTCGTCCGGCAGGGTGACGTTCTCCAGGTAGGCCTTGCGCTGCAGGATGGCCACCTTGGTCTCCAGGTCGGGCGGCTGGATGTCGGCGATCAGGCCCCACTCGAAGCGGCTGCGCAGACGTTCCTCCAAAGTGGGGATGTTGCGCGGCGACGAGTCGGAGGACAGGATGATCTGCTTCTGGCTGGTGTACAGGGTGTTGAAGGTGTGGAAGAACTCTTCCTGCGTGCGCTCCTTGTTGGCCAGGAACTGGATGTCGTCGATCATCAGCACGTCGATCGTGCGGTAGCGCTCGCGGAAGGCCGGCATGCGGTCGAAGCGGATCGAGTTGATGAGCTCGTTGACGAACTGCTCGGCCGCCAGGTAGAGCACGCGGAGCTGCGGCCGGCTGCGCAGGATCTCCGCGCCGATGGCGTGCAGCAGGTGGGTCTTGCCGAGCCCGACCCCACCATAGAGGAAGAGCGGGTTGTAGCTTTGCGACGGGTTCTCGGCGACCGCCTTCGCCGCGGCATGGGCGAACTCGTTCGACTTGCCGACCACGAAGGTGCGGAAGGTGTACTTGGGATTGAAGTGCGAGCCCTGGACGAGAGCCTCGGGAGGGGTCTCCTCTTCCTCCAGCGAGAACAGCACCTCGAAAGGGGGACCGTTGAGGCCGGCGAGGGCACTGTCCACGGTTTCGCGGTAACTCTCTTCAAGAGTATGCAGGAAGCGTGAGTTGGGGGCGACCAGAACGAGCCGGTCGTCTCCATCATCGCGCACTTTGAGTGGCAGGAACCAGGTGGCGAACTCCTCCGGGTCGAGCTCCTGCTGGAGTTGTTTCTGGAGGAGGGGCCAGCGCGATACAGACATGGGACCTCGACGTCAAGTAGACTAATTCCACAGATTTTCCACAGGTTGTGGAAATCCTGACCCTGAGGTGGGAGGCGCCAGACAGAGGAAACAGCAGCAACAACTGGGCGGATCATAGCACACCGCCGATTGCCCGCAAGCCCTCCTTGACGCCGGGGAAGAAGAAAGTTCTTTTGCTGAATCGGTCATACAAACAAGAAAGCTTGGCGCATGGTCGCAGTCGATTCTACCCGCTGGCGGGCTCGCGCTCCAGAAGACCTGGGCTTGTAAAAACGAGACCACCTCTTTGGCAGGATTTACAGACAAAATGGTCTCCCCTTTCCCGTCCTCTACATAATATTACGTAGAATCAATGGGTTGGACAGGCTCCGAGTCAGTGGCATGGGGCTTGCTGCAAAGCTAGAGCAAATCAGCGATGGCGTAGAGGGGGAGGTTCATCCAGCCTGAGATTACCCGCCACCTGAGATCGTTTGTTGATCTCTCTTGAAAAAGTTAGCTCCCGTCTCCCCCATTCGGGGTCCACCTTCCTGAACACCAGCCACCATAACGAGAACCTCCCCCGAGCGCTCTCCCCCTGCCCGCTGGGCGGACGGCGGACGCTCTCTTCTTTGGCGTGCCATGCCGGCGTCGACGTGTCGGTTCGGCGCCCGGCGGCTCCCCCGACAAGCGGGCCGCCCTCGGAAGGCAGGCCGTGGCGAGACCAGGCACGGACGTTGCAGAGATCTCAGGCAGGCAACACAAGGACGTGGGGAGGTTCCACCAGCCAAGCTCAGTCCTACCTAACTCGAGATCTCTGATCTCACCTTCTTTGACTTCCTACCTGACTCCCCTCAGCAACAGGGGTACAGCCAAAAAATCCAACCGGAGAGACGGGGCCTCCACCCGAGACGCTCCCAGGCAACTGGGAGCGTTCCTATTTGTATCTTGCGGGAATCTG
>DATARD010000232.1:0-55884 GCA_036264355.1 Thermoanaerobaculia bacterium
CTCCACCAGCATCAGGGTGAGGTCGAACTTCGCCGTGCCGGTGTCGACGTCGAGCATCTCGACCTCGACCCCCGGCAGCGCGGGCGGCGGCGGCAGGCGCTGCAGGACGAGCATCGTCTGGAAGAGCGGGTTGCGCCCCAGGTGCCGGTCGGGCGCCAGCTCCTCGACCAGCTTCTCGAACGGCAGGTCCTGGTGCATGTAGGCGTCGAGCGCCGTGTCGCGCACCCGGCCGAGCAGCGCCGCGAAGCCCGGTGAACCGTCCAGATCATCCAGGCGGGTGCGCAGCACGAGGGTGTTGACGAAGAAGCCGATCAATCCCTCGATCTCGCGGCGGTTGCGGTTGGCGACCGCGACGCCGACCGCGAAATCGTCCTGCCCGGTGTGGCGGGCGAGGAGCGCCTTGAAACCGCCGAGCAGGGTCATCGACGGCGTCGCGCCCAGCCGCCGGGTCAGCCCGGCGAGGCCGCGCGCCAGGTCGGCCGGCAGCAGCAGCGCTTCCGACAGACCGCGGAAGGTCTCGAAGGCCGGCCGCGGGCGGTCGAAGGGGAGCGCCAGCGAATCGGGCACGCCGGCGAGTTGGCGGCGCCAATAGGCGAGCTGCGTCTCCAGCGCCTCGCCGCTCAGCCAGCCGCGTTGCCAGACCGCGAAGTCGGCGTACTGCAGCGGCAGCTCCGGCAAAGGGGAGGAGAGGGCGGCCGGATCGGAGACATAGGCTGCGTAGAGCGCCGTCAGCTCACGGTGCAGGATGCCCGTCGACCAGCCGTCGGAGACGATGTGGTGCAGGTTGAGCAGCAGCGACTGCTCGCCGGCCCCGAGCCGCACGAGGTGGACGCGCAGCAGCGGCTCGCGGGTGACGTCGAACGGGTGGCGCCCCTCCGCGCGGGAGATGCGGCCCAGCTCGCTCCGCCGCGCCGCGCCGGGGAGCGCCGCGAGATCGATCACCGGCACGGGCACCGGCGCCGGCGGCGCGATCCGCTGCAACGGCTTGCCGCCTTCGGCCGGAAAGGTGGTGCGCAGGCTCTCGTGGCGGCGCACGATCTCGCTGAATACCCGGCGCAGCACGGCGATGTCCAGCGGGCCGGACAGGCGATAGGCGCCATAGATGTTGTAGAACGGCAGATCGGGCGCCAGGCGGTGCAGGAACCAGAGGCGCTGCTGCGCGAACGACAGCGGCAGGCCGGCCGCCGTCCGCACCGCCGGCACGATAGGAGGCACCGTGACGCCGGCGCCGGTGCGGCGCGCCGCCTCGACGGCCGCCGCGAAGCCGGCCACGGTGGGTGCCTCGAAGAGCGCGCGCAACGGCACCTCGGCGCCGAACGCCTCGCGCACCCGCGAGATCACCTGCGTGGCGAGGAGGGAGTGGCCGCCGAGGGCGAAGAAGTCGTCGCCGGCCCCGAGGCTCGCGCGTCCCAGCACGGCGCCCCAGATCTCCGCCACCAGCTCCTCCACCGGCGAACGCAACGCGCCGCCCGCGCCGGACCCGGTCGCGGCGCCGGCGCCCGCTTCGTCCGCCAGCCGCTGGAGCGCCTTGCGGTCGACCTTGCCGCTGGGCAGGAGCGGCAGGGCGGGCAGAACGATCCAGCCGGCCGGGATCATGGCGTCGGGGAGCCGCCGGCGGAGGGCGTCGCGCAGGTCGTTCGGCGCGGCGTCGGCCGCCACCACGCAAGCCACCAAACGCCGCTCCGCCCCTTCCCCGGCGGAGACCACCGCCGCCGACCGCACGCCGGGCAGGGCCTCCAGCGCCGCTTCCACCTCTCCCGGCTCGACGCGGACGCCGCGGATCTTCACCTGGTGATCGATGCGGCCGAGGATCTCCAGCGCTCCCTCGGCGCGGCGCCGCGCCAGGTCGCCGGTGCGGTAGAGCCGCTCTCCCGGCTCGCCGCCGAACGGATCGGGCACGAAGCGCTCGGCGGTCAGGTCGGGCCGGCCGGCGTAGCCGCGGGCGAGGGCCGGACCGGCCAGGCAGAGCTCTCCCGGCACGCCGAGCGGCACCGCGCTCAGGCCGGGATCGGCGAGATAGAGCCGGGTGTTGGCGACCGGCCCGCCCAGCGGCTCGACCGCCGCGCCGTCTCCCGGCCGGCAGATCTGATGGGTGACGTCGATCGACGCCTCGGTGGGACCGTACTGGTTGTAGAGCTGGATTCCGGGGAGCCGCGCGAAGGCGCGCTCCCGCAGCTCGCCGGTCAGCGCCTCGCCGCCGGACAGCAGCAGCCGCAGAGCGCAGCCCTCCACCTCGCCGTCCTCCACGAACATCCGCAGCAGCGACGGCACGAAGTGCGCCACGGTCACGCCGCGCCGGGCGATCAGCGCCGCCAGATAGGCGCTGTCACGATGCCCCCCCGGCCGCGCCAGCACCACCCGCGCTCCCGCCAGGAGCGGCGCCACCTGCTCCCACAGCGCGAAGTCGAAGCCGAAGGCCGCGCTGTGCAGCACGCGGTCCGCGGCGCGCAGCGGGTAGGTCTCCTGCGACCACAGCAGCCGGTTGACCAAGCCGCCGTGGCACGACATCACCCCCTTGGGCTCGCCCGTCGAGCCCGAGGTGTAGAGGATCGAAGCCAGGCTCTGCGGTCCGGCTCCCGCCACCCGCACCGCCAGATCCAGGAACACGGCGGGATCGAGCTCCTCGATCAGCAGGGCTTGCCCGGTGACCGGGGGCAGCTCCGCGAGTATCGTGCGCCGCGTCACCACCACCGCCGGCCGCGCGCCGGCGAGGAGCGCCGCCAGCCGTTCGCGCGGCAGGTCCGGATCGAGCGGCACGAACGCTCCCCCGGCCGCCAGCGTACCCAGCACGGCCACCAGCATCTCCGGCGAGCGCTCCAGGGCGATGCCCACCGGCACCTCCGGCCCGACGCCAAACCCGCGCAGCCGCGCCGCCAGGGCGCC
The DNA here is from genome assembly GCA_036264355.1 of Thermoanaerobaculia bacterium. Taxonomy (GTDB): domain Bacteria; phylum Acidobacteriota; class Thermoanaerobaculia; order Multivoradales; family UBA5704; genus UBA5704. The sequence continues at coordinate 2,884 of DATARD010000232.1, forward strand.
GGCCCGCCGCGCCAGGTCACCGTAGGTGAGCTCCGCGACCTCGCCGGCCTCACCGCTTTCGAATTCGACCGCCACCGCCGCGGGCGTGCGCGCCGCCTGCGCAGCGAACAGCTCGTGCACCAGCAGGTCGGGCAACGGCCGCCGCGAGTCGTTGGGCTCGCGGAGCACCTGCGCCGTCTCGGCCTCGGTCAGCAGCGGCAGGTCGCCGAGGCGGGTGCCCGGCGCGGCGACGGCGGCGCGCAACAGCACCTCATAGGAGGCGAGCAGGCGGCCGAGGGTCGGCGCGTCGAACAGGTCGCGGCGGAAGGCGATGCCGGCGGCGAGCCCCGCCGGGCTCTCCGCCAGCGTGACGGAGAGATCGAAACGCGCCAGCTCGCTGGAGGCCGGCAAGGGCTCCAGCGTCACACCGGGCAGCTCCAGCGACCGCGCCGGAGCGTTGAGCAGGGTGAACATCACCTGGAACAGCGGCGTCCGCCCCAGGCTCCGCTCCGGCGCCAGCTCCTCGACCAGGCGCTCGAACGGGAGGTCCTGGTGCGCGTAGGCCTGCAGGGTGGATTCGCGCACGCGCTCGGCGAGCGCCTGGAAGGTCGCCGCGGGCGCCGCGGCGGCGCGCAGCACCAGGGTGTTGACGAAGAAGCCGATCAGCCCTTCGGTCTCCGCCCGGTTGCGGTTGGCGACCGGGGTGCCGAGGGTGAAGTCGTGCTGGCCGGTGACGCGCGCGAGGAGCGCTTCAAAGCCGGCGAGGAGCGCCATGAAGAGGGTGATGCTGCTCCGCCGGCTGAAGGTGGCGAGCGCCGCGGTCAAGCCTCCCGGCAGGATCGACAGCCGGTGCCCTCCCTGGTCTCCAGGGACCGCGGGCCGCGGGCGGTCGAACGGCAGGGCGAGCTCCGCCGGCGCGCCGGCGAGCAGGGTGCGCCAATAGGCGAGCTGCGTCTCCAGGACGCCGCCGGTGAGCCAGGCGCGCTGCCAGCGTGCGAAGTCGGCGTACTGCATCGGCAGCGACGGCAGAGGGGAAGGCTCGCCCGCGGCGCAGGCCCGGTAGAGCGCTCCCAGCTCGCGCAGCAGGACGCCGCTCGACCAGGCGTCGCTCACGATGTGGTGCAGGGTGAAGAGCGCGGCATGCTCGGCGGCGCCGAGGCGGAGCAGCACGGCACGCAGCAGCGGCCCCGCCGCGAGATCGAACGGCCGCGCCGCCTCCGCGCCGGCGAGGCGGTGGACCTCGGCGTCACGCACGGCGGCCGGAAGCCCGGTCAGATCGGCCAGCGGAAGAACGATTCGTTCGGCCGGCGCCACGATCTGCACCGGCTGGCCGTTGACCGCGCGGAAACGCGTGCGCAGCACCTCGTGGCGCCGCACGATCTCGCCCAGGCTCGCCGCCAGGGCCGCGATATCCAGAGAGCCGAGCAGACGGACGCCGGTGGGAATGTTGTAGGCCGGGCTCCCCGGCGCGAGCTGGTCGAGGAACCACAGGGGCTGCTGCGCGAAGGAGAGCGGGGCGTCGCCTGCCGCGCCCACGCCGCCCATGCCTGCCGCGGCGAAGCTCGGCGCGGCCGGCAGGACGCCGGCCTGGAGCAACCGCAGCGCGGCGTCGACCGCCGCCGCCAGACCGGCCACGGTCGGATGATCGAACAGGGTGCGCAGCGGCAGCTCCACGCCGAGCGCGCCGCGCAGCCGGGAGACCACCTGGGTGGCGAGCAGGGAATGGCCGCCGAGGTCGAAGAAGTCGTCGTGCACGCCGACCGCGGAGCGGCCCAGCACGCCGGCCCAGATGCCGGCGACCAGCTCTTCGATCGGCGTTTGCGGCGCCGTCTCCGCGCTGCTGCCGGCCGCCTCCGGCTCCAGGCGGGAGAGCGCCGCGCGATCGATCTTGCCGCTCGGCAGGGTAGGCAGCCCGGGCAGCAGCATCCAGACCGCCGGCACCATGTGCTCCGGCAGCCGGCCGCGCAGCGCGCCGCGCAGCACCGCAATGTCCGCAACGGTCGTCCCTTCGCGCACGGCGACGAACGCGGCCAGCCGCCGGCCGCCGCCCTGGCCCTGCACGACCACTGCCGCCGTCCGCACGCCGGGCAGGGTTTCGAGCGCCGCCTCGATCTCGCCGGGCTCGATGCGGAAACCGCGGATCTTCACCTGCTGGTCGGTACGGCCGAGGATCTCCAGCAGGCCGTCGGCGCGCTGCCGCGCCAGGTCGCCGGTGCGGTAGAGCCGGCCGCCCGGACCGGCGCCGAACGGATCGGGAATGAACGCTTCCGCCGTCAAGTCCGGCCGCCCGAGATAGCCGCGGGCGGGGCCGGCGCCGCCGAGCAGCAGCTCGCCGGTCACGCCGGGCGGCACCGGCCGCAACGAGCGCTCGGTCACATACAGCCGGGTGTTGGCGATCGGGTAGCCGAGCGGCGCCCCGACACCGGCCGGATCGTCCGGCCGGCAGCGGTGGTGGGTGACGTCGATCGACGCTTCGGTGGGGCCGTATTCATTGTGCAGCTCGACGCCCTCGCCCAGCGTGTCGAAAAACCGCTGCCGCAGATCCGCGGTCAGCGCTTCGCCGCCGGAGAGCACCATCCGCAGGGACGATGCGCAGCGCTCCACCCAGTCCTCCTCCAGCTCGTCCAGGACAACGCGCAGCATCGACGGCACGAAGTGCGCCACCGTCACGCCGCGCTCCGCGATCAGGCGCGCCAGGTAGGCGCCGTCGCGGTGGCCGCCCGGCCGCGCCAGCACCACCCGCGCCCCCACCAGCAGCGGCGCCATAAACTCCCAGAACGCGAAGTCGAAGCCGAACGCGGCGCTCTGCAACAGCCGGTCTTCCGGCGTGAGCGGCAGCCGTTCCTGCGCCCACAGCAGCCGGTTGACCAGGCCCCCCTGGCACGACATCACGCCCTTGGGCGTCCCCGTCGAGCCCGAGGTGTAGAGGATCGATGCCAGGCTCTGCGCTCCCGCCCCCAGCGCCCGCGCCGGCACCGGCTCGCCGGCCGCGGTGAGGTCCTCTTCATCGAGAAAGATCCGCCGCCCGGCTCCCGGCGGCAGCTCCGCGGCGAGCGAGCGCCGGGTCAGCACCACCGCCGGCCGCGCGCCGGCGAGCAGCACGGCCAGCCGCTCGCGCGGCAGATCGAGGTCGAGCGGCACGTAGGCGCCCCCCGCGGTCAAGGTCCCCAGCAGGGCGACCAGCATCTCGGGCGAGCGCTCCAGGGCGATGCCGACCGGCACCTCCGGCCCGACACCCACCGCCTGCAGACGGGCGGCGAGGCCACGCGAGCGGCGCAGCAGCTCGGCGTAGGTCAGGGCGCCGGCGTCCGCATCGTCCGCATCGGCCCCCTCGACCGCCACCGCGCCCGGCGTCCGCAGCGCCTGCGCCGCGACCAGCTCGGCCAGCAGCACGTCCGGCAGCCGCCGCGCCGTGTCGTTCCATTCCGCCAGGAGCTGGGCGGTTTCGATCGCGCTGAGCAACGGCAGCTCGGCCAGCCGCGCTTCGGGCGCGGCCAGCGCGGCTCCGAGCAGGCGCACCAGCCGGGCGAGCAGCCGGTCGATCGTCGCGGCGTCGAACAGATCGCGGCGGAAGGTCATCGACGCGGCGAGCGCGCCGCCCTGCTCGATCACCTGGAAGGTCAGATCGAACTTGGCGGGCGCCGGCGGCAGCCCGAAGGGAGCGACGGTCAAGCCGGGGAGATCGAGCGGCCGGAACGGCGCGTTCTGCAGGATGAACATCACCTGGAAGAGCGGCGTGTGGGCGAAGCTCCGCTCCGGCGACAGCTCCTCCACCAGGCGCTCGAACGGCAGGTCCTGATAGGCGTAGGCGGAGAGCGTCGAGTCGCGCACCTGGGCGAGCAGCGCGCGGAAGCTTGGCGCCGTCTCGCGGCCGAGATCGGCGCGCAGCACCAGGGTGTTGACGAAGAAGCCGATCAGTCCCTCGATCTCCGCCCGGTTGCGGTTCGCGATCGGCGTGCCGACGGTGACGTCGTTCTGGCCCGACAGCCGGGCGAGGAGCGCCGAGAAGCCGGCCAGGAGGCCCATGAAGAGGGTCACTCCGTGCCGGCGGCCGAGCGCCGCGAGCGCGCCGTGCACGGAAGCGGGCAACATCATCTCGCGCACGCCGCCGCCTCCCCGCGCCGCGCCCGCCGCGCCGGAGCGCGGGCGGTCGAGCGGCAGGTTGAGGACGGGCGGCGCGCCGGCCAGGCGGCGCCGCCAGTAGGCGAGCTGCTCGGCGAGAGCTTCGCCGCTCAGCCGCTCGCGTTGCCAGCGGGCGAAGTCGGAGTAGCGCACCGGCAGCTCGGGCAGCGTGCCGCCGGAGTAGAGCACGCCCAGCTCCTGCACCAGCACGCCGGTCGACCAGCCGTCGCCGGCGATGTGGTGCATGGTGAAGAGCGCCACGTGCGCCGTCGCTTCGAGACGCAGCAGCACGGCGCGCAGCAGCGGCCCCGCCGCGAGGTCGAAGGGGCGGAGCGACTCCTCGGCGGCGATGCGGTGGGCCTCGGCGTCGCCGCGCGCGGCGGGCAGGGCCGCCAGGTCAACCACCGGCACGGCGACCGGCGCCGCGTCCGCGATGCGCTGCGCGGGCTGCCCCGCGAGCGTCCCGAGCGTCCCGAACCGCGCCCGCAGCGGCTCGTGCCGGCGGTAGATCTCGTCCAGGCACGCGCGCAGGGCCGGGATGTCGACGGCGCCGCGGAGCCGCAGCGCGAAGGGGATGTTGTAGGAGGCGCTGTCCGGCTCGAGCTGGTCGAGGAACCACAGGCGCTGCTGCGCGAAGGAGAGCGGCACCTCGGCCGCCGGACCTTCCGGCGCATGCGGCGCGCGCACGATCGGCGGCGCCACGGCACGGTGGCCGCCCACCGATCCCGTCGATCCGGCCCCGCCGCGCAGGATCGCCTCGGCCGCCGCGGCCTGGCCCGCCACCGTCGGATGGTCGAACAGGGTGCGCAGCGGCAGCTCGATGCCGAGCGCCGCGCGCAGCCGCGAGGCGAGCCGGGTGGCGAGCAGGGAGTGGCCGCCGAGGTCGAAGAAGTGGGTGCGGATGCCGATTCCGTCGCGCTCCAGGACCTCGGACCAGACGGCGGCGATCATCTCTTCGACCGGGGTGCGCGGCAGGCTGCTCAACGAAGTGACGGGAGTCGCGGCACCCATCCCCGCCGCGGCGTCGATCCGCCCGAGCGCCCGGCGGTCCACCTTGCCGCTCGACAGGAGCGGTAGGGCGTCCAGCACGGCCCACGCGGTGGGCACCATGTGCTCCGGCAACCGCCCGCGCAGCGCCTCCCGCAGCTCCTCCACCGGCCGTCCGGCTTCCACCACCAGATAGGCGGCAAGGCGCCGTTGCTGCCCGTCGCCCTGCGCCAGGACCGCCGCCGCCCGCACGCCGGGCAGCGCCGCCAGCGCCGTCTCGATCTCCCCCAGCTCGATGCGGAAGCCGCGGATCTTGACCTGCTGGTCGGTGCGCCCCAGATACTGCACGGTGCCGTCCGCCAGTTGCCGCACCAGGTCGCCGGTGCGGTAGAGCCGCTCGCCCGGCGCGCCGAACGGATCGGGAACGAACACCGCAGCGGTCAAATCCGGCTGCCCGAGATAGCCGCGCGCCAGGCCGGGACCGGCGAGCAGCAGCTCGCCGGCCACGCCGATCGGCTGCGGCCGCAGGGTGCGGTCGACGACGTGGAGGCGGTGGTTCGCGATCGGCCGGCCGATGGGCACCACGGAAGGATCGGCAGGGCAGGGCCAGAAGCTCACGTCGACCGACGCCTCGGTCGGTCCATAGAGGTTGTGCAGCTCGACCTGCCCGGGATTCCCGATCCGCTCCTGGAAGCGCCGCACGAGCTGCGGCGAGAGCGCCTCGCCGCTCGCCAAGACCCGCCGCAGCCGCCGCAGCGAGGCCAGCTCTTCGAGCCCCGGCGCGTCGAGAAACGCCTCCAGCATCGAGGGCACGAAGTGCAGCGTGGTGATCCCCTCGCGGCGGATCACGTCCAGCAGATAGAGCGGGTCCTTGTGCCCCTCGGGCTTGGCGAAGACCAGGCGCGCGCCGGTCAGCAGCGGCCAGAAGAATTCCCACAGCGAGACGTCGAAGCCGAACGGCGTCTTCTGGAGCACCCGGTCCGCCGCGGTCAGCCGGTAGGTCTCCTGCATCCACAGCAGACGATTGACGATGCCGCGGTGCGGGATCATCACCCCCTTCGGCACGCCGGTCGAGCCGGAGGTGTAGAGGACGTAGGCGAGATTGCCGCCGGTGATCCGCCGCCGGATGCCGGCCGGCGCCTGCTCGATCGCGGACCACTCCGCATCGAGCATGACGGTCCGCGCGGCGCCCGCCGGAACGAGATCCCGGCTCCGCTCCCGGGTCAGGATCACCGCCGGCCGGGCGCCTCCGACGAGCGCGGCCAGGCGCTCGGCGGGCAGGGTGGGATCGAGCGGCACATAGGCCGCGCCGGCCGTCATCACCCCCAGCAGCCCGACGATCATCTCCGGCGAGCGCTCCAGGAGCACTCCCACCCGGCTGTCCGGCGCGACGCCCAGCGCGGCCAGATGGTCCGCCAGCCGGCGCGCGCGGCGCAGCAGCTCGCGATAGGTGAGGTCCGCCCCCGCGAGCCCATCGAAGGAGACCGCGACCGCCTCCGGGCTGCGCTCCGCCTGCCCGGCGATCAGCTCATGCAGGCAGGTTTCCCCCGCGGTCCGGTAAGCTTCCGCCGTGTCGTTCCATTCGGCCAGGATCTGGTGGCGCTCGCCGGCCGCCAGGAGGGGCAGCTCCGACAATCCGGCCGGATTGGACCCCATCGCTTCGAGGAGCCGCGTGAAGTACGCCGTCAGGCGCGCCATCGTCGTGCCGTCGAACAGGTCGACGCTGTAATCGAACGTCCCGTGCAGCCCCAGCCTGGTCTCCGCCAGCGAGCAGACCAGCTCGAACTTCGCGGTGCCCGTCTCCGCGGCGGCGGGCGTCAGCACCAGCCCGGGCTGCTCCATCGAGCTCGGCCGGGAGTTCTCCAGGGTGAACAGGACCTGCACCAGGGGCGTGCGGCTCATGTCCCGCTCCGGCGCCAGCTCGCCGACCAGACGCTCGAACGGCAGCTCCTGGTGCGCGTAGGCGGAGAGCGTCGTCTCGCGCACCCGGCGCACGATCTCCCCCAGGCTGGGATCCCCCGACAGATCGGCGCGCAGCGCCAGGGTGTTGACGAAGAAACCGATCAGCGGCGACGTCTCGCTCCGCATCCGGCCCGCGATCGGCGTTCCCACCACCAGGTCGTCGACGCCGGTGATCCGTTGCACGAGAGCGAAGAAGGCGGAGAGGAGCACCATGAAGAGGGTCGCCTCGGAGCGCCGGGCGACCGCCATCAGCCCGGCCAGCTCCTCCTTGCCGAGGCGGAACCCCTTCACCGCACCCCGCGAGCCGCGGGTCGCCGTGCGCGGACGGTCCGCCGGCAGGTCCAGCGCCGGCGGCATCCCGGCGAGCCGGCTGCGCCACCAGGCGATCTCCGTCTCCAGCAGCTCTCCCGACAGCCGCCGGCGCTGCCAGGCCGCGAAGTCGGAATACTGGATCGGCAGCTCGGGCAGCGGGCTCGGCCGGCCCGCCACGAACGCCGTGTAGAGCGCCCCGACCTCTTTCACCAGCACGCCCATCGACCAGCCGTCGCTCACGATGTGGTGCATCACCAGGAGGAGGAGATGCACGTCGTCCGCCGAACGGAAGACGCAGGCGCGCAGCAGCGGTCCCCGCTCCAGGTCGAACGGCAGGCGGCACTCCACCCCCACCCAGCGCCGCATCTCGGCCTCGTGCAGCCCGGCCGGCAGCGCTCCGAGGTCGATCAGCGGCAGCCGCGGCTCGAAGCGGGGCGCGATCACCTGCACCGGCTCGCCGCCTTCGGTCGCCATGAAGGTGGTGCGCAGCGCCTCGTGCCGGTCCGCCACGCCGGCCAGGGCGAGAGAGAGGAACGGCACATGGAGGACACCACGGATGCGCAGCGCCGAGGGCACGTTGTAGACCGCGTCGCCCGGCATCAGGCGGTCGAGGAACCACAGCCGGAGCTGCCCGAACGATAGTGGCGCGGAGGGCGCCGACGCGTCCGGATCGCGCCGCTCGATGCGGTCCGGCGTGCTCTCGGCCTGCTTCCGCTTGCGCAGCAGCGCGAACATCGCTGCTTTCTCGGCCGGCGAGAGGTTGGCCAGCTTGTCCTGCATTTGCGTCATGATTGCATCTCTCCTGGCGGGGATCCCTGCGGCGAGCCGGCGGTCCACCGGAACGGCACATCATACTGGATGATTGGCCGGAAGATTTAACCGGATGATTGGAGGAACGTGAGCAAAAGCTCGAAAACGCTTATCCGCTGACTTTGAGCACCACCACCGTGCGGTCGTCCGACGGCTCGGCGCTCCCGGAATGGCGGCGGGCGGCCTCGATCACGCCGTGGGCGATCTCCGGCGCCGACCGCCCGGCGAGCTTCTCCAGGATCTCGCGCAGCCGCGCCGCGCCCAGCTCCTCATCCCGCTTATCGAGGCTCTCCTCGATGCCGTCCGAGCAGATCACCACCGCGTCGCCGGGCTCCAGCCGGAGGATCTCTTCGGCATACGAGCGGTCCGCCAACAGGCCGAGCGGGACGCCCTGGAGCTCGATCTCCCGCGCCGTCCCCTGCGTGATGAGATAGGGATACGGCAGGCCGGAGCTCGCCAGGGCGAGCGTCCGCTCGGCGCTGTCGTAGACCGCGAAGACCATCGCCAGGAAGCGGTTCTCCACCTTGAGGTGCAGCAGCTTGCAGTTCATGTCCGCCAGCACCTGCGCCGGCCGGAAGACGCCGTGCGAGGCGTACTCGCGCAGCAGGCCGATGGCGAACGAGCCGTAGAGCGCCGCCGGGGTCGCCTTCCCTGCCACGTCCCCCACCGCGATGCCCAGGCGGCCGTCGCCATAGGGGAGGAAGTCGTAGAAGTCGCCGCCCAGGTGGCGGGCCGGCTCGTACGCGAAGCCCACCTGGATGCCGGGAATCCAGGGCGAGGTGTTGGGCAGCAGATGGCTCTGGATGCGCCGCGCCGTCTCCAGGTCGTCGACGATGCGCTGCTCTTCGTTGCGCAGCCGCTCATAGAGCAGCGCGTTTTCGAGCGCGATGGCGAGCGACGACGACAGGGTGCCCAGGAGCTGCTCATGGCGCGCGCTGAAGGCGTCGTAGTGCGCGCTCTCGAAGTCGAGCAGCCCGAGCAGGCGGTCCTTGAAGACCAGCGGCACCACCAGCTCCGAGTTGATCTCCATGCCGTGCACACAGCGCACGTAGCGCGGATCGAGGCGCACGTTCGGCACCCGGATCGCCTGGCGGAGCGCCGCCGCCGTGCCGCACAGACCCTGTCCGAGCGGCACGCGCATGATCGAGAAGACCCCTTCCAGCCGCAGACCGTCGCGCTGGAAGGAGACCCAGGGCTCGAGCAGCCGGCTGTCCTCGTTCCACAGCATGACGCTGAACAGGTCGTAGCCGATCAGCCGCTGGATGCGCTCGGCGACTTTCGCCATGAGCTGCTCGCGGTCCAGGATCGAGCTCAGCTCGCGGCTCACCTCATGCAGGATCGACAGCGTCTCCGCCTGGTCGCGCATGTTGCGGTAGAGCTGCGCGCCCTCAATGGCGGTGGCGAGGAAGCCGGCGAGGGAGACCAAAAGCCGCTCATGCTCGGCGGTGAAGAAATCCGGCTCCAGGCTCCCCACGTCGAGCACGCCCACCGTGCGGTCCTTGGCCAGCAGCGGCACCGCCAGCTCGGAGCGCACCGGCACTCCCGCCAGGATGAAGCGGTTGTCGGTCCGCACGTCGCCCACCCGCAACGGCCGCCGCGTCTGCGCCACCGTGCCCACGATCCCCTGCCCCATCCCGAACCGCCAATGCTCGGCGATCTCCGCCGGGCCGCCGACCGCGAGCGCATAGCGCAGCTCGCGCCCCATCTCGTCGAGCAGCAGCACGCTCAGATTGTCATAGCAGATCACCTGGCGCACCATCTCGGCGACCCGCTCCAGCCCGCTGCGCAAGTCCGGAGCCGCGTTGAGCTCCTGGATCACCGCCAACAGATCGAGCGTCGCCGACTCCTCGAAAGGAGCGGCCGGCGGCAGCGGGGTCGTGACGGGAGGAAGGGTTTCGAGCTTGTCCATGGGGAGGTTCCCAGGCTCCAGTTTATCAGGAAAGGGGGGGCGGGGGGGCCGCCGCCCATCCGCCCTCATCCCCGGCGCCCAAAGAGGGTTCTGATAGGCATTAACTAAAGTAGGGGAGGGGCTTGCCCCCTCCCGTGCGGGCGGAGGACCAACCCTACCATGGCTCGCAGGGGGCCAGGACGCCCAGGGCCTGTACACTGTCGCTGATTCCCCAGGACCTCGCCATGAATCGGCAATTCCGCGCGACCGCCCTTCTCCTCTCCTGCGCCGTTCTCTGCGGCGTCGCCGCGCACGCCGAGGGCAGCCAAAACATCGAGATCGACGGACGGGTGATCGGGGCGGACGGACAGGCGATCGCCGGAGCGCGGGTGGAGCTGCGGCCGGCCCTGTCGCGGTATGACATGGGCGTGCGAGAGGCGGATGGCGCGGCAGAGCTGCCGGCGGAGGCGGAGACGGCGAGCGGCGCGGACGGCCGCTTCACCCTCGCGGCGCCGCGGGCCGGGATGTGGACGGTGACGGTGCGGGCCGCCGGTTGCGTGCCGGTGCGCCTGCCGTTCCTCCCCTTTCTGGAGCCGGAGAGCCTGCCGGACGCGGTGCTGCGGCGCGATGCGGGTCTGCGGGTGCGGGTCGAGGATGCGGACGGCCACCCCCTCCCCGGTGCTCGGGTGCTCGCCGCGGCCGCGCCGCGGTATGCAGTCGCCAAGGATGGACCGGGAGAGGCCGTGCCCTCCGCCTGGGAGCCGCTGCCACGCCACGCCGTGGCCGGTCCGGACGGCGAGGTCCATCTGGCCCGGTGGGAGGGCGAGGCGCTGCGGGTGTGGGCGGTGGATTCCGGGACGGCGGTGGGAGAAGCCGCCGCGGAGGAGACCCCGCTGGTGGTGGTCCGCCTGCGGAAGACGCCGCGGCGGCGGACCACCGTGCAGGAGGCTGCCGGCACGCTGCCGCCGGGCTCGCCCGGAATTCCCGGAATTGTTGCGCGCGATCCGCGCAGCGGTCTCGTCCTCGGCCGGATGGCGCCGGGCGGGCGGCGCGTCTGGATCTCGCCCGGAGCCGGGACCGCGGTGCTGCTGGAGATCGCGGACGGTCGGCGGGTTTCCCTCCCTTCCGGCCCCGGTCCGGCGGTTTTGCCGCATCCCGCTCTGCGTTCCGGACGCGTTCTCGACGACCACCGCCGCCCCCTCGCCGGCGCCTGGGTGTGGCCGCCCGGCGATCCCGGCACGGCGGTGCGGAGCGACGCCCGGGGTGTCTACCAGCTCGAAGAGTCCGCCGTGACGGGGGAAGTGCAAGGAGCGGCGGCCGGCTACTTCCTGGCCAGCACGGAGACTGGCACGGCGGGCTCAGCTCTGCCGACCCTGCTCTTCGCACCGGCTGAGGCGGTCACCGGCACCGTGGTCGACGAGCAGGGACGCCCGGTCGCTGGGGCGCTGGTCCGCATCCTCCCGGTTTTTTATGAGAGGGACCGGGAGTGGCCTCGGGCATGGACGCGCGCCACGGGAGACTTCAGCTTCGGTGGCCAGATGGCCCTGGGGGTCGGCCAGATCGCCGTCCACCGGCCGGGCTTCGCGCCCGCCTCCCTCTCCCCCGTCCGGCTGCCTTCCTCCGGCCTGCGCATCGTTCTGCGGCGGGGGACGACAGCCACCGGCCTGGTAGTGGACGAGGCCGGGCTGCCGGCGACCGGGGCGGCGGTGGAGCTCGTCCGCACCAACGAGGAGAGCCTCGGACGAACGACCGTCGCGGCAGACGGGAGCTTCTCCCTCCCCCACCTGCCACCCGGCCGCGCCGAGCTGCGCATCGAACGGCCCGGAGCGGCGCCGTTCCGCCGGCCGCGGATCGACGTCCCGGACGTTCCGGACATTCCGGACGTTCCGGGCGGTGGAACCTTCGACCTCGGCCGGATTCTCGCCCCGGCCGGCGCGACGCTCTCCGGCCGCGTCACCGATCCCGACGGCCACCCGCTCTCCGGCGTCGCCGTGTGGCTGCGCGCCGGGGACCGCGGTGAGTGGGGCCGCGAGCCCGCCACCACCACCGGCGCGGACGGCGCCTTCGCCGTCGCCGGCCTGCCGCCCCACGAGGAGCTGGAGGCCGACCTCTGCCGCGAAGGCTTGCTCCCCGACCTCGAAAGCCTGCCCACCGTGCCCCCGGAGCCCCTGGACCTCACCCTCCGCCCCGCCCTCCGGCTCGCCGGCACCGTCGTCGATCCGGACGGAGAGCCGGTCCGCGGCGCCTACCTCCTCGCCCGTCCCGACGACGGGAAAGAGCACATCGAGACCTACCGCCCCTGCGCCACAGGGGAGAAGACCGATCCGACGGACGCCGAGGGTCGGTTCACCCTGACACCCCTGGCAACCGGCAGCTACGATCTGACCGTCGCCGCGGAAGGAGTCCAGACCCGCCACCTGCGGAAGATCACCGTCGTGCCCGGACCGCCGGACAGCCTCCGCATCGTCCTGGAGCACGGCGCCACCTTCACCGGGAAGGTCACCGATTCGCAAGGCCAGCCGGTGCCCGAAGCCTGGGTGACCGCCAGCGGACCCAAATACGACACCGCCTCGGCCCTTGCCCACGCCGACGGCAGCTACCGGATGACCGGCGTGGAGACCGGGAGTGTGCTGGTCGCGGCGAATCACCCGGGATTCGAAGAGACGCGGCTGACGGTCGACGTCGCGGACGGCGAGACCGCCCTCGACCTCGTGCTGTTCCCCAAGGCGCCCGACGCGGTCTCTGACGAGGGGGACGAGGAGGAAAAAGCCGAAGCGGTGCTGACCGGACACATCCGCGGCCTGGAGCCTGCCGAGCTCGCCTGGGCGCAGGTCGCGGCAGCCCATGCGCCCGGGTCTGACTTCGCCAACCGGGGCACGGTGGCCGAAGACGGGAGCTACCGGATCGAAAACCTCAGCCCGGGAAATTGGAGCATCCGCGTCCGCGCCGGAGACCGCAAGGTCACGTCCACGGTCCATCTGGAGAAAGATCAGCCCGGGGCAACCCTCGACCTCGATCTCCCCGCGGTCACCTCGGTCACCGGCCGGGCGGTCCGGGAGACAGGCGAGCCGGTCGCGGCAGCCCAGATCTTCTTCCAGAAAGACCTCGACCTCTCCGCCACCATGACCCGCCACGACGGCACCTTCGAGATCCGCCTGGAAGACGGCACCTACAAGCTCACCGCCCGGTACGCGGGCGAGAGCGTCGACTTCGACGGGGAGCCGCTCGTCGTCGCGGGAGCCCCGATCTTCGGGCTGGAGATCACGCTCGCGGGTGAGGCCGACTACGACACCCCTGAGAAGGAGCCCTCCGGCCGGCCGTAGGCGGGCGCCGCCGTTCGCGCGAGGCCAGCGAGGCTTTCTCTCAAAAAACCCGCGGCGCCCGCCGCGGCAACCGGCGCGCCCGCCACCAGACCCGCTGCACCCGCCGCGGCACCTACGGGTTTACCCCGTCAACCCACGACACCCACCGCGCAACCCGCGGGTTTTGCCAAAAAACCCGCGGCACCCGCTCCGCAACCCATGGGGTCCGGACCGCCTCCCGCGGCGCCCACCGCGGGCCTCACGGGTTGCCCCCCAAACCGGCGGGTGGCGCGACGGGATTCACAGGTGAAACGGCGGGATTCGGACACTGATCGCAGGGGCCAGGGCGTCCGATTCCGGGATTCCTCCCTGGGCTGAGGGGCGTTTCCTCGGCGGGCGAGGGGTGCGCCGTTCGTAGGGGCGGTCCATGGGATGCCGCCAGGCACCCTGTGTGGCCGCCCTGGGCGGGGGGATCGCGTGAGCGCCAACCCCCTGACCCAGGGATAAATCCCTGGGCTACGCGCCCTTGCCCCTCCGGGGCGGCTTCCCTCCTCCCGGCCGACAGAACACGACCTAGAAGATCAAGCGGCGAGAACGGGATGAGCGAGGGTTGGCTGGCGAAGCGGAGGGCGCCCACCGCACTGCTCGGGGATCGACGGTGATGCGCTCGGCAACGTAACTCATGTTCTGGGCCCTCCGCTCGGCAAATGTCATCGAGCCGCTTCCACCAGCAACTCTGTGTGACAGGAGGCCGCGCGGTAGTAGGCCGGCCATCTTGCCCGCCGTTAGCCGCCCCGGAGGGGCAAGGGCGCCTAGCCCAGGGATTTATCCCTGGGTACCGGAGGCCACGGACCCTACCCGAGAGCCCTCTCCAACTAAGCCACCTCCCGCTCCCGCCGGGACGAAGAAGGTGCCTACAGCGCACTGGGGATTGAGCCGCAGACGACAGGGAGCGAGTCGCAGACGACGGGGAGCGAGAGCCGGCCGATCTGTTATCCCCCAGTCCTTCGCCTCCGGGAGGGGGCAAGCGGAGGCTCGGGCACGAGCTACTCGTCCCGATCATTACGATCGTGTTTGCGGAGCGACGCTCCCAGGCGGACGGTGCCGAAGGCGAGGGTCAGGACGGTGCCGGCGCAGCTTCCGACGGCGATCACGGGGAGAAGGATCGCAAGAACACCAGTCGGCAGCGCCCAGCTTCGATTGTGGCGCCACCAGGTGGGTAAGGGCCGCTTCGAGGATCGTTCGAGAGCATTCATAGAGGTTACGCTACCACGCGCCAACTGTGCGTCTTGGCCACCAGCCAGACGGGAGATCCGGCCGCGAGGCCGAGCTCGGCGACGGCTGCCGGAGTGAGGTGTGCCAGCCACGGGCCGACCCGGGCGTAGACGGAGCTTCCCACCGGGATCAGCTCGTCGACGCGGCCGGCGACGGCGTTGCGGGCGGAGAGACCGACCGGCGGCGCGGTGGCGAGCAGGAGGTCTTCGGCGTCGATCGAGAGGAGGAGGTCGGCTCCTTCGGCGAGGTCGGGCGTGTGCGGAATGGTCACCGCTTCTCCACCGTCGAGCCGGACCTCCGTCGAGCCGCCGGACGCGTGATGGCGCACCAGGGTGCCGCGGACGTAATTCTCCCAGCGCCTCCCCCCTTCCTGGGCGAGAACGCCGGGCGCCAGGAGCACCTGACGTGCCGGCCCCACCGCGCGCACCGTGCCGCCGTCGAGCAGCAGCACTTCGGACGCCAGGGCGAGGGCTTCCTGCGGTTGATGGGTGACGACGAGCAGCGGCACGCCGAGCTCTTGGTGGACGCGGCGGATGCCCGCCAGCGCTTTGCGGGCTCGCACGGGGTCGAGGCCGGTGGTGGGCTCGTCGAGGAGCAGCAGGCGCGGGTGCGCCAGGAGGGCTCGGCCGAGCGCCACCCGTCTCCTCTCGCCGCCCGAAAGATGCCGGGGATAGCGGGTCAGCAGAGACCCGAGATCGAGGAGCGCGACGAGCGCGGCGAGGTCCGCATCCGTGCTCGGACGGGCGGAGGGCCGGCCGAAGGTGAGATTGCGCAGCACGGAGAGATGCGGGAAGAGCGCGCCGTCCTGAGGAACGTAACCCAGACGGCGGCGCTCCGGCGGGAGGAAGACGCCGGCCGCGCTGTCCTGCAACACCTCGCCGCCGACGGCGATCCGCCCTTCGGCCCGCCGCAGCCCGGCGATCGCTTCGAGCAGGCTCGTTTTGCCGGCTCCCGACGGTCCCACCACCGCCGCGGTCTCGCCGAGGCGAGCCGCCAGGTGCAGGACGAAACGGCCCTGGCGGAGCGTGAGGTCGATCGCGAAGAAGTCGGACACGGGGCTTTCAGTCCGCCAGGGTCTTTTCCCGCCGCCGCATCAGCGCTTCGGAGAGGCCGAGCGCGAGAGCGGCGAGGAGCGCCGCGATCCCGGCCAGCTCCAGCGCTTCGCGGTCCCGCCCCATCTGCACCTCCTGGAACAGGGCGAGCGCGAGAGTCTGCGTGCGTCCCGGGATGTTGCCGGCGACCAGGATGGTCGCGCCGAACTCGCCGAGAGCGCGGGCGAACGAGAGCACGGTTCCGGCCAGCACGCCGCGCCAGGCCAGCGGCAGCTCGACCTCGAAGAAAGCGCGCCATGGACCGCGTCCCAAAGTTCGCGCAACCGCGGGGAGGCGGGGGTCGATCTCCTCGAACGCCGAGCGGGCGCTCCGCACGAGGAGCGGAAACGACATGATCGCCGAGGCGAGCACCACGCCGCGCCAGGTGAAGGCGATGTCGAAGCCGAAGACCGCGTAAAAAGGCCGGCCGAGAGGGCCGTTGCGGCCGAAGAGCAGGAGCAGCGCGAGGCCGACCGCGGTCGGCGGCAGCACGAGCGGCAGGGAGACCAGCGTCTCGACCACGGTCCGGCCGCGCCATCCCCGGCGCGACAGGAGCCAGGCCATGGCAATCCCCGGCGCCAGGTTCAGGGCCGTGGCCGCGGCCGCCGCCGCGAGGGTGAAGAGGACGATCTGTCCGGTCTCGATGGTGGGGTCTCCCCGGCTGTCGCGACGGATCATAGGGAGCGCCTGAAGGCCGGGTCAACTCTCGTCACACGGTTGGCATCTCCGCAAGCGGTGATTGTCAACAAGTCGACGGCCGACCGCTTCTGGCCGGGGCAGGATCCGCTGGGCAAACGGCTGCGCTTCGGGAGCGCCAACCAGCCGTCGGACAAGTGGCTGACCGTGGTGGGGGTGGTGGGCGACGCGCGCTACCGCGAGATCCAGGCGGTGCGTCCTGACCTCTATGTCCCCTACCTGCAGAGCCCCCACTGGGCCATGGACCTGATGGTGCGCACGAGCGGCGATCCGATGCGGCTCGCCCGCCCGCGGAGGTGGTGCGGAGCCTCGATCCCGATCTGCCGGTGGCCAATCTGACCACCATGGAGCAGGCCATCGCCGGCTCGGTGGCCCGGCCGCGCCTGCGCACGCTGATCCTCGGTCTCTTCGCCGCTCTCGCGCTCGTCCTCGCCGCGGTCGGTCTCTACGGCATCAATCGCCTACTCGGTGGCGCAGCGCCGCCGCGAGATCGGCATCCGCATGGCGCTGGGCGCCGACCGCCGCGCCGTGCTCCGCCTGATCCTGCTGCACTGAAGGCCGAATAGCCAGAAGATCGTCAGCAGTTGTCGGACGGCGGTCCGATGTCCGGCAGCACGTCTTTCGGGTGGAGGCGGTGGTGGATGGCCCGCTCGAAGGGGCCGCCGAAGATGAGGATGACAAGAGTGAGGCCGAGGGCCATCACGGCGGTCGTCCAGCAGCCGAGGCCGCAGGCGATGCCGAGACAGGCCGAGAGCCAGATGGAGGCCGCGGTGGTCAGGCCGTGCACGCTGTGCTTCAGATCGTCGCGCAGGATGACGCCGGCGCCCAGGAAGCCGATGCCGGTGATGATCCCCTGGATGAAGCGCGACGCGACGGCGTAGTCCATCGTCTTGGTGCTGCTCAGCCAGGAGAGCTCGACGCCGGTGACGGTGAGCAGGGCGGCGCCGAGGGCGACCAGGCCGTGCGTGCGGACGCCGGCCGGCTTGCCGTGCAGCTCGCGGTTCAAGCCCAAAATACAGCCGATGATCACCGCGACCGTGAGCCGGGAGAGGATCTCCAGGTAACCGATGGCCGCCGCCGGATCCGTGAGGGTTGGCATGGCCTGCCCAGCATTCCACAGCGCCGTCCTTCCCGCAAGAGCGTTTTGCGCTATAAATCACCGCTGGCGAACGAGGTGCCCGAGATGCTGACACCTGACACGCAGAGCAAGGACGATCTGAGAGCGGCCCCCTCCATGACGTCGTTTCCCAGTGAGCTCGATCTCGAAGCGCTGCGCCGCGACCTGAAACGCGCCGTCGCCCAGACCTGCCCGCGCTGGATGGCCGACCGCTCCGAGGACATCATCCAGGTGGCCCTGATGCGGGTGACCGAGATCTACCGCAAGCGTGAGGGGAATGCGGAGTTCTCCTCGTTCTATCTCAGGAAGGCCGCCTACAGCGCTGTCGTCGATGAGATCAGGCGACTCCGCCGGCGCCAGGAGGTCCCCCTGGAGAACGACAGCTCCGAGATCGTCTATGAGCCCGTGGCCGAGAGCCCGGACCCGGAGAGGAACGCGACGGCCCGCGAGGCCGGGCGGGCGATTCGGGACTGCCTCGGCCGCCTGGTCCGGCCGCGCCAGCTCGCCGTGACGCTGAACCTGCAAGGGCACAGCGTCCCCGAGGTTGGCAAGCTGCTCGGCTGGACGACGAAGAAGGCGGAGAACCTCGTCTACCGCGGGATGGCGGACCTTCGCGGATGCCTCGATGCGAAAGGAGTTTCCCGATGACGACGATGGACGACCAGGAGCTTGCGAGCTTGCGCCAAGCCTTCGCCGCCCACCTGGAACAGACCGATCCGGCCCCCTGTCCGGCGCCGGAGACGATCTGGGACGCGGTGCACGGCAAGCTCCCGGCGGACGGAGTGCGGGAGAGCGTCCAGCACGTCGCCACCTGCGCCACCTGTGCCGAGGAATGGCGTCTCGCCCGCACCCTGAGAACGCTGAGCGAGCAGCAGGAGCAGACCGCCGCCGCTCCACTCGCGGCGCCCCTGCCCTTCACGCCACGCCAGCGGCAACGGGGGCAGTGGCGGCAATGGCGCAACTGGGGTCTCGCCGCCGCCGCCGCGCTGGCGTTGGCCGTGGTCGGCGTGCAGTGGTTCCAGAAGCCGCCCGAATACCGTGGCGAGCGGGCCGCCGTCCACTCCCAGGTGGCGGACGGCAAGGCCCTCCCCCGCGAGCACTTCCTCTTGAAGTGGTCGGTGCCGACCCCGGCCGGCGCCACCTATTGCATCCAGGTCAGCACCGAGGACCTGCGCGTCGTGGCGAACGCCGAGGGGTTGAAAGCACCCGAATACCAGGTGCCCGCCCGTGCCCTGGCCGGCCTCTCCTCCGGGGCCAAGCTGTTCTGGAAGGTCGACGCCGACCTCCCCTCCGGCAGCCACCTGACTTCGCCGACGTTCGTGACGGCGGTGCAGTAAGAGCTGCCGGAGCCCCTCCGGCACCAAGCGGACCCACTACACCAGGCGGCGACACAAAGCCGGCGTCGGAAGGCATTACCGGACGATCGGGCTCCGAATCCGAAAGGCAATGACCAACCCCATCAGGAGGGTGAGAGCGGCGATGCTCAACACCAAGGCCCATCGCGCGAGCCAAATGGCTTGCTGAACTTGAGCGGGCTGGGCCTGCGACTCGGTTTGCAGACGCTCCAGGTCCCGCTGCGTCCGTTTCATCATCTCGGCCGGATCACCGGGCGCGGCTCTGCGCAGAGCTTCAAGCTGCGCTTCGAGGGCCTGCATCTCGGCGTTCGCCGTGATTGGAGCGCTTTGCGGTGTTTGAGATTGGCGCAGCCGGGCCAACTCGGCGAGCAGGTGGACCCTCTCCTCCTGGGCCGGCGGCGTGAATCGAGAAGGCGCCAGTCGGCCGGTCAGCATAACGGCAGCCAGACCAAGTAGCGCACAGCCGAAGAGAACGATTCCGGAGATCCGAAGGGAGCGCGACGAGAGCATTGACGACATCACGAGTCTCCTTTCAAAGCCTTGACAGGATCGACTGCAACCGCTTTCCGGGCCGGCACGGCCAGTGCCCAGAAGGCCGCGCAGCCCAGGAGAATGGGAGCAGCCAGGAAAGTGGGCGGATCAAGGGGACTGACTTCGAAGAAGACACTGGCTAGCCAGCGCGACAGCGTGGCTGCCCCAAGGACTCCAGTGACGATTCCCACGACGACCCAGGTGCCGCCTTGCAGGATGAAGAGCTGCAGGATGTCGCGGCTGCCGGCGCCCAACGCGATGCGGAGGCTGATCTCCCGCCGCCGCGCCGCGACGGCGAATGCGGTGACGCCGTAGATACCGACCACCGCCAAAACCAGAGCCACTCCGGCGAAGACCGTGAGAATGCGCGTGTAGATCTTCGGTTTTTCGATGGGAGCCGCGAGCAGCTCCTCCATTGTCGTGAGCTGAACGATAGGCAGGTCATCATCGACAGATCGGACCTGACGTCGAACGTCGGCGGCGACAAGAGAAGGGGACGCCGTCGTGCGCACGACGAGCCGCACCGACGAAAACGGGAGTTGCTGGTATGGCAGGTAGACCGCAGGCCGCGGAGGCGCCTTGTCGCCATCGACTCGGCTGTCGCCGACGACTCCGATCACCTCGCGCGGGTTCGGAGGACTCCAGTCGAGGAAAAGCTTTTTGCCGACCGCTTCCTCGCCGGGCCAGAGCTTGCGGGCCGCTGCCGCGTTGACAAGGAGGACTCCCTGACCGGTGGCACCGTCCCGAGGCAAGAAGTCACGTCCCGCCAAGAGAGGGATCCCCAGGGTGGAGAAATAGCCGGGGCTTGTCCCATGGAAATCGATTTGCCAGTCGAGGAGAGATCCCGTCTGGAGGCCCAGGCCGGTGCTAAGCTGAAAATTGACCGCGAGCGCCGTCTTCCGCACTCCCGGCCTGCTCTCGAGCCGGCGGAAGATCTCATCGAAAAGTCCTTGCGCCCGCGCCGGGTCGTCGTATTTGTTTCCCGGAAGCTCCAGATCCAGGACGAGCAACTTCTCGGGGTGGAAGCCGAGGTCCACATGCGAGAGGCGCAAGAAGCTGCGAATGAGGAGACCGGCGCCGAGGAGCAACACCAGCGCCAGCGCCGTCTCCGCGGCCACGATCAGACCCCGCGAGCGTTGGTTGCCACCTGCACCTCCCGCGCCGGCTCCGCTCCCCATCAACACCTCTGAAAGAGACGTCTTCGGCAGCACGAGCCAGGGAAGGAGGTTGATCAGCGCCAAGGCGATCAAGGAAATGAACGTCGTGGCTGCCAGGATTCTGCCGTCGAGCGCCACCCCCATGAGCTCTACGACGGCAGGCGGCACGAGCGAGACGAAAAGGTTCCAGGACCAGCGGGTCAAGAGGAGTCCGCCCAGAGCCGCCGGCACGATGAGGCCGAGGCTTTCCGCCACGAGCTGTCCGAAAACCTGGGGTCGGCTTGCCCCGAGAGCCGCACGGATCGCAAGCTCCCGCTTGCGCAGGCTGAGCTGAACGAGCAGCAGGTTCGCGACGTTGGTACAAGCGGCCAGGAGGACGAGCGAAGCGGCGCCGAGCAGGATGAGCAGAGACGTGCTCGTATCGCCGATCACCGCCGTACGCAGCGGTACGATCCACACAGTTGAATCCTTGTTCGTATCTGGGTGCTCTTTGGCCAACGTTGCCGCGATCGAGCGCAGCTCGGCGGCTGCACTTTCCTGTGCCATCCCCGGCCGGAGCCGGGCAATGACACGCAGATAGCGCGCTCCCCGGCTCGCCGCCATGGTCCCGGGTTTCACGCGGAGCGGGCGCAGGATGTCAGAGCCTTCGATAAGGACCGGCCGTGTCAGTGAAACTCCAGCGGGAAGGATCCCGACGATCGTGGTCGCCTCCCCGTCCAGGAGGATCGTTCGGCCAAGCCAACTGGGGTCGCCACCAAGCCGCTGCTGCCAGAACCGGTGGCTCAAGACGGCGACCGGCGCTGCCCCGGCCTGAAAATCGGCCGGCACCAGGAGCCGGCCGAGTTGAGGTTTGATCCCGAGAGTCGGAAAGAAGGCTTGCGAGACTTCGGAGCCCGGCACCCGCAGAGGCTCCGCCTGCACACGCAGGATTGGAGAGATGACCCGGCTTTCCGCCATGCTTTCGAATGAACGGCTCCGCGCCTCCCAGTCCAGAAAGTTGGCATGAGAGGAAATCAGGAGATCTCCCATTCCGGACTGGACCTCCTCGCCGAGGACGACGAGGCGGCCTGGATCGCGAAAGGGAGCCGGCTCCAGGAGCACGGCCTCGACGAGGCTGAGCACGCTCGCCGTGGCGCCGATCCCGACCGCAAGCGTGACGACGATCAGCGCCGCGAGTCCCGGCCGTCGCCACGGGAGCCGCAGGCTCCGCATCAAGAGAGAGAGAGGAATCATAATTCGTGAAGGAGCACTGCACCCTGCCGCCGCTTGCCGCGGATTTCCCGGAGCCGCCGCGAGACAGGAACGATGATCAGGGAGCGCAGCAAACTCCAGACGCCGAACCATGCAAAGATCAGAATGAATGTCGTCCCCAGGAATTCGGATATCCCCCGCCAAGCCAGCCCGGGCGCGCTCAGCGACTCCCATAGGGTGAGGACCACTTGGGGATAACCGAGAGTCTTCTCCAGCAAGAACGGCAGCAGGTGGGCCATGAACCAGGCCCACGTCAGAAACACGGCCGGAGCATAGACGGCCAGAACCGCGAGCACCCAGCCGGGCCAAGGCAACGCCTCGGCCGGTCGCCCGCGAAGGCGCGCGAGAGCATGGCGCAGTAGGATTAAGGGCTGCCGCGAGAGGTTGGCAACGCCCAGAGCGTCCGCGAGCACCCAATAGCCATCGAACTTGAAAATGGGGTTCAAGGAGAACAGAGCGCCGATCCAGATCATGAAAAACGCAGACCGCAGAGGCTCCCAATGGGTCCACAGATAGAGTCCTGCGTATATTCCGGCCACAACAAACTGAAGGTACATGCCCCCCAGGTCGACCACCACTCGTTGCCACCGGCGCAAGCTCCAAGCAGAAGTGACGTCGCTGTAGAACGCCGGGTAGACCAGGTAGGCCGCGAAACCGATATCGCTCGGTGTGGCCCCGTAGTGAGAACAGGCGCTCGCATGACCGAGCTCATGGACCATCAGAGAGAGAAGGAAAAGCAGGTAACCCAGCCATGCCGCCCCCCCTAGTTGAAGGGGAAATCCCTGCCGGAGCAGCGGTGGAAAGGTGGCGGTGATAAAGCCGAGGAGCAGGACCCCAGCGAAGGGCTGATAGGCCCAGGAAAGACAGGTAGCGAGCCTGGCCACCGTATTTGCAGACAGGAGGCGGATACGCAGCCAGAAACCCAGGGGCAACGACCGGTCGGCGGCTCGGCCGTCAATCTCGCGGAGCCGGTCGGCGACATTCAAACAGGCCGCTTCAACTTCCGCCGGGGAGACCTCTCGCGGGCCCCTCGTGCTCAGATCTCGCGCCAGATCCTCATACGTCCAGCCGGCTCGGAGGCTCCTGAGAAGGTGATGCGCGCTGGGAGAAAGCCGGACGTGGCCGCCGTGCTCTGTGACGACGAGATAAGAAAGCCGGCCATCCGTGCTGTCAAGAATCTGCCCGTCGGTAATCCCTTGGAGAATTCGCGTATTCAGCATCTCCCCATGCTCCTCTCGCTACGACGGCGCGTGGCCTGCTCGGGCCACGCGCCATAGTCGTTCAGACGCTCGTCGGCTGGATCAGGCGACTACTCACCCCTTTGTGCCGAAATTTGCACAACCGAAGGTATTGCAGTTCGAGAACGAGCCACAGGTGAACGTCCCACAGGTGAAGGCCGCACCAATCGCCAGCTCCAAACGCCTCTCAAGCTCCTCGACCACCAAGTCACCTGCTTCGAGGCTGAACAGCTCCTGGTTGAGACTCACCATTTCCTGGCTCTCGTCATCCTCTTTCTTCTTCATCTTTCATCCCCCTTTCAACCAACGAAATCTCTTCTGGCAGCGGCGTGGAACCACTCCACCCGAGCCAGTCTAGAGATCGCAAAATGCTGCCGGCTTGGGAGTGGGCGCCTTGCCTTCCTGGTGGTCTGCATAGGCGTCGGCCACAGACGCGCGAAAGCGATGGGCGAAACCGTCGCAGTAGTTCCTGTAGAAATCTCCCTGCTGTCCCAACGCAAGGACGGCGCAGCCGCCGCCGCAGTAGAGGTTGTAGCGACAGTTGAGGCACACAGGATTGGACGCCACCGTCCGGCCGCGCCACATCGCAGCGACGTCAAAGTTGAATTGAAGGCCGGCGTTCTCGTCGACACGCCCGATCCGGATCTTCTCGTCGCCGGTCTTCTCCCAGCAGGCATAGATGTCGCCGAAAGCGTCGAAGATGTACATCCCGGTGTGGGCGGAGCAGAAGCTCGATTTGAAAGAAGGGAGACCTCGCTCGGTGAAGATCCGCAGGGCTTGGCTGCGGATGGAATCGTCGATCCTGCCGAGGACCTGTGTCTGTGGATGGGTCTCCCGAAGCTCGGTCAGAAGGCGGTCGAGCTCCCAGGTGCTCAGAGTCGTCTTTTTGTCAGTCTTCTCGTTGTCCGCCCGGATCGGCGCGATCTGCGACCCGAAATTCGGGTAGCGGTCCCAGCCATGCCGGATGAGCTCATCGGCAAGGTCGGGAAGGTCGGAGATGTTACTCCGGTCGGCATTGGTGCGGATGGCGACGAGAGCACCGCGGTCGAGCGCGAGCGTGATGTTGCGGGCAATTTTGTCCCACGAGCCCTGGCCGTCAGCGTAGACCCGCCGGCGGTCGTGTCGGGCGGATGGGCCGTCGAGAGTGATTTGGATGCTGGCGAGCAGGCCCGGCCCCAGGAGGTCTTCATACGCCTCCAGCTCGGTGCCATTTGAAATCGCCCAGAGCTTCATCTTCCCGCCCCGGGCCAAGCCCTTGCGGAGGATCTGCTCCACGATCGGGCGGTTCGAGGCGAGGAGAGGCTCGCCGCCAAACAAGCCGATGTCCAGGTCCGTCTCCGCGAGAGGATCGATGCCATGCATCGCCTCGACCTTCGGCATCGCCGCGAAAATCCGGTCGACCATGGCCGGCGACATCTGGCGCAGGAGGTGGCCATACCGCTCATCTGTCCGCATGTGGTCCTGAAAACAGTAAGAGCAGCGGAGATTGCAGTCGTACGTCGGCATGAAGAGGTAGCTGGGCCACTGCTTGAGGAACATCCCATGAAGCTTTTCGACATACCGGGAGAAGAATTCAGCTTCCTGCTCTCGCGTCATGGAGGTCAAGTACCCGCGTTTCCGCAGGCGCTCCATGGTCGAATCCGAAGGAGGGACCACAGTCCCGTCGACGGGTGCCTCTGGTGTCCAGTCGCCATAGAGAGGCTTCGGCGGCCTACCGGCTTCCAGAGACCGGACATAGGTCGCCACCTTTCGAGAGACACGGTCAAATGCCCCGGTGTAGGTCTGGACGAGAAGCATCTCGTCGTGGTTACCAGGCAAGTCGCAGTAGATGGTGTAACTGCTTGTGCGCAACATGAGCACCCTCCCTGATAGAAGATATCAAAAGTAGCTGGAAAGAGCTACTAAGCGCCCCTATCTGCTACTTCACAAGAGATTGGTCGACTCGTCTCGAAGAATCATCCTACCTAAGAAGCAAAGGTGTCTTAAGGCGGCCAAAACGAGACATCGCCCCGCAACCTCGACGAAGAACCTCGGAAAGCCTGGGCGGAGGTCTGGGGCCTTCTCTCGCAAGCCGACCGCTAGACCGCGACGCGGTTTCTCAAGGTCTCGGCGACTTCGGTGAGGGTGGTGCGCACCGAGGCGAGGCCGGAGAGATCGGCGGCGGAGCGCCCGGCGGTGGCGAAGCGGATCTCCTCGACGGCGTCGCGGAGCCCCATCTTCGCCTTGAACTTCGTCCTTCCTGCCAGCCAGCTCGGCCGCGGCGGCAGCAGCGGCTTCGAGGTCCACCCGCCGCGCTTCCATCGCCGCGCAATGCGGCGGAAAGCGGGAAATGTTCCAAGTCACCCGGCTGCCATTAGAATGACACGGGATTTTTCTCTTCGAGGAGAGCCATGCCCATCCGACCCGGTTCTTTTGCCCTCGTTCTGTGGGGCCTGCTCACCGCCGCCGCCGGCGTACGCGCCGCCGCCCCTGCCTCGCCCATGCCGGCGGCTCCGCCGCCGGGCATGGTCACCGGCTGGCACATCGTGCGCCCCGGCGAAACGCTGGAAAAGATCACCGCGCGCTATCTCGGATCCTCCGACCTCTGGCGCCAGCTCGCCCAGATCAACCCCGAGATCGCCGATCCCAACAAGCTCGAGCCGGGACAACGGGTGCGGATCTATCTGCAGCGCAAGGACACCGCCGTGGCCCGGGTGGCCCAACTGTCGCGCAAGGTGGAAGCGCAGGCGTCGCCGATCCCCTGGGGGGACGCGCATTTGAACGACCTGCTCGTCGAGCGCGACGGCGTGCGCACCTACCCGAAGTCGTCGGCCTCGATGGCGTTCACCGATGGCACGCTTCTGCTGGTGACCGAGGACTCGCTGGTCTTCCTCCAGCGCACGGGGGGCGCGCTGCGCGGGGTCGAGCGCAAGTCGGTGGAGATCGTGCAGGGACAGGCGGACGTCGAGGCACGGCCGGCCGCCGGCCACGCCGCGCCGCCCGCCGCGGAGGTGGAGATCGTCCTCGGCAGCGCCCGCGCCACCGCGCGGACCGACCGCACCGGCGCGGTGCAGACGCGCGCCCGCCGCGCCGAAGGGGGCGGCGCCAAGCTCATGGCCTACGGCGGCGACGCGGACCTCGAAGCCGGCGGCGCCAAGGTGCAGGTGCCGCAAGGGATGGGCAGCTCGGTGGCCGCCTCGGGACCGCCCGCGCCGCCGGAGAAGCTGCTCGCCGCACCGCATGCCACCGCCCCGGCGGACGGCGCCGAGGTCGCCTGCGCCAACCCTTCCTTCTCCTGGGAGGAGGTCCCCACCGCCTCCTCCTACATCGTCGAGATCTGCCGTGACCCCGGCTGCGCCGCCCTCGTCGAGCGGGCGACCGGCCTCAACGGCACCACCTGGAGGCCACAGGCTCTCCCTGCCGCGGCGCTCTATTGGCGGGTGACGGCGCGCAGCCGCTCCGGGCTCGACGGGTATCCGGGCGCGACGAGCAAGCTCGCGGTCACCTCCACGGTGGCGGACACGCAGCCGCCGGCCGGCACCCTCACCCTCACCGGACCGCAGGTGTCGATCGGCGACACCCTCTTCGCCGGCCCCGGCGCCCGGCTCGAAGTGGTGGCCACCGACGCGGAGAGCGGTGTTGCGGAGTGGCTGCCGGTGATCAACGGCCGGGAAGGGAGGCTCAGCGAGGCCGCCGGCCCGTGGGCGGCCGGCGTCTACGTGCTCGGCGCCACGGCGGTGGACCGCTGCGGCAATCGCGGCCCCGTCGCTCCCATCACCTTCACCGTCGACGCCACGCCGCCCACCCTGTCCTGGGAGCTGATGCCCTACGACTCCTTCGGAGGCCGCGGCGTGCGCCAACGCGGCAAGGTGCGGAGCGCTCCGGTCACCTGGTCTGGCGGCGTCCAGTGGCTGCCCCTGGGCGACGGAGAGGAGGTGCGCATCAACAGCGACGGACCGCAGGCGTTCTTCCACGCCCCGGGGGCCCACTTCATGGCCGACGGCCGCGAGGTCACCCTCGGCGAAGGGCAGATGCTCCGCATCCGCGCCACGGACGACCAGTCCCACGTGGAGCACCTCCGCTTCGTCCTGCGCCGCGGCGAGGGGGGCAAGAGCGTTCTGGAGGTCGAGAGCGGCGATCTCGTCGGCAACAGCCGGAAGGTGAATTGGGAGCTGCGTCCGGCGGATCAGAAGTAGGGCCGTCTACGACGACCGGGCGGCGCGGTGTTCGAGCACATCGAGCCGGGTGGTCGGCACCCACTGCGCCTTCACTGGCTCGGTCGCATAGCCGCGGCCCGCGGCGGCGGTTCCCGGATCGAAACGCCAGCGCAGGCCGCGCGCCAGGACCAGGCTCTCCAGCTCGGCCGCCACGGCCTCGGCGCTCGACGGCCGGCGATCGACCTCGCGCTCCAGCAGGTGATCGACCAGCGATTCCAGCTCGGTGGGGATGTCCGGCACCTGGCGGCGGAGCGGCCGCACCTGGCCGAACAGGGTGTTGCGCAGGATGTCGCCCACCTCCGTGCCGCGGAAGGGCATCGCGCCGGTCAGACAGATGTACAGCACGACGCCCAGCGATAAGAGATCGCCCGCTTTGCCATGCATCCCGCCGCGCAAGCTCTCCGGCGGCAGATAGCCGGGGGTGCCGAAGATCGTGTCGGCGTCCTCGGCCGAGGCGGCGAGGAGGCCGGCGATCCCGAAGTCGGAGACCTTGATCGAGCCGTCCGCTCCCAGCAGGACGTTGGCTGGCTTGACGTCGCGGTGGACGATGCCTTGGGCGTGCGCCGCCGCGAGGCCGCGCGCGATCGCCATGCCCAGCGGGATCACTTCGTCCGGCGTGAGCTTGTGCCGCCGCCCGAGCAGCGTCTCCAGGGTCATCCCGTCGACCAGCTCCATGGCGATGAACGCCGCCTCGGGAGCGTCTTCCAGATCGTAGACCGCCACCACGTTCGGGTGGTTGAGCCGCGCCACCGTCACCGCCTCGCGGGTGAGCGTCGCGAGCAGGTCTTTGCGCCGCTCCTCCTCCAGGACACCGGCGAGCTTGATGGTCTTCAGGGCCACCGGCCGCCGCAGCCGCGGATCCCAGCCCCGGAAGACGGTGCCCATGGCGCCCGCGCCCAGCGCTTCGATCACCTGGTAGCGGCCGAGGAAGACGTTGTCGAGGGTGCTCCTCGCGGCCAGACTGCGTTGCAGCAGGTCGAACGTCTGCCGCAAGTCGGCGATCTCGTCGCCGCCCGCCCGCCCGCCGCCGGCGCCCATCCCTGCCAAACCGCGCTGCGCCGCCGCCAGAGCCCGGATGGGGCGCACCAGAAAGGCCCAGGCGACTGCCGAGAGGGCGGCGATCAGCAGCAGGGCGGCGCCGACCGCCCCGGCGGTTCGCCACCGCAGCTTCGTCGCCACCGCTTCGGCGGATGCCGTCGGCTGCAACGAGACGACCACCCAGTCGGCGCCGGCCAGCGGCGCGTAGGCGGCGAGAATCGTCTGCCCGCCGACGGTGTGGCGGCTCGCTCCCACCACTTTGCCGGAGAGGGCGACCGCGGTCAGCGACCGGGGCAGCGCCGCGAGGGAGGTCAGCGAGCCGGCGACGATCCGGCCGCCCGGCACCGAGCGGTCGATGACGACGAGCTGCGCCTCGCGGTCGAGCTCCTGGGGACGCGCGGCCTCGGCGACCGGCGCGCCGCCGCAGATCAGCACCAGGGAGCCCGCTCCCAGCGCCAAAGGCGCCGCGAAGCGCAACACGGGAGCGCCCTGCCACGGCACGTACAGCCCGGTCACGCCGCGCCGCAAAGCGGCTTCCGCCCGCTCCCCTTCTCCCCGCACCTGCGCCCGGAACACCAGCTCTCCGGCGGGGTTGACGACCGCGACCGCCAGAGCGCCGAGCTCGCCCCACTGCTCCAGGTTGCGGCGCAGGAAGGCCTGCGCCTCCGGCGACCCCGGATCGGCCAGCTCCGGGCTGCCGGCGGTGCCGCGGGCGAGCGCCGCCCGAGTGTCGAGGATCGCGTCGATGCGGTCGGCGGCGGTGTGCGCCGCCACGATGTGGGTGCGCAGGACCTGGTCGTAGAGGGCCTCGCGATTGAGCCGCACCAGGCCCAGCGACACCATGAGGAGCGGGAGGAGTCCGACCGCGGCGAGAGCGAGCGCCACGCGGGGAAGCAACCCGAAGCGGATGCGGGAGAGCTTCACGTGAGGCGCGGAAAGCAGTAACCGGTGCCCCGCTCGGTGAGCACATAGCGGGGACGGCTGGGCGTCGGCTCGATCTTGCCGCGCAGACGGTGCACGTGGACGCGCAACGCGTCCTCGAAGACCTCCTCCGACGGCCACAAACGCCGCAGCAGGAACTCGGTGCCGACCGGCTTGCCGGCCTGGCGCATGAGCACGTAGAGGAGCTTGCTCTCCGTCGCCGTCAGCGGCACCGCCTTGCCGTCCACCGTCACCCGCTGGTGGGCGAAGTCCACCGACAGCCGCTCGTCGACCTGGATGACCGGCTTCAGGGTGTAGCCGAAATCGCCAATGCGCCGGCAGACGCGCTCCACCCGGGCCACCAGCTCCCGCGGCTTGAACGGCTTGCGCACATAGTCCTCGGCGAAGCTCTCGATGGCGCGGACCACCGTCTCCTCTTCATCCACCGAGGTGAGCATGATGATCGGCAGGTCGCTGAACTCCTGGAAGCGGCGGGACAGCGACAGGCCGTCGAGCCCGGGCAAGAGGATGTCGACCAGCGCCAGATGGGGCAGGCCCTGCTTGGAGACCACCTCGATCGCCTCCTCGGCCGACGCCGCGGGCCACACCTCAAAGCCGGCGTTCGACAGCTCCCGGCGGATCAGCCGCAGGATGTCGGGATCGTCATCGACGGCCAAAATCCGCCGGGACAAGGGGACTTCATTCGTAGACATGGAGAGTCGTTGCGCCTCGAACCGCTCCGACAATCTTACACGATGTCTAAAGTGACGGCACGTAATCTGGGCCGTAATCCACGGATCGTATGCTGGGTCCGCTGAAAAAGGACCCGTGCTGCCACTGCAAAGAGACTTCGCCATGACCAGACAACCCAATCTTCGGCGTATCCTCTTCGTGGAGGACGATCCGGACATCCAGACCGTGGCGAAGATGGCTTTGGAGGCATTGGGCGGATTCACCGTGCTCGCCTGCAGCTCGGGCGCCGAGGCGTTGGCCGAGGTGGGCGGCTTTGCGCCCGATCTCGTGCTCCTCGACGTGATGATGCCCGGCATGGACGGCCCCACCATGCTCGTCGCGCTGCGCCAGATGCCGATCGGGCAGGCCATTCCGGTGGTCTTCATGACCGCCAAGGTGCAGACGCAGGAGGTCTCCAGGTACCGCGCCCTGGGAGCTGAAGAGGTGATCGCCAAGCCGTTCGATCCGATGTCCCTCTCTGACCGGGTGCGGGCGATCTGGAGCGGCCTGCAGAGCCGCGGTCAGGGAGCTCCCGCCTGAACGATCCGGCTCTGGAGGAGAGCTCCCTCTACGCGTACTTCGCCGAGCGCCTGCCGGAACGCCTCCGCGAGGTCGAAGAGGGGTGGCGCCGGGTGCGGGAGACGGCCTGGAGCGAAGAGTCGGTCAAGACTCTCCACCGCCTCGCCCACTCCCTTGCCGGTGCCGGCGCCACCTTCGGATTCCTCACCGTGACCGAGGCCGCCCGCGATCTGGAGAAACCCCTCAAGGCGGTCGTCCAGAATGCGGCGCCGCATCCCGATGACTCCGTGATCGAAGGCCTCCTCGACGGACTGCGCCGCGCCGCCAAGCCCGCGGAACCCGGTCCGCAGACCTCCCGCCCGTAACCCTTCGGCGCCTCAGCCAGCCCCCGCGCTCAGAAGGGCGTGGATTTTTTCCAGGAGCTGGCGGTCCGAGGTGCGGGACTTGATGAGGACCGAGGCGACCCGGCCGGCGATGGGCTCGTCGACTTCATGCGCGGAGAAGATCAGCACCGGCGTCGGCGGGGTCAGAGCGCTGAGCAGGGGCAACAGGTCCAGGCCTGAGCCGTCGGGCAGGGCGAGGTCGAGGATCACCAGATCGAAGCGTTGCAACATCAGCTTCTCCCGCGCCTCCCCCAGGCTCGCGGCGTGCTGGATGTCGGCGTCGCCCGCGACGATGGCCGCCACGACGTGCTGCAGGTCGACGTCGTCTTCCACGTACAGGACGTGCGCCCGGCTGCTGGCGGAGCGGAGAACCGCCTGGCGCACGGCGCGGGTCAGCCGCACCTGATCGATCGGCTTCACCAGCCAGTCGACGACTCCGATGGCACCGCCGTCGATCTCCGCCGCTCCCTCCGCGGCCCGGGCCGAGACGACGATGATGGGGAGCTGCGCCGTCTCGGCATCCCGCCGCAGCTCACGGATCAGGGAGACGCCGTCCTCGTCCGGCAGCATCAGGTCGAGGGTCAGGGCGGAATAACGGCGCTGCCCGAGGAGCCGCCGCGCCTCGGTGGCCCCATAGGCCACGTCCGTCTGGTAGCCGGCCTGGGCCAGGATCATGCAGAGAAGGGCCGCCACGTCCGGATCGTCTTCGCAGACCAGGACATGCGGCGCGGTGGACGGCACGGTCTCGTCAGCGCCCTCGGGAGCCATCCACTCCGGCAGGTCGAACCAGAACGTGGTGCCTTCGCCCCGCGCGGTGGTGAATCCGATCTGCCCGCCGTGCCGCTCGACGATGGCGCGCGAGATGCTGAGACCGAGCCCCGTCCCCCCCTTCTGCCGGGTCGACGAGGCGTCCGCCTGGGCGAACTTCTCGAACACCCGTTCCTCGAACTCCGGCGGTATCCCCCTGCCGTGGTCGGTGACCGCGAGCCGCACTCCCCCATGGCTCCGCCGCTTCACCCGCACCTCCACCGTGCCGCCGCGGGGAGAGAACTTCGCCGCGTTCGACAGCAGGTTCGCCAGCACCTGCTGGATCCGGTCGGCGTCCACCCGTACCCGGGCTCCGGGAGCCGCCTCCACGATCAGCAGGCCGACGTCGAACTGCCCGCCATAGGCGCGGTTGCTCTCCAGCGCCTGCTCGACCAGCGGCATCACCTCCTGCGGCACGAGGCGGAAGCTCATCTGCCCCGACTCGATCTTCTCGACGTCCAGGATGTCGTTGATCAGCCGCACCAGGCGCTCGCTGTTCTTCGCCGCGATGTCGATCAGCGGACGCACCTTGTCCGACACCTCCCCGACGACACCGCCGGCGATCAGGCCGAGCGAGCCGCGGATCGAGGTCAGCGGCGTGCGCAGCTCGTGACTCACCACCGAGATGAAGTCGCTCTTCATCTGCTCGACCTTCCGCTGCTCGCTGATGTCACGCGCCACGGCGTAGATGAGGCGGCGTTCGGGCAGCGCCGTCGCCCGCCAGGAGATCCAGCGGTAGGTGCCGTCGCGGGTGCGGAAGCGGTTCTCGAAATCGAGCGTGCTGCCGCCGAGGCGCAGCCGCTGCGTCTCCCGGACCGTCTTCGCGACGTCATCGGGATGGACCAGCTCGACGAACGGGCGCGCCGTAATCTCGGCGGGAGTCCAGCCGAGCACCTTCTCCCAGGCGGGATTGACCTGCTTGAAATACCCGTCCGTGCCGGCGATCGCCAGCAGGTCGATCGACAGGTCGAAGAACCGGTCGCGGTCCTGCTCGACCAGGGTCCGCTCGTGGATCTCCGCCCGCAACACGGCGTCGAGGCGCGCCGTCTCGTCCGCCGCGGCATCCTGCCGGCGCAGCACCGACCGGAACCAGAAGACCGCGCCCACCGCCAGGGCCGACACCACCAGCAGCGCCGCCACCTCTCGCCCGGCGCGCACCGGCATTCCGCCGAGCCAGCCGGAATAGCGAAAGAGGAGGTACGCCAGAACGGGCAGGAAGACCGCGGCGGTTGGGGGGGCGAGCTTGCGCAAGGGCGGAAATCCGGTCGGGCTCTCTCCGCCTATCCTATCACCGCAGCAAAGCCTCCACGAGGAAAGACTGATGGATGTCTGAGTGGATCCACACAGTCTATGCCGTGTTATTGTGTAAGAGGAGGTGCGGGATGCCGACCAATCTGGCGATCAGCGACGAGCTTTTGGAGGAGGCTCTCCACCTGGGAGGCCACAAGACGAAGAAAGCCACGGTCAACGAGGCGTTGCAGGAGTATATCCAACGCCGTAAGCAGCTCAGGATTCTGGAGTTGTTCGGCCAGATCGACTACGACCCGGACTTTGACTCCAAGGAGCAGCGGAGGAGGGAATGAACGTCCTGGTCGACACCGGCGTCTGGTCCTTGGCCCTGCGCCGGCGGCAGCTCTCTCAGGACTCCAAGGTGCTGGAGCTCCGGGAGCTTATCCGCGAGGGCCGCGCGCATGTCATCGGCCCCATCCGCCAGGAGCTACTCTCGGGGATTCGAGAGAAGGCGCAGTTCGACCGGCTTCGAGCCCATCTCCGCGAATTCCCTGACCTGCCGGTCCGGACGGCCGATCATGAGCGCGCCGCCGAGTTTTTCAACGTGTGCCGTTCGCGGGGAATCCAAGGGTCGAACACTGACTTCGTGATCTGCGCGGTCGCCGACCGGTACGGCATGGCCATTCTGACCACGGACGGAGACTTCCCCTTGTTCGCTCCGCATCTCCCGCTCCAACTCCACATACCGCGCACTTGAAGGCTGTGCGAGGCGGTCGAGGGTCAGCTACCGCGCCTTGACCGGCTCCGCGATCGTCTGAAGCTCATTGCGAAACCTGGCCAGCCGGATGAACAGGAAGATCCCTGCAAGGGCCGTGGCAATCAAGAGGACGAGATAGATCCATAACTGCCACGGTAGCCAAACCTGGAGACCCAAGTTGCGCCGGTACAGCTCCTCGGCGGGAAGGTTTTCACCCGAGTCAAACGCCCCCGGCGCATAGACATAGAGGATCTCATGACCCGCTTCATATTTGGCTCGGGCCGCCGGGTCTTGAAGACTGAAAGGCCATGAGCCTTCCTTGCGCTCGTCCACATAGAGATTTCTGACCAAGAGACCTTTGCCGCGCTTCTCGACCACCGGCTTTCCTTTATCGTCTGTCACCACGTCATGACCGACGGCAACATGCCAGCCTGAGATGTCGAGCAGGCACTGGTATTGCGCGATCACCGGGGAGAAAAACGCCACGGCGAGGAACAGGAGGGTCAGGGCGACAGAAGCTGCAGGCTGGTGAAATCGTCGGTCGAGCGCCGGGGGGACAGCGAAGCTGGGCACCAGGTCTCGAAAACCTTCGTAGAGGTCTTCGTCCGTGAACGAAGGAGAGTGCCATATTCCTTTCAGCGCGCCCAGCAGCCGGTGGTAGTACCAGTGGCTGAAAAGGGCACCCAAGCTCAGGGTCACGGGGGAAGCGAGCACAAAAAAAAGGTTCAAACGATTCATCCCGAAGTAATATGCCATGGTCTGGCATAGAGCGATTGCTGCCACTGAGAGCCCAAACGTGCAGACAGCGGCAGTCATGAACCGTTTACGCAGAACGAGAATCGGAGCCGGCTCCAACCTCGGATAGTCATCGAGAAGCTTAACGATCTGTTCCTCGAGCCTGCGAAAAAACACCTCTGGCAACTGGTACTCGTTTGGTATCACGCCGTCATCGATCATCTTCTGTTTGAAGATCCGGAGTTTATCCAACTCATGCGGCTCGACCCCCTCCTGTGGTGAACGGGTGAAGACCAGAAGCCGCGGCCGGCGGCGGATCCGGTAGAGAGAGCGGGCACGCTCGTACTCCCCCTCCGTGCCGGGTCTGATCCGGTTCCAGAGACCGATCACAACAATGTCCAGAGTGTCAAACTGGGTCGACGACCGGATTGTCTCATTTATGTCGTCGAAGGCACCGCCGAACCCCTCCGACTCCCACCGGACCGGTTTCAAGATGTAATTACGGCGGACGCCGGGCAGCTCCCCCACTCGCTGAATGGCGGCCGCAAAGCCCTCCCGCTCCTCGGACATCTCGTGCGAGGACGCGAAGAACACGCGGATCGTCCGCCGAGTCTCATTCATTGCACAGTTACTCTATCACGTTCTCCCCCACTCATTCTTCTGTACCACCGGCAGTTGCAGCGCCCTTTCGCGATCCAGATCGAGGGAGCCGACGTGCAGGGAGAGGGGGGATTGCACCCATTTGTAGATGGAGCGCGTGAAGAGTGTTGCGAAGCGGTCGGCCCAGGTGGCGAGCTGTTTCGGTGGGTGTTGCGGGAAGAGAGCGGTCAGGGCGACGGCGACTTCGTCCGGGGAGAGCTTCTCTCCGGCGTAGAGGTGGAGGCAGGCGTCGAGCACGGGGAAGGGCATCAGCTCGGATTCGGCTTCTTGCGCTTCCGAGAGCTCCGGGCCGGGCGCGGTCGCCAGGGTCTGGGCGATTCCGGTCAGGCCGCCTGCTCCAACAGCCGCTCCGAATCGCTGCTGGAAACGCTCGAGAAGGGCGACGACGACGGTCTTGGGCACGTTGGCGATCACCGAGAGCGCTCCTTCGAGGTCGCCGCCGATGGTGGTGTAGCCCACCGCTTTTTCACTCATGTCGCCGGTCTGCAGGAACAGGGCTCCGGCGGTGTTGGCCCAGTTCCACATGCGCGAGGCGCGGATGCGGGCCTGGATGTTCTGCCGCGTGATGTCCGAAGGCGCCGCTCCCGCGAGCATGCGTTCCGCCGCTTCGACCTCTCGATCGAAAGCGTCGTCGATCGGCACCACGCGCAGCTCGACGCCCAGCTCGCGGCAGAGGGTGGCCGCGGCGGTCCGCGTCTCGTCGCCGGAAAAACGGCTGGGCATGTAGAACGCCTTGATCTCGCAACCGCCGAGGAGATGGGCGGCGCGCCAGGCGATGAGGAGCGTCAGCATTGAGTCGCGGCCTCCGGAGAGGGCGATTCCCAGGCAGCGGAAGGCGCCGGTCTTGCGGTAGTAGTCGCGCACTCCCAGGGAGAGCGCCTCGATGAGGTCGTCCAGCACCTCGTCGCGCAGCGAGCGCTCCGGCGATCCGGCAGGCGGCAGGAAGAAGCTCGTCCCCGGCGGCACCGGGTAGCGCAAGGCGGAGCGGTCGCCGGTCGTCTTCTCCGCTTGCAGCACCGGCACGGGGACCTCCTGGCGGAAGAACTCCTCGCAGTCCGAGCTCCAGGTGGTGTTCTCCTGCCGCATGTGGCGCGTGCGGTCGAGATCCACGACGCAGCCGGTCCAGCCCTCGCGGAAGCGCGGCGCTTCGAACACCCGCCGGCCGTTCTGGAACACCCAGCCGCCGCCGTCGAAGACCAGACCGTCCTGCGCGCCGACCGAGTTGGCGTAGATGAGGAGCGCCTGGTTGTCCGCCGAGCGCGTCGCCAGCATCTCGCGCCGCGTCGCCACTACGCCGACGCGGAACGGCGACGCCGAGACGTTGACCACCAGCTCCGCGCCCGAGTAGCAGCGGCGGCGCATCGGCCCGTCGGGCGACCACGCGTCTTCGCACACCTCGATGGCGAGGGTGCCGAAATCGAAGGCGAACAGGTAGTCGCCGAACGGCACGCCGTTGACCTCCAGGGCGAGCCCCGCGGCGCCGCGCGAGAAGGTGCGCGCCTCATAGAAGACGTTGTAGGTGGGCAGCTTCTCCTTCGGCACGATGCCGAGGATGCGTCCGCCGTGCACCACCGCCGCGGCGTTGAAGATGCGGCCGCCGAGGGCGGCGGCGATGCCGGTGACGAAGACGGCGGACAGTGCCGCCGTCTCCGCCGCGAAACGCTCCAGCTCCGCCCACTGCGCGTCGACGAAGGAGCGGAACTGGATGAGGTCCTCCGGCGGATAGCCGCCGATGCACTGCTCGGTGAAACAGCCGAGAGTCACCCCGGCCGCCGCCATCTCCCAGGCCATGCCGAGCATCTGGTCGGTATTGGAACGGACCGCCCCCACCGTCGGGTTGGGGCTGGCCAAAGCGATCTGGATCAGTCTCATGATCGACATCCTCCCGGATCCGGGGAGCGGCTGGCAACCCGGCTCGTTGCAGAGAATTCTGTAACGGAAACGCATCTCCATGCGCCCTTATCTGCGGAGAAGTCAACGTCGGTCCTCTGACAGAGGAGGTTTTATGAAGAGAAACGAGAATCGGGATCGCTTTGCGTTCGCGACAGCCCTCCTGGTCCTGGTGGCGGGCCTCCATCCAGCCCCGGCTTCCGGCGGGGACGCGATCTACGGCAAGGTGACGGCCGTGAAGAGCGCGGAGGTCGTGGTCCTCGACTATGGCCATGGACAATATGACATCCGCCTCGCCGGCATCGTGGCTCCCAAGGAGGGGCCCCTCGCCGAGAGGGCGAGGGAGCTCGTCACCAAGCTGGTGCTCGGCCAGGTAGGCCGGGCGCGCTTCGAATACCGGGCCAAGAACGGCGAGATGGTGTCGCGGCTCTTCACCGGCGATCCGGGCGTCGACGTCGGCCTGGAGCTGATGAGGGCCGGCCTCGCTCAACGGCTGCAGGGCTATGACTACAAATATGGCGAGCTGTCCGCGGCCGAGAGAGAGGCCCGGGAAGCAAAGCGCGGTGTCTGGGCCGCGGCTCAACCGAAGTGACAAGGGGAGACGATCATGAACAAGACGACAACCCTTCTCCTGACCGCAGCCCTCGTCGGAGGATTCCTCCTCGCAGGCCCCGCCGCCCGAGCCCAGGTCTCAGGCGGTACGGACGTCAACTTGTCGAAGAAGAACCTGCACGACAGCGAATGCGCCATCGCCAAGAACCCGAAGAACAAGCTTCAGCTCTTTGCTCTCTGCAACACAGCCAGCCCGGGGCTCTTCGCCGCGCGCAGCACCGACGGCGGGGCGACGTGGACTTACCCGGACCCCGCGGACAAGACGATCGCCGACGGCAACCCCGGCCAGGGCACAGCCGCCTGCTGCGATCCCTCGTTGTCCTGGGACACCTTCGGGAACCTCTTCATCACCTACATCGACAACACCCTGACCACCATCGTGACCCTGCTCAGCACGGACAGCGGGGCGACGTTCTCGAATCTGGCTTCGTTCGGACCCTTCTGCGCCCAGTGCGCCGACCAGCCCACGGTGGTCGCGGCCGACACCTCGGCTCCCGGGGCGCCGGTGGCCGTCTGGATCGTCTGGCACCAGCTCCTGAGCGCGACTAACCCGAATGGACCGATCCTGGCCCGTGGAGCCGCGGTGACGGGCCTCGGCGTGGTCAGCCCTTTCGGCCCGCAATTGGCGATCCCCGGCACGACGGACTGCAGCTATGGAGACGTCGCCATCTCTCCGACCGGCGCCGTGGTTCAAGCGTGCCAGAACCCGAGCACCGGCTCGAGCGCGGGGACGATCTTCGTCAACACCAAAGCCGACGGGCTCGGCCCCAACCCCTTCGCAGCCGCGGTTG
Organism: Thermoanaerobaculia bacterium; assembly: GCA_036264355.1. Lineage (GTDB taxonomy): Bacteria > Acidobacteriota > Thermoanaerobaculia > Multivoradales > UBA5704 > UBA5704. Next base: position 41,228 of record DATARD010000232.1, read on the forward strand.
CGGCAACGACGACCAACGTGGCGGCATTCGACTTCATCCCGGCGCAGTCCGCGCGGTCCGTGGACGCGGAGGCCGGCCTGGCCTATGACATCAACCCGGCCAGTCCCCATGTCGGCCGCCTCTATCTCGTCTACACCGACTCGGCCACAGTGGGAAGCGGCGACACCAACGTCATGCTCCGCTTCTCGGATGACGACGGCGGGACCTGGAGCAGCCCCCCGATCCGGGTCAACGACGACGTGACCAACCGAAGCCAGTTCCTGCCAAAGATCGCGACCAACCGCCTCTCGGGCAACATCGCGGTCTGCTGGCACGACGCCCGGAATTCGGCGACCAACACCGCGATGCAGGAATTCTGCACCATCGCGACACCGACGGGCGCCTCGCCGTCCTTTTTCGCCAACGCGCAGATCAGCGCCGGCGCGTCGACAAGCCCCGGCACGGCCAACCCTGGCGCCGCAGCGATCGATTTTGGCGACTACTCCGGCCTGGCCTACTTCCAGGGGCTCGCGCATCCGATCTGGGCGGACTCATCCAACAGCACGCTGGACAACCCGAACGGCACGGCGAACTTCGACGCCTATACCGATTCCGTCACTGGCGGCCCGGCGGCCAACGAGGGCGATCCGCACATCTCCACGGTCGACGGCATCCCGTACGACTTCCAGAGCGCCGGCGAGGTCATCGTCCTGCGCGACGCGGACGGCACGGAGATCCAGACGCGCCAGACCCCCATTCCCTCCGCGTCCGCCATCGGGAACGCCTACACCGGGCTCACCACCTGTGTGAGCCTCAACACGGCGGTGGCCGCCCGCGTCAACAAGCACCGGGTCACGTTCGAGCCCAACCTGAGCGGCCAGCCGGATCCGAGCGGTCTTCAGCTCCGCGTCGACGGCACCTTGACGACACTGCCGGCGAACGGGATCGATCTCGGGGCCGGCGGCCGGGTGGCTCCCTCGGTCGGCGGCGGCATCCGCGTCGACTTCCCGGACGAGACCATTCTGATCGTGACGCCGGCCTGGTGGCCGACCCAGAGCAGGTGGTACCTCAACGTCGACGTCTACCACTCGGCGGCCCTGGAAGGAATCATGGGCGCCCGCGCGCGGGGCAGTTGGCTGCCGGCGCTCGCGGACGGAACGTCGCTCGGACCGAAGCCGGCCGCGCTGCATCAGCGCTATCTCGACCTGTATACGAAGTTCGCCAATTCGTGGCGCGTAACGGACAAGACCAGCCTCTTCGACTACGCGCCGGGCACGTCGACGGCGACGTTCACCCTGGCGAGCTGGCCGCCGGAGAATCCACCCTGCGTCCTGCCGGAGACGAAGCCGGTGCAGCCGGCGACTCTGGCGGTCGCACAGAAGGCATGCAGCGCGGTCACCGGCAGGAACCGGAAGCAGAACTGTATCTTCGACGTCCAGGTCACCGGCAACACCGGCTTCGCGAAGACCTATCTGATCAGTCAGAAGATCGAGGCCGGCGCCACGACGACCGTGGTGAGCGACGACAGGGATCCCTCCAAGCTCGAACAGCCGGTGACGTTCACGGTGACCGTGACGCGGTTGCAGGGCAAAGGCGTCCCGTCCGGCATGGTCCAGCTCACGCTCGACGGCCAGAGGACGGGAGATCCGCTGAAGCTCGACGCCAGGGGTCAGGCACGGTGGACGACACCGCGGCTCCAGCCCGGCAGGCACAAGGTGGCGGCGCAGTACGTCCCTGCACAAGGCACCGCGTTCCTGCCGAGCAGCAGCGGCGACCTGATCCACACGGTCCAGGAATCTTCCAAGCCGTAAGGCGGCCGATCGGGGTCTCGCCGCGCGCGGCGGGACCCCATGACTCCGCTTCGACGTTCTTCTGAAAGGAGAGACTCCATGCCCGGCGACGACGCTGCGAATGCTACCGACGATGGGGGCCCGCGCATCCTGCGGATTCTGCTCACCGCCCGTGACAAGGAAGCGCTCGCCGCGCTGCTGCGCGAGAACCCGCTCGACCTCTCCTGCGGCGGACCGAGGCGGCGCGCGGACGGCCTGATCACGGTCGAGGCTTTCGTGCCCGAGGGCGATCTCGACCGGCTCCGGCGGTATTCGGTCCAGGTCGACGTCATCGAGGACGCGAGCGCCAAAGGGCGGGAGCGTCAGAAGGAAGTCGGACAGGGCAACCGGTTCGAAGGCAAGATCACTCCCCGCGGATTGGGCCGCAAGATCAAGGACGACGGCCATGAGCTACCTTAACGTCGCCGAGGTCGAAACCGCCGCGGCGAATCTCGCCGCGGCCTACCCTTCCCTCTGCCAGCTCATCGCGCTCCCCAACACCACCTTCGGCGGGAGGACGTGCCACGCCCTGCGCCTCGGCGGCGGCGCGCCCGGCTCGCGCGACTGCGTGATGGTCATCGGTGGCGTGCACGCCCGCGAATGGGGAAGCTGCGAGATCGCCATCAACTTCGCCTCCGATCTGCTCGAGGCCTACGCCAACAACACCAGCCTGGCCTACGGCGGCAAGTCGTTCACCGCGGCGCAGATCCAGAGCCTGCTCAACGGCCTGCACCTCCTCGTCTTCCCGCTGGTCAACCCGGACGGCCGCGACTTCAGCCAGACCACCGTCGCGCTCTGGCGGCGCAACCGCAATCCGGCCAATTCCGGCGGCAACCCGAGCTGCATCGGCGTCGACGTCAACCGCAACTTCGACTTCCTCTTCGACTTCAACGCCGCCTTCGCGGCGGGCTCCAATGTTTCAGACTTCGAGCGATCCGTGCAACACCCAGCAGGTCTACTGCGGCCCCTCGGCGTTCTCCGAGGCGGAGAGCCGGAACGTCCGGTGGCTGCTCGACACCAACCCGCGCACGCGCTGGTTCATCGACCTCCACAGCGCCCAGGGGGACATCCTCTACAGTTGGGGCGACGACCAGAACCAGTCGGTGAGCCCGTCGATGAGCTTCCTGAATCCCGCGTTCAACGGGCTTCGCGGAGTCGACGGAGACGCGGCGTACAAGGAATACATCCCGGCGACTGACCTCACCGTCGCGCAGCAGCTCGCGGTCGTCTTCCGCGACGCGCTCCAGGCGGTGCGGGGCGTGAGCTACGTCGCCAAGCCGGGCTACGACCTCTACCCCACGTCGGGAGCGAGCGACGACTACTCCTACTCGCGCCACTTCGCCGATCCGAGCAAGGGCAAGGTGTACGCCTACACCGTCGAATGGGGCACCGAGTTCCAGCCGCCATGGACGGAGATGGCGCTCATCGTCCAGGACGTGAGCGCGGGCCTCGTCGCGTTCTGCCTCGCCGCACCGTGCGCCGCGAATCTGGTCGCGGTCGCGCTGAGCACGCTGGCGCTCACCTTCAACGACGTGCCGGCGGGAGTCGAGACCTCGCGGGCGGCGGTCTTCTCGGTGCAGACCTGCAGCGCCGTCGACTTCCATGTGACGGCGGGTCCGGCCGTCCTCACCGGGCCGGGAGCCTTCAACCTGCCGCTCGGCGACGGCGCGCTGCCGGCCGCGCCGAGCGCCGCCGAACGCGAGGTGCGGATCTGGGTCTCCTTCACCGGCACCAATCCCGGCGACGTGACCACCGGCACGATGACGGTTCACTGCCCCCAGACCGGAGACGATTTCGTCATCCCGATCAGCGCCAACACGATCGCGCAGCCGACGGTCGCCTCGGTGCTCGTGCTCGACAAGTCGGGGAGCATGGACGATCCCTCCGGCATCCCCGGCCAGCGGCGGATCGACGTGCTGCACGCCGCCGCGCCGGGCTTCCCGGCGCTGCTGCCCGACGCCGACAGCATCGGCGTGGTGAGCTTCGACCAGGACCCCTACCTGGTCCAGGGGATGACCGGCGCCGCGGCCGGCGGGCGTTCGGGAGCGACCGCGGCCATCGCCGCGCACATGACCAACCCCCTGGGACTGACCGCCATCGGCGACGGCGTCGAGTTGGCGCACAACACGCTCGCCGGCAATCCCAACCGGGCGATCGTCGTCTTCACCGACGGCGAGGAGACCGCGGCGAAATACATCCACGAAGTCGCCGGCCTGATCGACGACCGGGTCTTCGCCATCGGCCTCGGGACCGTGGAAGAGGTCAATCCCATCGCCTTGAGCCAGCTCGTCAACAACACGGGCGGCTATCTCCTGCTGACCGATGCCCTGGGACCGGACGACACGTTCCGGCTCGCCAAATACTTCGTGCAGATCCTCGCCGGAGTGACCAACGCCGAGATCGTGCTCGATCCCGACGGCAACCTGCCGCCGGGAGCCCAGGCGCGCATCCCCTTCGATCTCACCGAGGCCGACTACGGCGTCGACGCGATCGTTCTCACCCCGGCGCCCTGGGCGCTCGACTTCCGGCTCGAAACGCCGGCCGGCGCGATCATCGACCATCACGCGCTCGGCGGAGTGCTCGGAGTCCACTTCGACACCGCCGCCCAGCTCGCCTTCTACCGCCTCTCGCTGCCCGCCGTCGTGCACGGCTCCGGCGCCCGCCAGGGTCGCTGGCACGTCGTGCTCGACGTCGGAAAGGAGGAGTGGCAGAAGTATCTGACCTGGCTGCGGCGGCAGGACCAAGGGCCGGAGAGCGCGCGGCTGGGCGTCCCCTACAGCGTCGTCGTCCACGCCCGGAGCAGCCTGAAGATGGCGGCCTACCTGACCCAGACGAGCTACCTGCCGGGCGCGGTGCTCCACCTGCGGGCCGTCCTCACCGAGATCGGGCTGCCTGTAGAGCACCGCGCCAACGTGCGCGCGGAGGTGAAACGCCCGGACGGCACGCAGACCGTGGTCAAGCTGGCGGAGACGGAGCCCGGCGTCTTCGAGGGCAGCACGCCGGCGCCGTTGAGCGGCGTCTATCCGGTACGCTTCCGTGCCACCGGCAGGACCCTGCGAGGCTTCCCCTTCTCGCGCGAGCAGACACGGACCGGCCTGGCCTGGCGCGGCGGCGACGGCCCCGATCCCGGACCCGGCCGCCATTCCGAATGCCCATGCAGCGACCTCCTCCGCTGCCTTCTGGCGGAGGAAGGAATCCGCCGCTGGCTCGAATCCCAGCACATCGACCCCGCAGCCTCGAGGAATGCCTCGAAAAAGCGCGCAAAAAGACCCAGTGAAACCGCGGCCCTGACACGGCAAGACTTCGCGGCAGCCCGGCGCGAGCCGAAAGCTCCCCCTCCACCTGTATCCCGCCTACTACACCCACGGCGGCACCATGCCCTATTTCACCGGGCAGACGCCCGAGGGCGAATCCTTCGAGCAGACGGTCCAACGCCTCATGCAGCAGCACGGGCTGGACCGGCTGTGAGCCCCACGGCCCTTACCCGGCGCGGGGAGCCGAGACGGCGGGTGCTTGCAGCATGGTCGAGCCCGCGGTGCCGCGGTCGCACGATGCCGCCGCCAGGATCGCTTCCAGGATCGAGCGGGTGTGGCGCAGTTGGCGGAAGCGGATGAGGGCGTGCCAGAAGGGCTCCAGCTTCTTCCAGGCGGCGGTGTAGCAGAAGCTCTGGGCGCGGCCCAGCCAGGTGGCATGGTGCGCACTGGATTGGACGATCGAGCGCCAGCGGTAGAATTCTTCGTAAGCCCACCAATACCCCGCTTCGAGCTGCCGCGCGGACATGCCTTGCGTCTGATACACCACGTGGCGCGTGTCATAGAGATCCCAGTCGCGGGTCAGGATGCGTCCTTCGGCTTCCATCCGCGCGTACAGCGCCGTGCCCGGATACGGCGTCAGGATGTGGAAGGTGGCGGTCGTGATGCCGCTTTCGAGGGCCCAGTCGACCGTCCGCCGGAAGACGTCGGGACCGTCTTCGTTCAGCCCGAAGACGAAGCTGCCGTTGATCTTGATGCCGAGATCGTCGAGACGGCGCACCACCGCTCGGTAGTCCCGTCCCAGATTCTGCCCTTTGTTGCTCTGCCGCAGGTTGGCCGCGCTGAGCGTCTCGAAGCCGACGAAGAGGCTGCGCAGTCCGGCTTCCGCCGCGCGCTCGATGAGATCGCCTTGCAGTACCGAATCGACCGTGGCCGCGCCCTGGAAGAGCCGGCCCATGCCGCGCAGGCCGGCAAAGAGCGACGCCGCGAACCGCCGGTTGCCGAGCAGGTGGTCGTCCAGGAAGTAGAGATGCCGGCCCGGCAGGCGTTCGATCTCGGCCAGGGCGTCGTCCACCCCCTGGGTGTAGAACGACCGGCCTCCCTCGAAGAAGGCGTCCTTGTAGCAGAAGTCACAATGGTGCGGACAGCCGCGCGACACCACGATCGAATTGGGGACGAAATACAGCTCGCGCCGGATCAGGTCGCGCCGCACCGGCGGAATCCGCTCGATCGTCCGCACCGGCGAGGCATAGCGCTTGTGCGGGCAACCCGCGGCGAGGTCGCGCAGGAAGGCGGGGAACGTCTCCTCGCCGGGACCGCAGAAGAGGCTGTCGGCGTGCGGCGCCGCCTCCTCGGGCAGCGAGGTGACGTGCAGCCCGCCGAGCGCGACGTAGCACCCCCGCGCCCGGTAGTGGTCCGCGATGGCGTAGGCGCGGTAGGCGTTGGTGATGTAGACCTGGATGACCACCAGGTCCGGCCGGTCGTCGAGCGACAGCGGCTGGACGTGCTCGTCGACGAGATCGATCTCCGTCGCGGGATCGAGATACGCCGCCAGCGTCGCCAGGCCCAGGGGCGGAAACAGCGAGTACTTGATCGGCCTCCAGAACGGTCCGGTCGCCTCGGTGAGCGCCGGCAGGATCATCTTCACCTTCCGCGGTGTCCCTGGTCGTGGCATGCTCGGTCCTCCCAGGGCCATCTCACACGGCGGCCGTGTTGCGGGAAGGGCGGGACGGAGGAGAAGCGAAGGCGGATTGTGGCGGAATCGTGGCAGGGCTCACCCGGCCGCGGCCTGAGCAGGCCGTGCTAGGCTGATCAGTATATGGCTATCTACTTCTTCACCTTCCTCGCCGTCCCCACGCCGGAGGCCAAAGAGACCGACAAGGGGGGCGCCTACGTCAACTGCTGGATCCAGGGCGACGATCCCGACGCGGCGGAAGAGCGGGCCACGGACCTGATCTTCGAGTACGGCTGGGCGGTCGAGTCGCTGGAGAGCCAGGACCGCGTGACCGCCGACGACTACGCCGACGACGAGGAGAGCCGTGGCTTCTACGAGCAGGCGCTGGTCGAGAACGAGGTTCTGGTGTTCACCATGTGGCCGCGCGGCGAGGACGAGGAGCCGATTTTGTGAGGAGGGTAAAACCGGGAGATTGAAAACGGGAAGGCAAAAAAAGAGGGGCGACTGGAGGATGAGGTGTCGCCCCTTAAGTCCGGGTTGAAGAAAGAGGCCGTAGCCTCTCTCTTATATAGTTGCCGCTGGCCCCCTTTTTTTGACACTCCGCCCAAAGTTTTTTTAAAAAGTCTCGTTTTGGCCCGTTTGACCGCCTCACTTACGCCTTTTGCGCCCGTTCAGGCCGGGGAGTCGTCGCGGATCTCGCCGCGGAGGCCGAGGTTGCGGATCAGCCGGTGGAGGTAGGTGGGCTGGAGGCCGAGGCCGGCGGCGGCCCGGGTGATGTTTCCTCCCGCTTCCGCCACGGCGCCGCGGATCAACCTCTTTTTGGTCTCCTGGAGCGTCTCGTGGTACTGCCCGAGAGAGACCTCGGGAGCGCCGCCGGCTTCGAGGACGGTTTCCGGGAGGTCCTCGGGCCGGATCAGGTCCCCCTCCCCCAGCACGAGCGCCCGCTCGACGGCGTTGGCGAGCTCGCGGACGTTGCCCGGCCAGTCGTAGCGGTACAGGCAGGCGCGGGCTTCCGGGGTGAATCCGGTCAGGGGGCGGCCCAGGCGCCGGCCGATCCGCGCCGCGAAATGGCTGGCCAGGAGGGAGATGTCCTCGCGGCGCTCGCGTAGCGGCGGCAGGCGCACGGGGATAACGTTGAGGCGGTAATAGAGGTCTTCGCGGAAGGCGCCGTCGCGGACCGCCTTCTCCAGGTCGCGGTTGGTGGCCGCCACCACCCGCACGTCGACGCGGATCGGCTGCGTGCCGCCCACCCGGTCGAGCTCGCGCTCCTGGAGGAAGCGCAGGAGCTTGGACTGGAGCGCCAGCGGGATCTCCCCCAGCTCGTCGAGGAACAGGGTGCCGCCGTCCGCCGCCTCGGCCTTGCCGATCTTGCGCGCCACGGCGCCGGTGAACGCGCCCCTCTCATGGCCGAAGAGCTCGCTTTCGAGCAGGGTCTCGGAGAGGGTGGCGCAGTTGACCGCCACGAACGGCTTGTCCGCCCGCGGGCTCGCCTGGTGCAGCGCACGCGCCGCCACCTCCTTGCCGGTGCCGCTCTCGCCGCGCAGCAGCACCGTGGAGTCGCTCGCCGCCGCCCGGGCGATGAGGCGGTAGACCTCGCTCATGCGCGGGCTCTCCCCCACCATGTCGGAGACGAGGCTCCCGGCGAGACGGCGGTTCTCTTCCTCCAGCCATTCCATCTGCCGCACGGACGACAGGACGCCCGCGGCGATTCCACCCAGCGCGGTGAGGATCTGCAGATGCCCTTCGTCGAACGGGCGCGCCGGCTCATCCTTCTCCTGAGTATCCACATAGAGCAGGCCCAGGGTGCGGCCGAAGTGGACGAGCGGCGCGGCGAGGAGCGACTTGATCCGGTCCGCCCGCAGGCTTTCCGCGCCGGCGAGTCTCTCGGCGAGCAGCACGTCCTCGGCCTTCAGGGTCACCCCGTCGCCCAGCACCGCCTGGACCACCGTCCGGGAGACTGGAAAAGGATCGCTGGCGCCCCGCCGCCGGTCGACGGCAAAGGCCGCCGCAATGTCGGCCGAACCGACCGAACCGGCCGAACCGGCCGAACCGCGGTCCGCCAGGAGCAACGCAGCGCGGTCGCCGGGTATAGCCGTGAGCACCTGATCGAGAAGGCCACGGGCCAGCTCTGCGGTCGAGCGGGCCGCCTGGAGGATGCCGGCGATCCGCAGCAGCATCTGGAAGTCCGGGCGCGCCCGCAGCGCATCCTGCGTCGCGAGCTGGCTCGTCGTGCGGGCGGTGAAGGACTCTTCGCTCACCAGACCGGCGGGCTCGCCAGGGGCGGGCTCGGCCTCCTGGATCTGAAAGAGGAGGAGCAGGTCGCCCACCGTCACCAGGTCCCCCTCGTCGAGCAGGTGCTCGCGAACCGGGCGGCCATTGACGAAGGTCCCCTGGCGGCTCTCCAGATCGCGCACCCGGAACCGTCCCTCCGACGGCTCGACGACACAGTGGAACCGAGACGCGGCGCGGTCGGTCACCAGCAGCCGGTTGTCGGGATGGCGGCCGATGGAGAGACCTTCCGGGCCGACCGGGAAAATCTGGCCCGAGAGGGGGCTGCTGAGAAGAACGAGCCTGGGGCGCAATGGGCTTCCTGGGTAGATCTCTTTGGAGACACAGTGTATCCGAAGAGATAGTCGTTGCGGCACCGCAGGCTCGTGTCACCCCCTGCGTTTCAGCCAGGCATCGGACTTGCTCTATCCGAGAGGAAACGAAGCTTGACGAATCGAAGGAGGGAAAGATGGCACCCAGACAGATCCCTGTGATTTTGGCCTTTCACCCGGACACCAACACCCTGACTGCAGAGCCCTCGGAGATCACCCTGCTGGGGCCGGAGGATTGGGTCTCCTGGAATTTCGATCCAGACCAACCGGGCAACCTGCCGCCTGCTCATTCGAGCCTGTTTATCCATTTCGATAAGCCTCTAGGTCCATTTCAGGCAGTGCGGAACACAACCTCGATCAGCGTGGTGGCCAAGGGCAATTCCTCTGAGACACGCACTTTCAACTATTTTCCTTTCCTGGTTCTTGAGGACCAAACCACCATCATCGAGGGCGTCGCTCACACCATTGTGAATCAGTGCGCGGTGGTGAACACTTCCCCACGGGCAGTCGTCACCTTTGTGCCTGCAACCCCCGACACCGTGGTTCAACTGAACGTCCAGCCGCCGTCTCTGCTCCTCCACCACGGCGACGTTGCCCTGTGGCAGGTCGGGGGCGGCCTTCCGGACAATTTTATCCTGGCCTTCCAATTCACCGGTCCGGACGCCGATGGCCCATTCCTCGATTTCTTCCTGGGGCAGCGGGAGGCGGGAACGCAACGAGCCGGAGGAGGGACGTTCTTCCATGAGGCGGCTAATCCGGATATTACTTACCACGTTACCGTGTGGGACGAGAACGGGAATCTCGTGATCTCCCATGACCCCTCGATCGACGGACTGGGCCGGCCGCCGGGCACCTGAGAGTCAAGCCGGCGGCCGTCGCAGCAGGGCTCCGAGATCCGGATCGTTCCGCAAGGCGCCGAAGACGGGGAGGGTGAACCAGCGCGGCTGCATGCCGTTGTCGAGGGCGAGCTTGGCGTTGAGCAGGAACGAGGCGCGGTCGCCGGCGAGCGCATAGACCAGAGAGGCGGCGTAGAACAACTCCGCGTCGTCGCCGCTTGCCCGCAGGGTCTTCTGGGTCAGCTCCACGGCCTCCGGAATGCGCCCGAGGTGGGCCAGGCATTGCGCCTTGTCCATGCTGTCCTTGGCGGTGAGGGCGCCGGCGGCCTGGATCTCGTCGAAGCGCGACAGAGCGCGGCGGTACAGCTCCGCCGCCGCGCTGCCGTGCTCCTGGGCCAGCTCGGCGTCGGCCAGATTGAGCAGCACCCGCGCATGGTTGGGATCGAGAGCGAGGGCCTGGCGATACGCTGCCGCGGCTTCGGCGTGGCGGCCGAGCAGGGAGTGCGCCAGGCCGAGATTGGTGTAATAGGGGCGCAGGGGCTGGACGCGGATCAGCTCGCGGTAGGTCGCGATGGCGCGCTCGGGATCGCCCTGCAGCAGCTCCAGGCGGCCCAGCATGTCCAATCCCCAGGGATTGCCCGGATTGCGCGCCAGCAGCTCTTCGAGATGACGGCGCGCGCCCAGGGTCTTGCCGGCCCGCAGCTCCAGGTCGGCCAGCAGGAAGAGGTTGTGCCAGGACGGAGCGCGCTGGACGGCGCGGGAGACCGCCTCGACGGCGCGCGCCAGATCGCCGCGGCTCTCGGCGAGCAGACCGGCGAAGACGTCGAGCTGGGGATCGCTCGGAACGATCGCGGCCAGCGCGGTCAGCGCTTCCTGGGCCTCGCCCGGCCGCTTCCCCGCCAGGGCGATGCGGAATCCGGCTTCGAGCGGACGCGGATCGCCGGCCGCCAGCTCATGCGCGGCTTTGGCTGCCTGGCGGGCGCGTTCGAGATGCGTGGTCTCCCGAGTGGATTCGAACAGGCTCTGCTCCACCGCGGCGAGCAGCAGATGGGCTTCGAGGAAACGCGGCGAGCTCCGCGCGATCTCCTCCAGCTTCTTCAGCTCGGGCTCCAGATCCGCGCTGCCGCGGTCGATCCGCTCCTTGACGCGCAGAAACTCGGCGTAGTCGCGATCGCTCACGTCGAGCTCCGGGATCCCCGGACGCAGCCGCCGGTCCGGATAGGCGTGCCGGAGCTGCACCGCCACGGTGTCCGCCAGGAGCTGGAGATCGCGGTCGCTCTGGCCGGCCCGGCCGGCAGGCAATGCGAAGCCCCCGGCCCAGAGCACCCGGCCGGTCCGTCCTTCGATGCGGCGGAGCGACACCCAGGCGTTCTGCGGCCCCTTCCGCTCCAGGGCGAGCGCGATGACCTCATCGGCGGCGGCGGTGCGCGCCGCCGCGACGAGAGAGGCGGCGCCCGGACCGGCCTGGGCCGGCTCGAGAGGAGCCAGCCCCTCCAGCGAAGACAGCGTCGCCAGCTCCGCGGTCAGCAGCCCCGCCGCCGGCAGGCCGAGCTCCTCCTCCGCTCCCGCCGGGACCCGCGGCGCCAGCACCATCACCCGCAGCGGCTCCGCCGGTGCGCGCCGCACCAGCCAGACGGCGGCGGCGGCGAGGATCGGCAGCACCGCGATCAGGATCAGGACCCGCGGCCGGCGGACCTGCGCCAGCGCGCTCGACTCCGCCGCTCGTCCCGGCGTCTTGCGGAGAGCCGGAAGCGGCTCGGCGCTCGTCGGCAGCTCGGCAACCCGGGCTCTCCATGTCGTGGCGCCGGGTCCCGGCTCCGCGGCGAGCGCGCCCAGCTCCCGAGCCACCTCGCCCGCATTGCGCGGCCGCTCCTCGCGGCGCTTCGCCAGCAGAGAGCCCACCAGATCCGAGAGACCGGCGGGGAGCTCCGGCCGGAGCGTGCTCACCGGCGGCGGCTGATGGGAGCACACCTTCTGCAAGGTATCGAGAACATCGCTGCCCTGAAAGGGAGAACGGCCGGTCAACATCTCATAGAGCAAGACACCGAGCGAAAAGAGATCGGAGCGGGCATCGACCTCGCCTCCCCGCGCCTGCTCGGGCGACATGGCGTGGAAGGTGCCCAGCAAGACGCCCTGGGCGGTGAGGTTTTCGCCGTCCTGCGGAGGATCGAGGACGAAAGGCTTCGCCAGGCCGAAGTCCAGGATCTTGGCCCGCCCCTCCGGCGTCACCATGACGTTCTCGGACTTGAGATCGCGATGCACCAGACCGGCGGCATGGGCCGCCGCGAGCCCCTCCGCGATCTCACGGGCCAGCCGCAACACCACCGACAGACTGGGGAGACCGTCCCCCAGCACCTCGCGGAGGGTCCGCCCCTCCACATACTCGAGCACGATGACGTCCCCGGAGGAGTCCGCCACCAGGTCATAGATCTGCACCACCGAAGGATGGCTCAACTGCGCGGCGGCCCGCGCCTCCCGGCGGAGCCGCTCGCGGTCCTGGACCACCGAGCTGTCGGCGCGGATGCGCTTCAGCGCCACCCGCCGTCCCAGACGCTCATCCCAGGCGAGAAACACCTCTCCCATCCCGCCGCGCCCGAGACGCCGGGCCAGCCGGTAAGGCCCGATTCGGGCCGGCTCGGGACCGAGGTCCACAGTCTCGTCAAGCTGCGTCATAGAAGGCACTTCCCTGGGAGCGCCTTATTGTACCCTCAGCTCTTGAAATTTTCCTCGGTTGTCGTAGCGGCTACGCCTTCGCGCTGGTCCCGGCGACCGGCGGCGAGCCCCCGGCCCCGCCGGACCTCACCTCCGGTCCTGAAAAAGAGCTCGAAAACCGCGAGCTCCACGCCGTTCTCCGCGAAGCCGTCGAGGCCCTGCCCGATCCGCTGCGGTCGGTCTTCTGCATCCGCGAGATCGAAGGTCTCTCCTCCGAGCAGGCCGCGGACGCTCTCGGCATCACGGCGGACAACGTGCGGGTGCGACTCCACCGCGCCAAGACCGCATGGTCGAAGGAGTCTTCGCCCGCTTGGCAGCAACATGAGAATTCATCACCGGCAGCGTGATCGCCGACGTCTGCGCCCGGTCGTGGTAGACCGTCTGATGGGCCACTTTCCACTCGGTGTCGGTGGCGACCGGGTTGCCGGTGTTCTGGTTCGGGTTGTAGACCGGCGCCGTGCTGCTCGCGATCTCCAGCCGGATGCGGTGGCCGGGCAGGAAGCGGTGGGCGATGTCGAAGAGCTCGATGCGGTAGCTTTCGACTTTTCCCGGAGTGAGCAGCTCCTCCCGGTCGTAGCCCTTCCGGTAGCGCGCCCGGCGGATGCCGACCATGGGGCCGAGCTTGAGCGCGCGGCCGTCGGGGAGGACGTCCGACAGCACGGCGGTGAAGTCGGTGTCGCGCGCATCGCTCGCGGCCTGGAGATCGACCGTCACGCTGCCGATCACTTCGAGCGGATCTTGCAACACCTCGCCGGTGAAGACGAGCACGTCGTCGCGGCGCTCGACCGCCTGGCGATCCAATCCCCAATCTTCCGGGTTTTCCTGCACCGGATTCCGGGGATCGTCGGTGAAATGATCGGGCGGCGCATCGCCGGCCGGCGTCCAGCGCAGCGTGCCGTCGCCGTTGATCGAATTGGCGTGGCCGTTGCTCGCGAGAAACATCTGCCGCGGGATCGCTTCCGCCGGTGGATAGCGATCGAAGGTCCGCCAGACGTTGGCACCGGTCACATAGATCCGGGCGGCCGGCGGAGCGAATGTGGGGCTCTCGCCTTTCAGGCACGCATCGAAAAACACTTGCTGAGTCGCCTTCATGTCGAGGATCGAGTCGGCGGAGAATTCAGTGTCTCCCACCTTGATCGAGCCGCCGCGGAAGGTCTCGATGTGCCGCCAGGGGCCGACGACCAGGGAGTGCCGGTCCGGGTGCGGCGCGTTGGCCATCAGCCCCCGCCAGTAGAACAGCGCGCCCGGCTGGTCGCCGTCGTACCATCCGGTCACCGTCAGGGTGGGGATGTCGATCGCGGCGAAATCCTGCGCGCTGAAGCGTATCCGGTCCCAGTACGGGCCGGTGGTCGCATGGGTGAGCCAGTCGCGGTAGAGCGGCATCGTCCGCCCCAGCACGGTGTCCGCGGTGAGCAGCGGCCGGTGCGCCAGGACCCTGTCCCAATCCACCGCCTCTGAATTCGCCTCCTGGTCGATCCGGCCGGAGACCTCATTGGTCCACGAGAGCGCGAAGAGCTGGGTGAAGGCGCCGCCCATGTACGGGAACTCCTCGAACCAGCGGCCACCCGCCGCCGCCGGCGCCATGCAGACGAGGTGCGGCGGATGCTCCCGCGCGGCCAGCCATTGCGCGGTGCCGAGATAGGACAGGCCGAACGTGCCCACCCGGCCGTTCGACCACGGTTGCGCCGCCAGCCATTCGATGGTGTCGTAGCCGTCCTTCCCTTCCTCGAAGAAGGCGTCGAAGGTGCCCTCCGAGTCCCCGCGGCCCCGCGTGT